>SKSE01000321.1 GCA_007118135.1 Bacteroidales bacterium | reverse complement strand
GGTAGGGCGAAAGACCGGCAGCATAATTCAGGTGTTCCATTTCCAGCAGATCGGTATCAAGATAAACTCCCTTTACATGAATCTGCTCCGATGTACACCAGTCTTTTCTGATGCCATTTTCTTTCTCCCAGCTTTTGGGGTCAGATGCTGGTTTTATATCTGCTTTATAATCGATATTTTTAAAATCAGGTCGCATATGGTGGGATGTTTAAAATATTTTAAATCCGAAATCCGAAATCTTAAGCATGAACCGAGCCAAAGGCGAGCTCAGCGGAGCTAAATCTGAAATTTGAAGCACGAAATTCGAAATCCGAAACATATTAGGCTTTTTCGTGCTTTGATATTCGACATTCGGATTTTCTTTCATTTCATTTCGTATTTCGATATTTGGTATTCGAATTTTCTTTTTAGGCTATTCCCAGCAAATCATTAAACCTCTGCAGGCTTTCCAGTGCATTGGTTCGCATGTGGATATAATGCCCTACACCGGCTTCATTCAACTGCCCCATGATTTCTTTGGGATTACCTGCCACTACAACCTGAGTATGGGGTAATTTCTCTTTGATAGTTGTTGCCGCCGGGATAATTTCAGCATATTCCTCATCGGAACTGCAAAAGACGATGATCTCAGCTTTGGATTCCAGAGCTTTCTGAATACCCTCTTCCATATTATTAACAGCAGGGGCTTCGTGAACCTGGTATCCTGCACATCCAAAGAAGTTGGTGGCAAAGGTGGCTCTTGCCTTGCGCATGGCCAGATTTCCATAGGTAAAAAGGTAAACCTTCGGAATGGAAAAGCCTTTGGTTTCATGATTTTCAACCGACATGCGCAGTGCTTCAAAAGCCTGAACGCCCCGATAGGGTCGTAAACCGCCCAAATCACTGAGCTTTGCAGTGGGTCTGATTTTGCTGAGCATGCGCTCCAGGATGTTGGGATACTGGTTAACCCCCACAAAAATCTGCTTACGCATGGCAATTTCCATGTCGCGTTTCTGGCAGGTTTTTTCTATTTCATCTTTGATGAAACCCGTTTCTACAGTATTTACAAAACCACCGGCTTCTTCGATTTGTACAAACAATTTCCAGGTGGCATCAGCAATGGCATCAGTAATATTTTCAATATAATAGGATCCGGCGGCAGCATCGGCAACTTTGCTGAACCATGCTTCGTTTTTCAACACGATTTGCTGATTGCGTGCAATGCGGCTTGAAAATGCATCGGGTTTCTTATAGGTGATGTCAAAGGGTTCCACCGATAAACTGTCAACTCCGGCAATGGCTGCTGCCATTGCCTCAGTTGTAGTGCGTAGCATATTCACATGGGGGTCGTAAATGCTTTTATTCCATCCGGATGTAACGGCATGGATGTTTATTTTCATGCTTTCGCCCGACTGGGGGTTGTATTGTTCAACAATTTTTGCCCAAAGCATTTTAACAGCTCTCAGTTTTGCTATTTCAAGAAAGTAGTTGGAACCCACCGCGATTGTAAATTGTATGTGTGGTGCAATATCATCTACCGAAATGCCCCTTTCCGTAAGAGCAACGAGATACTCATTGCCCTGTGAAAGAGCAAATGCCAGTTCCTGAACAATATTGGCCCCTGCATTATGAAAATGCTGGCCGTTTACATTGATAACTCTGAATTCGGGAGTCGCTTGATGGGCTACACGTAGTAATTCAGTGGCTTCATTAAAATTGTCTTCGGCAGTATTATAGAATTTCCCGTAAAGGAGAAAATAACCCAATGGATCAAAATTCATTGAGCCTTTGGTCTCCACAGCCTTCTGGGTTGATTTTTCAAGCAGGCTGACTAAACGACGATAGAGAATCAGATAATTTTTGGAATGGACAAAATTTACCGGTGTTTGTGTAATGTCAATGCCTTCCAGTAATTGTTTCAATTGAAGTTCATCATGTATTTCACGGGCATTAAAACCCACAGCTTCAGCACCTTTTTTCAAAGCATTCAGGGCTTTGGCATTGGCTTCTGCAGGGTTGTCATCTTCAAAATCCTGACGGATGATCCAGTTGTTATGCTTTACCTTTTTTCCCCTTACAAAGGGATACTGGGCCGGCAAGGCTTTAACATGACTTAGGTTTTCAAGATCTTCAGCGCGATAGTAAGGCCTGATCTTAAGCCCCTCTAAGGTGCTCCATACCAGTTTCTTCTCATAATCCGCACCTTTGAGATCCTCAAGAATTTTTTCCTCCCACTCTTTCGTTGAAACCGGTGCAAACTCACTGAATAACCCGGTTTTGTTATTTTGATCCATATAAAGTGTTTTTTGAGATTTTAAAATACTATCAATCAAGGCATCATAAACACGGGCAAAATTACAATAAAATTGTAAGTGCCAACAGTACTTTTACAGTAAGATTTACCTTGTATACTTTCTGGTTTTAATGGCTTCGAAAGCATGTTTTATCTTTTCGATTTACGAAAAAAGCCTACATTTATAGACCCAAACCTGTTATGTTTTTCAAATTGATCCGGCAAACTGCTGGGATCATTTTTTTGGGAAAACAAGATACATCATCTTTAACCAAATCAAAAAAAATTTGAATGGATAAAAATAGAAATAGAAATCAAGGTCAGGAAATTAACTCAAATAAATCCGGTAAAGGAGAAGCAGATCTTTTACTTGATAGCGAAAGGAGATACCGTCTTCTTTTTAAAAATATGATCAATGGTTTACTGGTTCTGAAACCTGTTTTTATTGAAGGTAAACTGGTTGATTTTCATTTTTTCCGCGCAAACGCCGCATTTGAAAAAATGACAGGACTGGATGCTGGCACCATGGTAGGTAGTCCTTTTAAGGATGTATTTCCCGGTAAAGCAAATGATATTTTACCCATGCTTTTCGAAACTGTAAAACAAAATAAGAACCAGAAGCTTGAAAGCTTTCTTTTAAAAACAGGTACAATTGTAAACTTTTATTCCTTTATCCCAGAAGATGATTATGTAGCTATCATTATTGAAGATGTAACTGCTCAGAAAAATGCTGAATCGGAGAGGATGAAAAGTGAACAGATGCTCAAAACAATTTTTTCTCTTCTTCCGGTAGGAGTTACTATTACCAATGAGTCAGGCGATATTATTGACTGCAATAAAGCTTCAGAAAGCCTCCTCGGTTTGAAAAAGGAAGAACACCTGGTACGCAATGTTGGCGGGGAAGAATGGAAAATCATACGAACCGATGCCACTCCAATGCTTCCTGAAGAATTTGCCAGTGTACGGGCTTTAAAGGAAAACAGAATAGTGGAAAATGTGGAGATGGGGATTTTTAAAAAGATAGATAAGATTACGTGGATCAACGTAAGTGCAGCTCCCATTCCATTGCCTGATCTGGGTGTGGCCATTGTATACTCAGATATAACCGAAAGGGTAAAGGCGCAGGAAGAAAGCGAAGAGAAATTTAAGAATGTGGTACAAAACTCTACCGATGCCATCATTATTGTTAACCCTGAAGGCTCTATAATTGAATGGAATAAGGGCTGTGAATTAATTTTTGGAATTGACAGAAAAGCAGCACTCAGCCAGAAAATATGGACTTTTTTGTCAAATGTAGTGGCTCCCGAAAGTCCTTTGGGAATCAATAACCTGTTTTTAAAAGAAAACATTCAGCACACCCTGCGCACAGGCGAAAGTCCGTGGTTCCAGAGTATTAATGAGGCTGAATTTATTGTTTCAGGCGGCAAAAGAAAAACCATCCAAAGCTCTATTTTTCCGGTAAAATCGGCACATGGATATCTTCTGGGAATTGTTTCGCGTGATATCTCTGAGTCAAAGGAAACTGAGAGAATGCTCAAACTGGCCAAGGAAAAAGCTGAAGAAGCCAGTCAGGCCAAAAGCAGGTTCCTTGCCAACATCAGTCATGAAATACGTACCCCGCTAAATGCTATTATGGGATTCACAGAGATACTGAAGGAGTTTCAGGTGGATAACGGTCGGTTTAAGGACCACCTGTCGGGAATTGAAAAAAGCAGTAAGGCCCTTATGAGCCTAATAAATGATATCCTTGATCTTTCGCGCCTGGGAGCCGGTAAGATGGGAGTAACACCTGTACCTCTTAATATAAGAAACCTCATTGATGATGTGCAGCAGATTTTTTCATTAAAAGTTGAGAATAAGGGGATTGGTTTGCACACCCATGTAAATTCGTGCGTTCCGGCAGTAATCAGCATGGATGAAGTCAGGCTAAGACAGGTATTGTTTAACCTGGTGGGTAATGCGGTAAAATTTACCGAAAAGGGTTCTGTTTCCATAACTGTAAAAACAAATAATTATGATGCAACAAAGCACCTGACTGATTTAATTATAATGGTTACTGATACAGGTATTGGAATTGAAGAAGATGATATGGATCTGATTTTTGATCCCTTTTATCAGAAGGCACCTATCCGGATTGCCAAACAGGAAGGTACTGGTCTTGGACTAGCCATTTCAAGACGTTTCGTACAAATGATGAATGGTGAAATCAAAGTTGAATCCAGACCCGGAGAAGGCACCCGTTTTTCGGTAATATTGCATAAGGTTTCTGTACTGAAAGCAAGAAAACACAAAACATTGGTTTCGGAATCTTTATCAGAATTGAAAAAGGCACCTGCAAAAACAAAAATCTCCATTGATTATTTTGAATCACAAGACTTTCTGGATTTGATAAAAAAAGAGATTAATGAGCATTCAGGATCAGAGAGTAATGCGCAAAAATTCATCGACGATAAAATATGGTGGGAATTTGATAAAATTGCCGATATACTGGGTTTTGAAGAGGTAAGAGATTTTGCGCAAAAACTGCTGGAGCTCTCACAAAAGGAGGATCTCCCTAACCTGGCAACTTTTGCTTTAAAACTAAGGGATGAAGCCCGGGCATTTAATGTTATTGGCATTAACCAGTTGCTTGCTTCTTTTGAGAAACTCAGAAACTAGAAACCATTACTGCAACAATGAAAGAGAATAAGAAAAATGATAAAATGAAGGAGTTTAAAGTTCTGATTGTAGACGATGTGCCAGAAAATATACAGGTACTGGCGCACCTGCTAAATGAAAAAGGGCTGAGAGTTAGTTATGCCGACAGCGGTATTAAAGCTCTTAAAGCCATAAAAAACAATCTCCCCGACCTTATACTGCTGGATGTCTCTATGCCCGGGATGGACGGATTTGAAGTTTGTGAAGAACTTAAAAACGATGAGCTTACGGCAGAAATTCCGGTAATATTCCTTACGGCAAAAGTGGATCAACAGGATGTGATTAACGGACTTGAGAAAGGAGCTGTAGATTATGTAACCAAACCTTTTAATGCCAAAGAGTTAACCAAAAGAGTATTTACCCATTTAGAGCTTAAAAACAACCGGGATCTCATCAGAAAGCAAAACAATGAATTGATAAAACTCAATGATGTAAAGAATCAGCTTTTTTCTGTCATTTCTCATGATATGAAGAACCTTTTTCATATTATTCTTTTTGGATCAGAGTCGCTGAAGGACGAAATAGAAGACTTCGATAAGGAGGCAATCTCACAAATAGCTGGCAATGTGCATGACTCAGCCAACAGGGCTTATGACCTGCTACAGAATCTTCTCGACTGGTCGCGATCTCAAATGGATAATGTTGCATTTAAACCCGTTGTGGTTGATATGCTTAAGTTGGTAAAGCAATCGGTAAACTTGTTCAGGCCATCGATTCAAAATAAGAGACTGATAACTGAAGTTTTTCCCGATGGCAATGATTTCTCTGCATTTGCCGATATTGATATGGTAAGGGTAATACTGAGGAATCTTTTATCCAATGCCATTAAATATTCATTTCCTGAAGGGCATATTGATATTTTAATAAAAGAATTGCCTGATGGCATAAAAGTGAGTATAAAAGATCATGGCGTAGGAATGGATAAAGAACAGCTTCAGATGCTGTTAAACGAAAGCCAGCCAGCGCGAACATCTCCGGGCACCCAAAACGAAAAAGGTAGTGGTTTGGGGATGATACTTATCAAGGATTTTGTTGCCAAAAACCAGGGGACTTTTGGTATAGAGAGTGAGAAGGGTATAGGGAGTTCTTTCTGGTTCGGTTTACCCAGGCAAAAATCCGGTTAATTCCTTAAACGAAATGGTTGGAGTTATGTATGCTTTCTTTCAATTAAATATACTTTTTTGCATATATTTCATGTTTTCCGAATAAAGATTTTGTTCATAATCCAGGTAAGTTCGTAAAAACAATCTATGGTAATTTATTCCCTTACATTTACTAATTTCGCAGATCGAAAAAAGATGCTAAACATAGTAATACAATGGAATACAATTTTACGAGTGTAGAGAAGAAGTGGCAGGAATACTGGCGCAAGAATAAAACTTACAAAACAGAAATTGATACCGGTCGTCCGAAATATTATGTGTTGGATATGTTTCCCTATCCATCGGGTGCGGGATTGCATGTAGGCCATCCGCTGGGGTATATTGCTTCTGATATCTATTCGCGGTACAAAAAGCAGAAAGGGTTTAATGTATTGCACCCCATGGGCTACGATGCTTATGGCCTTCCTGCCGAACAGTATGCTATACAAACCGGACAGCATCCAGCCATTACTACAGAGCGTAATATTGAACGCTACCGTGAGCAGCTTGATAAAATTGGTTTTTCCTTTGATTGGGACAGAGAGGTCCGCACCTGCGACCCCCGCTATTACAAATGGACACAATGGACATTTATACAACTTTTTGAACACTATTTTGATAAAAAAGAAAATAAGGCAAAACCGGTTAAGGATTTAATTACACAGTTTGAAAGAAGCGGAAATCTGGGATTGGAAGCTGCCGGCGATCCACAGGAAGAGTTTACCGCCGTGGCATGGATGAAAATGAGTGAAAAGGAGAAACAGGATGTACTGATGAAGTATCGTCTTGCGTATCTATCTGATACCATGGTAAACTGGTGCCCTAAACTTGGCACTGTGCTGGCCAACGATGAGGTTAAAGAAGGTTTTTCTGTAAGGGGTGGTTACCCGGTAGAAAAAAAGACAATGAAACAATGGTCGTTACGCATTACTGCCTATGCCGACCGTTTATTGGAGGGTTTGGATACCATCGACTGGAGCGAATCACTCAAGGAAATACAAAGAAACTGGATTGGCCGTTCGGAAGGAGCAACCATCTTTTTCCCCGTAAAGGGGCATGATATTTCCCTTGAAGTTTTCACCACCAGGCCCGACACAATATTTGGCTCAACCTTTATGGTGATTGCCCCTGAACATGAATGGGTAGAAAAAATCACTAGTCCTGAATTTGAAAATGAAGTGAAGGCATACGTTAAAAAGGCCAGTGCACGAACTGAAAGAGAACGTTTGGCTGAAGTAAAAACCATTACAGGACAGTTTACCGGTGCTTACTGCGAACATCCCTTTTCCGGCAACCCGCTTCCTATTTATATTGCCGATTATGTGCTTGCGGGTTATGGAACAGGAGCCATCATGGCGGTACCGGCACATGATAGCCGCGACTATGCCTTTGCTAAACATTTTGCCCTGCCCATTTTGGAAGTGGTTTCAGGCGGAAATATTGAAGAGGAATCATACGATGCTAAAGAAGGAACACTCGTAAACAGCGATTTTATCAACGGCATGGATGTTCCCACTGCCATCCGAACTGTAAACCAGCGATTGGAAGCCAAAGGTATTGGTAAGATGAGAATTAATTTTCGTCTTCGCGATGCCATATTCAGTCGCCAGCGCTACTGGGGCGAACCCTTCCCGGTTTATTACAAGGATGGAATACCCTATATGATGGATGAGAGTAAGTTGCCGCTTGAACTTCCCGATGTGGATAAATACCTGCCCACAGAAACCGGCGAACCACCTTTGGCCCGCGCACAAAACTGGAAAACCGAAGAAGGCTATCCGATCGAAACCAATACCATGCCCGGATTTGCAGGTTCGAGTGCCTATTATATAAGGTATATGGACCCGAAAAACGATAGTGCACTCGTTTCTCCTGAAGCCATAAATTACTGGCAGGATGTGGACCTTTACATTGGTGGCTCAGAACATGCCACCGGCCATCTGATTTATTCACGCTTCTGGAATAAATTCCTTTACGATATTGGTGTGAGTGTAAAAGAGGAGCCATTCAGGAAACTCATTAATCAGGGCATGATCCAGGGTCGTTCGAATTTTGTATATCGGGTAAAGGGGTCCAATAAATTTGTTTCATATAACCTTCGTAAGCAGTATGATACTATGCCTATTCACGCGGATGTGAATATTGTAAGCAATGACATACTGGATATTGAAGCCTTCAAAAGCTGGAACCCGGAATTTAAAAATGCAGAATTTATTCTTGAGGGTGGAAAGTACATTTGCGGTTGGGAAATAGAAAAAATGTCGAAATCCTTCCATAATGTTGTAAATCCTGATGATTTGATTGAGAAATACGGAGCAGATACACTGCGGTTGTATGAAATGTTTCTGGGACCCCTGGAGCAGGCCAAACCATGGGATACCAATGGCATTGAAGGTGTTTTTCGGTTTATCAGAAAGCTCTGGAGATTATATCACAATCGTGAAAACCAATTTGAAGTTTCAGAAGAAAAACCCAATGCTGATGAGTTGAAAGTTCTTCACAAAACCATTAAAAAGGTAAGTGAGGACATTGAACGTTTCTCCTTTAATACCGCAGTAAGTTCATTTATGATCTGTGTAAATGAACTTTCGGACCTTAAATGCAACAAGCGTGAAATACTTTCTCCACTGGCCATTCTGATTTCTTCCTTTGCACCCCATATTGCAGAAGAATTGTGGTCGTTGTTCGGAAATTCTGATAGTGTTGTTAATGCTAAATACCCCGAATGGAACGAAGATTACATTGCCGAAGACATGGTATTATACCCTGTATCCTTCAATGGAAAAACCCGCTTTAAAGTTGAACTTCCGGCCGGAAGTACTCCTAAAGAAGTAGAAGAAGCCATCCTTAAAATGGATGATGCACAAAAGTGGCTGGAGGGAAAATCTCCCAAAAAGGTAATTGTTGTACCGGGTAAGATTGTGAATGTGGTAGTGTAGTCGTCACTTGTAAACAGCTGAGAACTATCCTGAAAGACTAATAAAAAGTGTTTTTTTGTTTTTGGAATACTTTTTGGTTTTAATGGTGTTAAATATATTTAATACTATAAACCCTGATAATTTTTCAGGGAAAAGTAAATGATAAAGCGATTAATTTCGTTAACTGTTACAAAAACCAAAATAATTCCAGTTATGAGCAATTTTTATAAATATATCGTCACGACATTTTTGCTTTATTTTGTTGTGGGAGCTTTTGTTGCTAATGCCTCACATGGGCAGGAATTGCGTAAAATTGAAAATACAGCTTTTCATCGAGGAGAAAAAATTACTTACAGGGTTTTTTATGACAGCTATTTGACAGGAAATGTAAATGCCGGAATAGCTTCTCTTGAAATAAAGCCCGATAATGAAGTGATTGCAGGTCGTAACACAATGAACGTTGTGGGTATTGGACGTACACGAGGAGCTTTTAATTTTTTCTTCAGAGTGGTAAACCGTTACGAAACATTTTTGGATGAAGAAGCTATTGTGCCTTTACTTTTCATCAGACGAATAAATGAGGGCGGATACAGAAAAAGTCAGGATGTAGTATTTAACCAATTCGAAAACATCGCCATAAGCAATACAGCTACGGTTCCTGTTATACCCAATGTGCAGGATATTATTTCCGCATTTTATTACCTGCGAACTTATAATTATGATGATGCAAAGGTTGGAGATATTTTTGATGTTAGTTTCTTTCTGGATGATAGTGTTTATGTTTCCCGTGTTGTTTTTGATGGAAGAGAAAATGTTAATACCAGAATTGGAACATTCCGAACACTAAGGTTCAGACCTCAGGTGCTAACCGGTGATGTTTTCAGCCAACCCTATCCCATGACTCTCTGGATATCAGATGATAAAAATAAAATTCCGGTTATGATACAGTCTGGCATAGTCGTTGGAAGCATTAAAATGGAACTCACCGAATTTTCCGGATTGAAAAATCCCGTGAGCTCAAGAGTAAGGTGAGTTTCCAGGAGATAAAAATAAAAACAGTATTTGCACTTATATCAATAACCACTTTAACCACTATTTTTAACCCAAAAACAATTGTCTTATGTCAGGTTTAAGAGTATTATCGGTATTGGTTATAATTACAGGTTTGGTATTTACCTCCTGTGAAACCACAGAATTTGATTCACGCAGAAACTTCCGCGGCACCTGGAATGTGGAAGAATACAGCTATCGGCTTCCTATGCCATCTTATTTTCAGTCAAGAATAACTTTAGATGAATTCAATGAAGAAAATATTTTTATTGAAAATTTTTATGATGCAGGGCTTGAGATTTCGGCTATGGTAGTGGGTTCAAAAGTGTTTATACCCTACCAGCAAATTGGTATGTTTGAGATATTGGATGGCTATGGAGGGTACAGCGAAAATATGATTAGTATGAGTTATGTGGTAAGAATCAACATATCGGATGAACAGGTGATTACAGATACACTGGAAGCCTACTTTACAAAAAGATATTAATAGCTTAAATATAAATTCTGGAACCCGGGCATGCTCCGGGTTTTTTTGTTTTAATGAATCAGGAAAAATCATTAGGTTTGCCAATGCAATTTTGCATTAACTATATAAGAAAAATATTTTTTATGTTGAAAGCTAGTATTCATACAGAAAAAGGGGTAATGAAGGTTCAGTTTTACGAAAAGGATGCCCCGGCTACAGTTAAGAATTTTGTTGATTTGGCCCGTAAGGGTTTTTATGACGGACTAAATTTTCATAGGGTTATTCCTGAGTTTGTTATTCAGGGAGGATGCCCCCACGGCACAGGCTCGGGTGGTCCAGGATATACCATTCCCTGCGAACTTGACGGTGATAACCAATACCATGATCGTGGAGTACTTTCTATGGCACATGCAGGCCGCGATACAGGTGGTTCACAATTTTTCATTTGTCATAACCGTGGGAACACGCAGCATCTCGACAGAAAACATACCTGCTTTGGTAAGGTATACGAAGGGCTGGATGTTATTGACGAAATTCGCCAGGGCGACAAAATCGAGAAAATCGTAATTGAAGAGGAATAAATCTTATGAAACAAATTCGATTTCCTTTAAATGGCGATTTCATTGAACTTTACAAGCTGCTTAAGTTTATTCAGCTTGCCGAAAGTGGAGGTGCAGCCAAAATGATGGTAGAAGATGGTATTGTAAAACTTAACGGAGAAACAGAATATCGAAAAAGGGCCAAAGTAAAGCCCGGCGATATTGTGGAAGCAGAGGGTTACCAGATTGTGGTTGAACCCTGATATTACCATATTTAAAAAACAAAAAAGGCCCCGCATAAAAAACGGGGCCTTGATGATATATAGGGGAATTATAGTTTTTACATCATTCCGCCCATTCCGCCCATGCCTGGATTCATAGGAGGCATGTCGGGTTTTTCTTCCTTAACTTCAGCAAGAACGCATTCAGTAGTGAGAAGCATACCTGCAATAGATGAAGCGTTTTCAAGAGCAACCCTGGTAACTTTTGTGGGGTCAATTACACCACTTTCATAAAGATTATCATAGGTTTCAGTGCGGGCATTGAATCCAAAGTCTTCTTTGCCTTCTTTTACTTTTTGTACTACTATTGAACCCTCAACACCGGCGTTTTCAACTATCATTCGTAGAGGTTCTTCCAGTGCTCTGCGAACAATGGCAACACCTGTGGTTTCATCTGCATTGTCTCCTTCAAAACCATTGAGTATCTCAAGGGCTCTGATGTAAGCAATGCCACCACCGGGAACAATACCTTCCTCAACAGCTGCACGTGTAGCATGCAAAGCATCGTCGAAGCGGTCTTTTTTCTCTTTCATTTCTACTTCGCTGGCAGCACCAACATAAAGAACAGCTACTCCGCCGGCCAGTTTAGCTAAACGTTCCTGCAGTTTTTCTCTGTCATAATCGCTTGTTGTGTTTTCGATTTGCGATTTGATTTGGTTAACGCGGGCCTTAATCATGTCGGGCTCACCTTTACCACTAACGATAGTTGTATTGTCTTTATCAATGCTGATTTTTTCTGCTCTACCCAATTGTGAAAGATCAGCCTGCTCAAGCTTGTAACCTTGCTCTTCGCTAATTACTGTACCACCGGTAAGGATAGCAATATCCTCAAGCATAGCTTTTCTGCGGTCACCAAATCCGGGAGCTTTTACTGCAGCAATTTTTAATGAACCACGCAACTTGTTAACTACCAGTGTAGCAAGAGCTTCGCCATCAACATCCTCGGAAATAATAAGTAAAGGTTTACCGGTTTGAACTACTTTTTCCAGAACAGGAAGGAAGTCCTTCATTGTGCTGATTTTTTTATCATGAATCAGAATGTAAGGATCTTCAAATACAGTTTCCATCTTTTCGGTATCGGTAACAAAATAAGGAGAAATGTAACCACGATCGAATTGCATACCTTCAACAACTTTTACTTCAGTTTCGGTACCTTTTGCCTCTTCAATGGTGATAACTCCTTCTTTTTTCACCTTACCCATGGCTTCGGCGATAAGTTTACCAATGTTATGGTCGTTATTAGCAGAAATGGTGGCAACTTGTTCAATTTTCTCAATGCTGTCGCCAACTTCCTTTGATTGTTTTTTAAGATCTTCTATAACCTTTTCTACGGCCTTGTCAATACCACGCTTCAGGTCCATCGGGTTGGCACCTGCAGTAACATTTTTTAATCCGCTTGTAATAATAGCCTGTGCGAGAACAGTTGCGGTTGTGGTACCATCACCTGCAACATCGGCAGTTTTGCTGGCTACTTCCTTTACCATTTGCGCACCCATGTTTTCAATAGGATCATCCAGTTCAATTTCCTTGGCAACAGTAACACCGTCTTTTGTAATGACAGGCGCGCCAAATTTTTTGTCGATAATTACATTGCGACCTTTGGGTCCCAAGGTTACTTTTACTGCATCTGAAAGTTTATCAACACCTTTTTTCAGAGCGTTTCTTGCTTCAAGATTAAAAACAATATCTTTTGCCATAATTTTAATTTTTAATATTTCAGTTTAACTTTTTCAATTATAAAACATCCTGATTACCCGATAACGGCGAAAATATCTGATTCGCGCATAATAAGATAATCATTACCATCTACAGATAATTCAGTACCTGCATATTTTCCGTAGAGAACTGTATCACCGGGTTTAACGGTCATAGGTTGATCTTTGGTTCCCTGGCCAGCAGCAACAATAGTTCCTCTCATAGGTTTTTCTTTTGCAGTATCGGGAATAATAATACCACCAGCGGTTTTTTCTTCGGCAGCAGCAGGTTCAACCAATACTCGATCTGCTAAAGGCTTGATGTTAATGTTTGCCATTTTTTCTATTTTTAATTGTTAAACAATAAATAAGTTCGATTTAAAATGTACTTTTTTAATTGCACGTTCACCTTCTGTCATTTTTTATGCCAAAGGGTTTTGTATAGTGCATAATGGACATTTTTGCGTACAATAGCGACAGATAATAAAAAAAGTGTCAGCCTGAATGACAAACTGACACTTTTCCGTTATAAAAATCCCTGGTTTATTCCAGAATTATTTCTTCCTGTTGTGTGGGTTGCTGGGGCTGCTCAACCGGGGGTGTCTGGAAATCGGGGGTTGTCATAGGAATTCTATCCCTGATTTCACTCTGACGGGTTTCTATCACTTGCCCACGTGGAATAACAAATGTAGATGTAAGGGTTAAAACAAGCAACACTATAGCAAGTGTCCAGGTGGCTTTTTCAAGAAAATCGGTGGTTTTTCTTACGCCCATAATCTGATTGTTGGAAGCAAAGTTCGATGCAAGGCCACCACCCTTTGAATTTTGAACCAACACAATAAGTATTAATAAAACACAAGTTATCAGGACTAAAACTGATATTAAAACATATATACCCATTATTTTTTTCTTTTAAGGATTGATTTCGTTTTTAATGTCTAATATTTTTTTTGCAAAGTAACTGCTTTTTTCGGGAAATTTCAAACATAATTTTTCATATACATCCAGAGCTTCTTTCTTTTTATCTTGCTTAAGATATACTAAAGCAAGGGTTTCTGTGGCCAATTGAGGGTCTTCTGCAGTGCTGGCCGCAGATAGGTCTTCCTGTTCTTCGGGCAGATCTTTTTTTACCTTAATCCTTGGCTCTTCTTTTAAAAATTTATCAATAAGGTAGTTTATATCAGGTTTTTTGGCCTGTTTTCCATAAATAAAGTCAGGGATTTTAGGTTTGGGTTTTTCCTTTTGCCTGGCTTCAAAATCAATACGATGGAGGTTGTGCGTTTTATTTTCAAGAACCTGACTATCATTAATGGGTTTTTCTTCTTTTTTTTCCAAATCTGCTGACGGTTTTTCACTTTCCTCCTTCTCCGAAGCTTTATTTTTTTTGGAATTGATTTCCTTCAACCTTTTCTTAACTATTTCCAGCAATGATAATTTATCCTTCTTCTCCTCGATAATAAACATGTCATCATGCATAAGTTTTTCGGAATCTTCATCCTTTTCGGAAGGTATGCTGTCATGATGAACTTCAACTGAATTAATATCTGATACACTTTCAGTATTTTCAGGAATGATGGTTTGTTCTGTTTTTTCAACCTGATTGTCTGAAACAGTTATTTCAGTTTCAGATAATTGTTCTGATTCTTTTTGGGGTTCTTCAGGTATATGTTTAAGTTCTTCGGGTTGTTCTTGTTTTGGAGTGAGAAAATCATCAACCGTCGGAGCAGGTTTTTCTGCTATGGGCTCAGGCTTATCGCGATCAGCAATAAATCTTTGGAATTTTCTTCGGTTAACTGCATAAGCTGAAGCCTTGTTAACCTGCTGTTCAAATTCCGGCTTAAATAGTTGCTGAAGATTTTTTGCCAGTAATATTTGTGCAGTTTGGCAATAAGGGTATCTATCTGAAATTTTTCGGAGAAAAGCTAAAGAAGCCTTATCAGTTTCATAAGGACTTTTTATTATTTCCAGAAATTTTTGCGGGTTGTGCATAATTATCAGATTACCAATTAACTACTGCTCTGTTAAAAATATCCTCAACCAAAGCTTCCACAATTAAATCGATAGCTGTAGGTTCAATAGATGCAAGGCTTTCTCTGCTGTCATAGTCGTAAAAACGGGAGAAGCGTTGTTCAAAATCATTTTCGGGTTCAAACTCATTGACAAAGGTAACGCTTACAGTTATTGTTAACCTGTTTTGTGCAGCCCTGTCGTCAGCACCTATTGCCTGAGGTTGAACACTGTACCCTGTAATACTACCCTCAAAATGCAGATCACCCACTCCATTGGTAAGTCTGAGATTGGTCTGCCGCGAAAATTTATCTTTAAGTGCATCTGTGAAAACCTGGCTTAAAGTGGGCTGAACAATCGGTGCATTATTGGGGAAAAAGTCAACGGAAAAAGTATTTGCCTGAGGTGGAATAGAAGCTCCTGTAAAGGAATAAACGCCGCATCCCCACATGGAAAAAGTGACTAAAATGATTAATAATATTTTTGCAGTTTGTTGCATTCTGTTTTATTTTCAAAAAAGTGAAATAATTATTTCAGGCATTTATATCATACTCCTTGATTTTTCTGTATAAAGTGCGTTCACTGATTCCCAGCTCTTCAGCCGCTTTTTTTCTCCTTCCGTTATGTTTTTGCAGGGCAAGCATAATAAGGTCTTTCTCCTTTTTTTGTATGCTCAGACTTTCTTCAATATAATCTGTGGTATCTTCTTCATAGCTGTCAATAATCTGATGATGGTCATCGGTGGCAGTGTTACCTTCGGGCTCGTCATTTTTAATAAGAGAATGCTTACCTGTATCCTTATAAAGACTGTTCATCAGATTCGGATTTTCTTCATGGAAGTTTCCGCTGACCTGTCCGTTTTGTATAATTTCCAGAACAATCTTTTTCAAATCTGTCATGTCTCTTCGCATCTCGAATAGCAAACGATACAGAATGTCTCTTTCACTTAAATCAGGTTCATTTTTTCTCAGGTCACTTGCCAGTACCGGTAGATTAGATTCTTTGCTACTCGGTAAATACTTATATATAACGTCTGGAGTAATTATCCTGTTGCTTTCAATAACTGAAATTTGTTCAGCCATATTTTTCAGTTGCCTGATATTACCCGGCCATCGGTAATTCAATAAAATTTTTTCGGCTTCCGGAGTAAGCTGTAGAGGCGGCATACGATATCTTTCAGCAAAATCGGATGAAAATTTTTTGAAAAGCATTATGATATCATTTTGTCTTTCTCTGAGAGGTGGCACATAAATGGGCACGGTATTCAGCCTGTAATACAGGTCTTCGCGGAATTTTCCCGAAGAAATGGCTTCCTGAAGGTTAATATTTGTGGCAGCGACAACCCGCACATTGGTTTTAATAACCTTGGATGAGCCCACCTTAATAAATTCGCCGCTTTCTAGTACTCTGAGTAATCTAACCTGTGTCAGTAAAGGCAGTTCAGCAACTTCATCAAGAAAAATGGTGCCGTTATTCACTACTTCAAAGTAACCTCTGCGTGCTTCGTGTGCCCCGGTAAATGAACCTTTTTCATGTCCAAACAATTCGGAATCTATAGTTCCTTCAGGTATTGCGCCACAATTAACCGCAATGAAAGGACCATGTTTTCTTGGACTCAACTGATGAATAATTTTTGGGAAAGCTTCTTTTCCTACACCACTCTCACCGCTGATAAGCACACTAATGTCAGTGGGGGCTACCTGCATCGCCACATCAATAGCCCTGTCAAGAGCTGGGGAATGACCAATAATTCCAAATCGTTGCTTTATACTTTGAATGTCCATATCTCAGTTAGTGGTATTATGCCAATTTGGCATACAAAGTTAACTGTTTATTTTGAGAATATTTTCATTCAAAGCACATCTGTTAAATAAAAGCCAAAATGCTCATTAAAGCCAAAATCTTTATCTAAATATTCCATAAAACAGTCAATTAATCTTCAAAATAATTAACTTTATATATCATTCTAAATATGTAAAAAAAGGAGTTTAAATACTTAATTATCGCAAATCAATATTTAAAGGATTATTTAAGATGCATTCCGGTTCCTCTGCGCAGAATATTTCAAAAAAACTGAAATCGCTTATTCTTAAGCTTGAAAACTCAGAAGAAGCGGAAAAGAATGTATTGAATGAACTTAAGAACCTGCTCTCTGATAGTAATAATATACCTGAGCAGGCCGATAATGGATATGAAGAACATTTGCTTCGTTTGTCAGCTGCTTTTGAACAGAGTGCTAACTCCATAATGATTACTGATACGCAAGGCAAAATTGAGTATGTTAATCCCCGTTTTTGCCAGGTAACCGGTTTTACTGCTGAAGAAGCAATAGGAAATACCCCCCGTATAATTAAGCACGAAAACTCTCAGATAGATTATAAGGAGTTATGGGATACCATTAAAGCTGGAAAAACATGGACCGGTGAGTTTATTAACAGAACAAAATCAGGCGAATTATTTTGGGAGCTTGCCACCATAAGTCCCATTAGAAATTCAAGAGGTGATGTTATAAATTACCTGGCCATAAAAGAGGATATAACTCTAAGGAAAAAAGCTGAAAAGCAGCTTGATGATGCCAGGAAATTTTACTTCAACATGCTTGAAGATTTTCCGGTAATGGTATGGTATTGTGATGCAGATGGGAAATTTCAGTTTTTCAATAAAACACTCCTCCGGTTCATTGGTAAATCCGTTTCGGGAGATGATGAAAAAAATTATGAAGCTTTAGTTCATCCTGATGACAGGAAGAAATTTTTTGATTCACTAAATCAGGGATTAAAGCAACAAAATTCTTTTTTTTTAGAATACCGGATCAAAGACCACTATGGAAATTACCGGTGGGTGATCAATCATGTCAAAGACTTTTACGATCATGAAGGTAATTACAGGGGGCTTTTAGGTACAAACACAGATATACATGACAGGATTTTGGCCGAAACCCAGCTTAAGATCAGTGAGGATAAATACAGGAGGATGTTTGAGGAAGCAGCCATGGGGATATTCAGGCTTGACAGAAAATTCAGATTTGTTGAAGGGAACAAGGCCTTTGCATCGGTTCTGGGCTATGATGATCACACCCTTTTTATGCAGGATATTGAGAAAGATCCATCACAATTCTTTCTGGATTTTGAAGAAGAAAAGAATAAGATAAAAAAATTTATTCGGAGTAAAAACAATCATTTTATTTATGAAATACAGCTTATTAACAAGCAAAAAGAGAAAATTTATGCAGTGATTCATTTGAGCAAAATCAAGGATTTTGAAAATGAAGGTTTTTATTTTGAGGGGTTTATTGAAAATATTACTCATAGAAAAAAAGCTGAAAAACAAATTAAACAGGCAAAAGATGATGCTGATAAAGCACGTATGGCCCAATCGGAGTTTCTTTCTCTTATGAGTCACGAAATCCGAACACCTCTCAATACAGTTTTTTCACTTACTGATCTGATGTTAGATGAAGATCCCAACTCCGAACAACTGGAAAATCTTAACACAATTAAGATTGCTGCGCGACACCTGCTTGGGCTAATTGATGATATTCTTGATTTCAATAAAATTGAATCAGGAAATCTGATTTTTGAAAAAACAGATTTTGATATTCGTTCCCTGGTGAACGATCTTCTCAAAACACTTAAAATAAAAGCGAAAGAAAAGAATTTACAACTTTTGATTCATATTGATGATGATGTTCCATCTATATTACAATCAGATACTTTACGCTTAAGGCAAATTCTTTTTAATATGCTTTCCAATGCCATTAAGTTTACGGAAAAAGGATTTGTCAGCCTAAAAGTTAAAAAAACTGAGTGTAGCAACCCATCCGAAAATAAAATTCATTTTGAAATACAAGATACCGGTATTGGCATAGCATCAGACAGGCTTGATGCCATATTTGAAAAATTTACCCAGGCTGAAACCAGCACATCCCGTAAGTTTGGCGGCAGTGGGCTTGGGCTAACCATTTGTAAAAGATTGGTTGAGTTACAAAATGGCAAAATATCTGCCAAAAGTAAACCCGGTGCGGGTTCTGTTTTTTCATTCTGGCTGCCCATGGAAACCGGGAAAAAGAGTTTTCCTGCCCCAAGGGTACCTGCAGAAGATTCATCCCCTAAAACACTTGAAGGCGTTAATATTCTTTTAATAGAAGATGATAAAATGAATCAGTTTGTGGGAAAGAAAGTATTGGAAAAGAAGTGGAAAGCCAATCTTACCATTGTTTCTACCGGCGAAGAGGCTTTAGAAATGGTAAAAAATAAAGACTTTGACCTTCTGCTAATGGACCTGATATTACCAGGCATAAGTGGTTATGAAGTTACACGCAAAATCAGAAGAAATGAAGATGGCAATTTCGAAAACCCATCTGTTCCAATCATAGCATTTACTGCTGATGCTTTTGCCGAAACCCGGGCAAAGGCATATGATGCAGGAGTAGACGATTTTGTAAGTAAGCCCTTTGATTATTTTAAACTTTTTGAAAAGATCAGCCGCTATAAAACCTGAGCCTTGCCTAAAGCGATTACTTCCACTTTTAATTTTCCTGAAAAGATTATAGCCTTCATCCTTCCTGTTTATTACTGTTTCCATCTTCCTTTCCGTAAGTAATATATTATGCAATTGGTGTTGTGGTTTTTTTAACTTTGCAATTCGGTTTTTCCCCATTTTAAAAACTTTAATTTTCTCTATTTCTAATAGTTATGAATGAATTTGTGCAGCAAAAGTCAAAAGAATTTAAGAGATATACTGTTACATCTGCCCTTCCTTATGCCAATGGACCTGTACACATAGGTCATCTTGCTGGGGTTTATGTACCTGCAGATATTTATGCCAGGTATCTCAGGAAAAAAGGACGTGATGTAATATTTATTGGTGGAAGCGATGAGCACGGTGTTCCTATCACCATAAAGGCAAGAAAAGAAAATGTAACTCCCCAGGATATTGTGGATAAATACCACCACATGATCAAGGATTCCTTTGAGAAATTTGGGATTTCATTCGATGTGTACAGCCGAACATCTGCTGCAGTTCATCATGAAACAGCTTCTGTATTTTTCAGGAAGCTTTTTAATGAAGGGAAACTGGAGGAAAAAGAGAGTGAGCAATTTTTTGATGAAGCAAATAACCAGTTTCTGGCCGACCGGTACATTACAGGAACATGCCCCCACTGTGGTTATGAAAAAGCCTATGGCGACCAATGCGAGAATTGCGGAACCTCACTAAGTGCTACCGATCTTATCAAACCAAAATCAGTACTTAGCGGCAACAAACCTGTAATGAAGAAGACCAAACACTGGTACCTTCCGTTACAGGATTACGAACCTATGCTACGCCAATGGATTCTTGAAGGCCACAAGGATGACTGGAAGTCAAATGTATACGGTCAGTGTAAATCATGGATTGATCAAGGGTTGCAACCCAGGGCTGTAACCCGTGACCTTGACTGGGGTGTGAAAGTTCCTGTTGATGGTGCTGATGGAAAAGTTCTTTATGTTTGGTTTGATGCTCCTATTGGTTATATCTCGGCAACACGCGAGTGGGGCGAAGAAAATAACAGGGAATGGGAAACCTACTGGAAAAGCAATGATTCCAAATTGGTACACTTTATCGGAAAAGATAATATTGTTTTTCATTGTATTATTTTTCCTTCCATGCTCTATGCCGAAGGGTCATATATACTACCCGAAAATGTGCCAGCCAATGAATTTCTGAACCTTGAAGGAGATAAAATATCTACAAGTCGCAACTGGGCAGTATGGTTGCACGAATATCTTGAAGAATTTCCAGGTCAGCAGGATGTATTGAGATACGTTCTCTGTGCCGCCGCACCTGAAACCAAAGACAATGACTTTACATGGAAAGATTTTCAGGCCCGTAATAACAGTGAACTCCTGGCCATTTATGGAAATTTTGTAAACCGCACACTGGTTCTTACACATAAATATTTTGAAGGTAAAGTACCCGCACGTGGTAAACTTACAGGTAACGATAAAGAAGCCATTGAGCAAATCGCAAAATATCCGCAGCTAATTGCAAATAGTCTTGAGAGCTATCGTTTCAGAGAAGCGCTGGGAGAACTAATGAATTTGGCTAGATTGGGGAACAAGTATCTTACCGAAAATGAGCCCTGGAAAATTTTCAAAACAGATCCTGAAAGAGTAAAGACCATACTGAGTATCAGCTTGCAGATTTGCACAAGCCTTGCCATACTTTCTGAGCCCTTTTTGCCATTTACCGCAGAAAAACTTTATGAAATGCTTGCCATTTCACCCATGACCTGGGATAATGCAGTTAATACAGAAAATATCCTTAAAGAAGGTCATGTTATTAATCAACCGGGGTTTCTTTTTACCAAAATAGAGGACGAAACCATTCAGCAACAAATAGACAAGTTAATCAATACCCGAAAAATTAACCAGGAAGTAGAAAATATAAAAACCGAACCCTTCAAGGAAGATATCGGGTTTGATGATTTTATGAAAATGGACCTACGTGTGGCAACAATTATTGAAGCCGAAAAGGTTGCAAAAACCAAAAAACTTCTGAAGCTCACTCTTGACACTGGTAATGATAAAAGAACTGTTGTTAGTGGAATAGCTGAGTTTTATCGACCAGAAGAAATCAAAGGTAAACAGGTAGTGCTTCTCGCAAATCTTCAACCCAAAGTAATAAAAGGCATAGAATCTCATGGAATGATTCTTATGGCATCTGATAATGAAGGAGAATTTTCTTTTTTACAACCCGACAAGCTTATTAACAATGGTGGGTTGATATCATGAGCGAAATATTTTGCCTGTTAAGCAATATATTTAGCTAATCGGTATAATTATAGGTTTTTAGGTGTTTTTCTGTAATAAGCGATAAAAAAAAATCTTTATATTTGCGCGGATTAGGCCTCGTAGTTCAACGGATAGAATAGAAGTTTCCTAAACTTTAGATACAGGTTCGATTCCTGTCGAGGCTACTAAAACATATATTTCACACCCTTAAATTTTTTATATCCCATAATTGCGGGAGCACAAACTATCGAATACTAAACAATATAAACCATGAACAGAAAAGACGAAAGACCCAGTAAAATTTCTTACGAAAGGTATTTAAATGAATTAGGAATTCCGGAAGAGCAGAAAAAGTCGAACGGTGGGCATATTCCGGATTATGTTAAGTATGGTACCTGGCTTAGAGTAAATGAAGCAGATAAATTTGAAAACGACTACCAGGAGTGGAAAGCCAAGGTGCGTGCCGAACAAAATCTCTAAAATACATGCCGGATTTCAAATAAAAAAGGCTCTCTGACTTTTAGGTCGAGAGCCTTTTTTATAAGATATGCTTATTATATCACATTAAGTTCTTTCCCAACTTTTATAAATGCATCAATGGCTTTATCAAGATGATGTCTTTCATGAGCCGCCGAAAGCTGTATCCTTATCCTTGCCTGCTCTTTGGGTACAACCGGATAGTAGAACCCAATCACATAAATTCCTTCTTCAAGCATACGTGTTGCAAACTTTTGCGACAAAGCTGCATCGTAGAGCATCAATGCAACAATGGCTGAGTCGGAGGGCTTCAGGTCAAAACCGGCATCAGATATTTTCTGCTTGAAATATGCGGTATTTTCCATGAGCTTATCGCGATATGTTGTGTCTTTTCCGATAAGGTCAAAAACAGCTAATGAAGCTCCAATGATTGCGGGGCTCAATGAGTTTGAGAAAAGATACGGACGAGACCTCTGGCGCAATATGTCAATGATTTCTTTACGGCCTGTTGTAAAACCTCCAAGTCCGCCTCCCAGGGCTTTACCCAGTGTACCTGTAATGATATCCACTTTATCAAGAACGCTATGATACTCCGGTGCACCACGTCCGGTTTTACCAATGAAACCAGCTGAATGGCATTCATCGGTCATTACAAGGGCATCATATTTTTCAGCAAGGCGACAAATTTCGTCCATTTTAGCAATATCACCATCCATGGAGAAAACGCCATCGGTAACAATAATACGGTGTCGTTGTGCCTGGGCAGCCTGCAGTTGTTTTTCCAGATCGTACATATCGGCGTGGGCAAATCTGTAACGGGCAGCCTTGCATAAACGAACTCCGTCAATAATGGATGCATGGTTGAGTGCATCGGAAATTATGGCGTCATTTTCATCGAATAAGGGTTCAAAAACGCCACCATTGGCATCAAAACAGGCTGCATAAAGTATGGTGTCTTCCGTACCGAAAAAACCGGCAATGGTTTGCTCCAGTTGCTTATGAATATCTTGTGTGCCACATATAAAGCGTACAGAAGATAAACCATATCCATGACTTTCAAGAGCTTTGTTTGCCCCTTCAATAACTTTGGGATGGTTTGACAATCCCAGGTAGTTATTGGCACAAAAGTTAAGCACATTCTGACCCGTATTAAGTTCAATCTCTGCTTCCTGCGGACTGGTAATAATTCTTTCACGTTTATAAAGCCCGGCATCGTCAATTTCCTGCAGCTGTTTTTGTAAATGCTCTTTTATCTTTCCGTACATAACATGTTTTTTTTTGACAGTTTTTGTTATTATGTTGATTTTAGGGTTTTAATATTGCATGATAAGTATCCGGGGATTGAAAAACACGAAGAGCTTCTTTTATTTCGGGGTCATCATTTAATGATGAAATAACCCGGCCCCTTTGTTTGTAATATCTTCCGACGATTTCGTTTTTCAGCATCATTTCAATTTCCGGGCGAAAAGTAATTAGATCATCCTTTTTGGTTTCTTCAATCAGGGCCTTTATATTTTTCAATTCCTTTCCGATTGATTCGTTATATTTTTCTTCTTTTGTTACTCTTTTTAAACGTTCAATATAACGCTCACTCGCAGTTGTGTAGGAATAATCTTTCCCTTCAAGAAATTTCATAAAGTCATTGAAAATCTCATCCGTTATTTCAAATTTATCTGCGGGTGGTATTTCATTATTGTTGTTATAATAATGATTGGCATAATCAAAAATATGGAAATTGGTAAGAAGAGCGACTGATATATTACTCAATGACATTGGGGTGATAAAGATGTCAGGCTCAATGCCACCACCATCATATACAGTTCGTCCTCGAAGCGTTTCAAAGGCAACCTTAAGTGAGTCGGGTATCTCCGCCACACTTCCGTCTTCATGTCTTTGGGCATAATCAATGGCTTGTATGCATCGTCCGCTGGGTATATAATATTTTGCAACTGTAACTTTTAACTGAGTATTATAGCTGAGAGGAACAACATTTTGCACCAGTCCTTTACCAAAGGTTCTTTGGCCGATAATTACACCTCTGTCAAAATCCTGGATAGCGCCGGCAACAATTTCTGAGGCCGATGCACTGGCTCTGTCAACCAAAACCACTAAAGGGATGTCTTTATCGATGGGATTGTTAAGTGTACGGTGTGTAGTATTACGTTCTCTTATTTTTCCCTTGGTTTCAACCACAACCTTGTTCTTATCCACAAAAAGATTGGTAATATTTACAGCTTCGTTAAGCAAGCCACCACCATTGCCTCGAAGGTCGAGAACCAGGTTTTCTATCCCATGCTCATTGCGCAGGTTGTTAAAAGCATCTCTTACTTCCCGGCCTGCATTTTGTGTAAAGTTTGTAAGTTTGATATAGCCTGTATTTTCATCAAGTAAGCCGTACCAGGGAATATTGTCAATCCTAACCACTTCGCGCACAAGAACTTTAACAAGATTTTCATCATGACCACTCCTTTCAATTTCCATTACTACTTCGGTTCCGGGTTGCCCTTTTAATAACGAGCTTACTTCTTCCTGTGTTCGGTTCTTAGCATCCTGGTCGTTGATTTTTAAAATTTTATCACCCGGTAACAATCCGGCTTTGTCAGCGGGAAAGCCCTCATAGGTTTCCGAAATAAAAATATAATTTCCTCTCCTCATGATAAGGGCTCCAATGCCTCCATACTGGCCGGTGGTCATAAACCGGTAATCTTCAATTTGTGATTCAGGGATAAAATTGGTGTACGGATCAAGAGATTCCAACATTTCATCAATCCCTGTTTTAATGAGCTCTGCTGTGTTTACCTCATCAACATAATTAATAACCAGCTCGCGGAATAAGGTATTGAAAATGTCGAGATTTTTAACAATCTCAAAATTATTGCTTACGTATGCAGTTGAAAAAACCGTTGTGAGTGTTATGGCAACGAAACCAGCTATTGCAAGAGGTTTTTTGAAGTAATTTCTGATATTTTTCATGATAAAACGGGGTTTTTAATTTTTTGTCAAGGCACCGGGTCATAACCACTTCCTCCCCATGGATGACATGTTGCGATTCTTTTAATTGTATACCACCCACCTTTAAATGGTCCGTGCTTTTTTATTGCCTCAACACCATAATGCGAACATGTTGGGGTATAACGACACGAAGGAGGGAAAAAGGGTGATATTGCTCCCTGGTAAAAACGTATAAGTATGATAAAGAACCATTTAAGAGCTTTTTTGATGCTCTTCCAGATGGCTGCAACTATTCGCATGTGCCTTGTTGTTCTGATATTTTCTCAACAATTTTTTGCAAAGATACAACGATTTTTGCTTCTAAATCCCTTAAAGGCATTAGGGTTTTGGCGGTGTAAATAAAGCCAATTATACATAAGCAATTTCGCTCATTAAGGAACGAATAAAAGGTTTGTTTGTTATTGCGATAACCTTCTTTTATAAGTCTTTTTATTTTGTTGCGCTGAACGGCTGATTTATGCACTTTTGACGAAACACCTGTAAGGCATTTGGCCGGGCTTTTAAAGACCGCATTAGCCGGAATTTTCTTAAACGGAAATGATGGATTCTGGGTTTTCAGAAAATCATTCCGGATTTCTTTATCTCCCAGGAATGAAACCAGACTTTCGCGGAAAAAAACCTCTTCCAGGTTCGGGTTTATGACTTTCCAGTAAACACGAAACGGATATTCTCCAAATTGCTCACCCTGGTTGAAAAGAATCTTTTTTAATGTAAAATTGCACAGCCTTTCATCTTTTGAAAAACTGTGCAATTTTTGTTTTGAAGAATGCTCAGCCATGATGTTTCAGGCTTGTTATTTTTTTGCTTTATGATTTTGCAGGTATTGCTCAATGGCCATAGTCATAGATGGCGCTTCAGGTGTGGGTGCTTTTATTTGTACTTCAAATCCGGCACTTTCAATTGCACTAATTGTAGCTTGCCCGAATGCGGCAAAAATTGTTTCATCCTGCTTATAATCGGGGAAGTTCATTTGCAAAGACTCAATTCCAAATGGGCTGAAAAACACAATCATCTGATAATTACTTATGTCAACATCATCCACTGCATCGGGAACCGTATTATAGATTGGCGCTATTACATGATTGATTTTGTTTGCCTTGAGAAGGTCAGGAATTTCTTTGCTATGATTTACTGAGCAGGGTAAGAAATACTTTTCACTTTTTTG
This sequence comes from Bacteroidales bacterium, assembly GCA_007118135.1. Classification (GTDB taxonomy): domain Bacteria; phylum Bacteroidota; class Bacteroidia; order Bacteroidales; family UBA7960; genus SKVR01. The sequence goes on along the minus strand of SKSE01000321.1, from coordinate 10,270 downwards.
CTTTTTAATCAACTCCAGAAGCTCAGGAAACTTGCTTTTGCCGAAGAAGATCTTTCTTTTGCGGTATTGGACATATTTTTGCAGGTATAAAGCTATAGCCTCCGACACACAGAAATATTTCATGCTTTCCGGGATAGTTACCCGCAGCTCTTCACACAGGCTGAAAAAATGATCTACAGCATGGCGACTGGTAAAAATGATTGCAGAATAATCCAGAATGTTAATCCGTAATTTGCGAAACTCCTTGTTGTCAACACTCTCAATCTTAATAAGTTTTCTGAATGTAAGATTCAGGTTAAACTGCTTTGCAAGATCAGAGTAGGGCGATTTTTCATTCTCAGGTTGGGGCTGAGAGATTAAAACATTTTTGATTTTCAAGGCTGATCTCCTCTATTTTTGGTTAAACTATTGGTTGTTTTGGTTCTCATTTAAAAGAAAGCCGTGGTTTTCTTCTTTTTTTATCATCTGATAATCAAGACAATAGTGCGTTCCTTGTAAGTTTTACAATTAAAATTAATGGCGCAAATTCAATGGCGCAAAGATACAAAATTAAATAATACGCCGAAAAGTCTAAGGATTTATAACCCAGATATGCCCCTCTTATGATTTTAAAAAGGTTTAACAGGATATAAATAATCCATGCCGGAAAAATCAGATTTAAATCAGGATTGTAAATACTGATTACCAAAACCGGAAGCAGAATAAGACCTGCCGACTGATTGATAAGAGAAATATTAAGAAAATATGATTCACTGGCTGTTTGGGTTTTAAAAACCCATGAAATAAAAAATACAACTATGTATTTGGCCACATAGAATAATATAATGCCAATAATTATATAACCCAGACTTAATAATAAAGGAGTATCATTCAGAATGTGGTTGTAACCCCAATTCTCCAGACTAAGAAAAATAAGGAGTGAAAAAACAAGCAAAAAATTAAGTAACATAAAAAAGGATGCCCAGTTATTCATTAATCCTCCTTCTCTTTCAAGATGATTGAAATGCCTCCCTGAAAAACCAGCAATTAAATTTTCTTTAAACCGCAAAGGGAATAAAAATCGCGTAATTCCAATCAGAGAAATGGATAGTATGATCAATAAAGTTATAAGGTCTCTGGATAAAGATTTGGAAATAGATTGCGGTTCGGGTTGGATAGATGTTGGTTCAAGGAAATGAGCACCGTATTTCTCACGTGCAGAGAAAACCCTTGTTAATACAAGGCTGTCGGGGAAAGTGAGCGAAGCGTCCCATTCAACCCAGTAGGCTTTATTTCTATCAAAAACCGTGCGATAAGTTCTGGTTCTTTCCTGCTGAACCGGTGGAGAAGTCACAGTCGGTGAAGGTATTGGCTGAGTTTCAGCCTGGATAGTATCTATATCCAGGGGAAGCTCTGATTCAATCGTTATAGTTAAGGTATCTGTTTCAGGAAAATCAATTTCACTTATTATGGTATCTGTCTCCGCAATTGTATCTTGTATTTGCACAGGAAGTATAGTGTCGGGTGGGAGTTCAGGAACAGTATCAGAAAACTCAGTCAGATAAGTTGAGTCAGGAACAGCTATCTCATGCACCGTCAAAAAAACACCGGCAGACAAGGTATTTAAATACATCATTTGGGTTATGATGAAAAAAGCAGGCAAAATATACAGTCGTAGGTTTTTAATCATTGCCTCAGATTTTCTGCAAAGGTAACGCAAATTCTAAGGAAATTTTTAAGGGTTTACCTAAAAAGCAGGTTCTCCTTTTTGCCCATATTTTTTTAGCAAAAACCGGGGCTGTTATTGAGTTAACAATTTAATAATACAAAAACATGCCATGTTGTGTAAAAAATCATATGTCGTGCTTTGAAGGGTCGTAAATTAATTCTAATTTTGTTGTCCCTTGAAATTCAATAAATTTTCACTACAAAATCTGGTCAAAAATGGATCTGCTTACGTCAATTAAAGCCAATGCAAAAAAGCACGATAAATGCATTGTATTGCCCGAAGGTACAGAAGAAAGAACTTTAAAAGCTGCTGATGAAATCATCAAAGATGGAATTGCCAGGATTATTTTGCTTGGGGATAAGGTTGAAATAGAAAACCTGTCAAAGCAATTCGGACTTAAGCATATTTCACAGGCCACCATAATTGACCCGGCAAATCATAAAAAAAAGAAATATTATGCTGATTTACTTTTTGAAATCAGGAAAAGTAAAGGACTTACCCAAACTGAAGCTTTAAAACTGGTTGAAGATCCTCTTTACCTGGCCACTCTTCTGATAAAGAACGGTGATGCAGACGGTGAGGTTGCCGGTGCGGCCAATGCTACCGGAAATGTGCTCAGGCCGGCTTTTCAGATCGTAAAAACCTTACCAGGCATCAGTGTGGTGTCAGGTGCCTTTATTATGATTATGCCTGATAAAAAATGGGGAGAAAATGGTATCCTTGTATTTGCCGATTGTGCTGTGCATCCCGATCCAACGGCAGAAGAGCTTGCTCAAATAGCAATAATGACTGCCCAAACTACCAAAGCTATTGTTGGTGTTGAACCCAGGGTAGCTATGCTCAGCTTTTCAACTAAAGGAAGTGCTAGCCATCCGATGTGTGACAAAGTGATTGAAGCCACCAACTTAGCAATTCAAATGCAGCCTGATTTGAAAATAGACGGCGAACTGCAGGCTGATGCAGCCATAGTGGAAGCCATTGGTAAAAGTAAAGCACCCGGCAGCGAAATTGCCGGAAATGCAAACGTACTGGTATTCCCTACACTTGAGGTTGGAAATATAGCCTACAAACTGGTACAACGGCTGGCAGGTGCTGAAGCTGTGGGCCCTGTACTTCAGGGGATGGCTGCTCCCATCAACGATCTCTCAAGAGGCTGCTCCGTTGATGACATCGTAAATCTTGTGGCCATTACTGTTAATCAGGCAGCAGGAAAATAATCATACAAACATATTCCATTATATCATTTATCACATAACTCACTCAAGAAAATAAAATATAAATGAAAATCTTAGTATTAAATTGCGGAAGTTCTTCTATTAAGTACCAGTTGATTAACATGGCCAATAATGCCGAGCTTCTGGCTAAGGGTTTGCTCGAAAGAGTAGGTTTGAAAGACAGTGAACTCAAACACCAGTCAAAAGGGAAAGACAAGTATTATCTTATTCAGGACGTACCCAACCATGAAGTGGGTATCAATTTGATTCTTAAAGTATTGCTAGATCAGGACTATGGTGTTATTTCAAGTGTTAATGATATTCTTGCAGTTGGCCACAGGGTGGCCCACGGTGGTGAAAATTTCAGTGCCAGTGCACTTATAACAGTTGAAGTAAAGAAAAATATTGAAGATGTTATTGAATTAGCACCCCTTCATAATCCGGCCAATCTTAATGGAATTATTTCCATGGAGAAACTCATGCCCAATGTGCCCCAGGTAGCAGTTTTTGATACCGCCTTCCATCAATCTATTCCGCAACATGCTTATATGTATGCGCTTCCTTACGAACTTTACGAAAATGATAAGATTCGCCGTTATGGGTTCCATGGTACCAGTCATAAATTCGTTTTTGAAACCGCTTGCGATGCACTCTTTATGCGCCGCGATAATATCAAGGCCATAACCTGCCATCTTGGCAATGGTGCATCCATTTGTGCCATAAAAAATGGCAAATCAGTAGATACATCCATGGGGCTTACTCCCGTTGAAGGGTTGGTAATGGGAACACGTACGGGAGATCTGGACCTTGGAGCTTTGCTTTATATTATGAAAAAGAAAGAGCTTGATCTGGAAGCAGCCAATAACTTGATAAACAAGAAAAGCGGTGTTCTTGGTATATCAGGAATATCATCGGATATGCGCGACATCGAAACTGCAGCATGGAAAGAAGGAAATAAAAGAGCCGATCTGGCACTTGAAATGTACAACTATCGCATTAAAAAATATATCGGTGCTTATGCAGCAGCTATGGGTGGCGTTGATATTATTATTTTTACCGGTGGTGTAGGAGAAAACGGACCCGAAACACGCGAAGCCATATGCAAAGGCCTGGAATTTTTGGGTGTTGCTTTTGATGCTGAGAAAAATACAGGATTACGTGGCAGACTTGATATGATTTCCAAACATGATTCAAAGGTGAAGGTTATGGTTGTACCTACCAACGAAGAGCTGGTGATTGCGCACGATACCCTTCGTATAGTATCTCATAAAGATGAAAATGAAGATATATAATTTTCATTTTCTTCTAAATGGAAAAGGTGCTCACTTTTTAATAAGCGGGCACCTTTTTCATTAGTGGTGTAAGGGTTTTACCAGTTAACCAGTCGTATTCCCACACTGAAAGGTGTAAGCTCTGGTCCTCTATCATCTTTGAAAAGATCGTTGAGAGCATAGGTTGCAAAAAGGTTTACCCTACCCCAACCAATCCTGCCTGACAAGTCAAATCTGAAAGGAGGTACGTGAAAGTTGCTGTAATCTTTTTCTTTTCGTTTTTTACCTCCATCGTCGTAGACATATTTGGCATGTGTTCCTATGCGGGTTCCAACTATCAAACCCCCTGCTATGTGAAATCTCTCGGACCTTCTTCTTGCATTGGTTTGAAACTCCATCATAAGGGGTACAGTAAGATAAGTGAGAGTAATCTTATTTTTTCTCATGGGATCATCATCTTCAAAAAACTCAACACCATCGCTTGTATGTACAATCCTGGTCTGATTGTCAAAGCGGTAATTATTGAAAGACAAACCCAACCCTGAATAAATTCCCAGGTTGTTTGATATGATTGGAAAACTCTGCTGTAAAAAGTTGATGTTAACAACTACAGATTTTTCATATCTGAGGTCAATGGGTTGCGCTTCCTGTTGCAGGGTGAAACTGTTATCGGGTGAGAGATAACCATTGATACCCATTTCAAATCCAGACCAGTTGTTGCGGAATGTTCGTCTGCTTCTCCTTTCAACCCTAACTCCATCATCTTCAATGATTAAAAAATCTCTTCCTCCAAATCTGATGCGGGTAGTGTCTTCATCACCTGTTTGCTGAATAAGATTAGCCTGGCTGCCGTTTACAGAGGCCATTCCAGAAGTTTTGATTTGAATTGAAGCAGGTTCAGTGCTAAAATTGATTCTAGATGTTCCACTGGCATTGGCATCTAAATATTCCTTTGCCATTACTCTTGCATTGGATGCACCACTGGTTCTCACAATAGTGGTTTCTGTATCAAGGTCCAAAGCTCTTAGTTGTGATGCCCCGCTTACATTTGTTGAATGATAATCCGCAATACCTTCAATTCTCAGGGTTGAAGCACCTGAAAGAGAAGTTTTCAATGTTTCTGTTACGACAGAAACTTCTGCATTAGTGGCTCCTGAAAGGCTCAGTTCAAGATTTGGTGATTCAATAACTGTAAGACCTTTGAGTGAAGATGCACCGCTTAGAATTATTTTTTCTATTTCAGGGCTTTTGATCCTTACAATGATACTTGCATTGCGTGATGAGCCTTTAAAATCAAGCTTTAAAACACCTTTCTTAACTGAAGATTCAATGTCTTCAAGAAATTTTTCCCCGGTTTCAATTTCCAGGAAATAATCTTCGCCCTGAGTGTATTCAATTTTAAAAATACTTCCGGCCTCAATGGCGGTAAAGTTTTCTACTGTTCGGACCTCAGTTACTGTCTGGGCCATGAGAATCATCCCCGACAGAAAAAATAGTCCGGATGTAAGGATGTGTTTTTTTATGGATTTCATTGTTTTCATGGGTTAAAAATTATTAGGTTAGTAATCATGGTTGCTAAAGGGAAAAAGTCTTGTTTTATGGTTTAGTAAAAAGATTATTTCTTAAATGGGCCTTATGGATCCCAGGCCGCTCTTTGTTATGTTAGTTTTTTCAGGCTCACCTGCATATTTTATGCTTCCTACTCCTGAAATACTGGCATCCAGAACCTCGCTGGCATAAACATCGGCTGATCCTGCGCCACTAAGTGAGATAGAAGTTACACGGGTTTTAAGATTTCCGCATTTCATAGATGCAGCCCCACTCAGTCTTACTTCGTGTGTATCGGCAGTACCACTTAATGAAATATTTCCTGCACCTGAAACGGTCGTTCTCAGATCCGTAGTTGCAACATCCAAATCCAAGTCACCGGCTCCGCTTATGCTTATTCTAAGATTAGGTGAAACCAGTGTGTGATCTGCTTCAAGACTTGTAGCACCTGAAAGATCCAGTTTTTCCATTGTGCTGACTGTTACATACACATGCAGTCGGGTAGGTCGGTAAATCTGGTTATTTTTCATTGAAAGATTAAGGGTATTTCCTCTTACCTGGAAACGGATGTATTCATGAATATTTTCATCCGTTTCAATCCGAATGTGCGGGTTATCGCCCTCAAGAAGGAAAATTTTGAAAATGCCCGATGCATCAAGAGCAGTGAAATCGTCGAGATTGCTTTCAACAGAAATCACATTGCCGTCACCCCTGATGGCATTTGCATCAAAACCACATGACTGAATACCCATGATGAGTATAAACAGTGGTAAAAAGATGCTCAGTTTTTGTTTTTGATTTTTCATTTTGATTTATTTTAATGAGCTAAAATTGTGAATTTGCAGTTATGACGGATGACTTGTTTAAAAGTTACACAAGAGAATAAAAAAAACGGCCGCATTTCAAAATACGACCGTTTATAAGGTTCTTAATAAGATCAATTACCACCCGGAAGAAAATTGCCGCAGAAACCTGAGGTCATTTTCAAAATACAGTCTTAAATCATTAACCATATATTTAAGCATGGTAATACGTTCAATTCCCATTCCGAATGCATAACCGGTATAAACTTTACTGTCGATATTGCAGTTTTCAAGCACATTGGGGTCAACCATTCCACAACCCATGATTTCAACCCAGCCGGTTCCTTTACAGATGTTGCATCCTTTTCCTTTGCAGAAGGGGCATGAAACATCAACCTCAGCGCTGGGTTCAGTGAATGGGAAGTAGGATGGCCTGAGCCTGATACTGGTTTCCGGGCCAAAGAATTCGCGTGCAAAATGATCGAGTACATGCTTAAGATCGGCAAAAGAAACACCTTTGTCAATATAAAGGCCCTCTACCTGGTGAAAAATACAATGTGCTCTGGCCGATATGGCTTCATTGCGAAATACCCTTCCCGGTGATATGGTCCTTATGGGGGGGGGTTGGTTATTCATTACTCTCACCTGTACAGATGAAGTATGTGTGCGAAGGGCAATATCAGGGTTCTTTTCCACAAAAAAAGTATCCTGCATATCTCTTGCCGGATGATCTTCGGCAAAATTCAATGCTGAGAAGTTATGCCAGTCATCTTCAATTTCAGGGCCTTCAGAAATGACAAATCCAATTTTTTCAAAAATGCTGTTGATTTGATTTCTAACGATTGATATGGGATGCCTGGTTCCGACATCAGTAAAATCGACCGGTAGGGTAAGATCGGGATATTTATCGGAACCCGAGGTTTGCAGTTTTTGTTCCTCGATACGCTGCTTGATTTCATTTACTTTGTTTAAGGCAGCTTCCTTGAGTTTATTCAATTGCTGGCCAACGAGTTTTTTTTCTTCAGGTGGCAAAGCTTTGAAATCATTGAAAAGCAAACTTATTTGTCCTTTTTTGGACAAAAGCCTGATACGGAACTCTTCAGCTTCTTCGTAGGATTCGGCAGCGAATTCATTAACTTCTTTCAGCAATTCATTAATTTTTTCTAACATATTCTTCCTTCTGAATTATATTCTTATTCAAGAACCCTCACCGAAATAGCAATATCTTCAATGGGTCTGTTAGAGCGATCGGTTTCAGTTGCGGCAATTTTATCAACCACTTCAAGTCCTTCAATAACTCTTCCAAAAACTGTATATTCGCCATCCAGGTGTGGAGTGCCACCGATAGTGGTGTAAATTCTTTTTTGCTCGTCTGTAAGGGGTCTTCCTGATCTTTGCTCAAGAATATCCAACTCATCATGATTGAATACCCGTCCCTGAACAATGTAAAACTGCGAACCTGATGATTCCTTCTCCGGGTTTACCTGGTCGCCTTGTCTTGCTGCAGCAACAGCTCCTTTCACATGGTATTTCCCTTCCACAAACTCAGCAGGGATGGTATAACCGGGGCTGCCCATTCCCAATTGCAGACCGGGTTGTGCATTTTTTGAATCGGGATCACCACCCTGAATCATAAAAGCATTGATAACCCTGTGGAAAAGTGTTTCATCATAAACCCCATCTTCGGCGAGTCTGAGAAAATTATCCCTGTGTAATGGAGTTTCATTGAAAAGTTCAATAATAATTTCGCCGTAGGGTGTTTCAATGGCAACTTTTGCCCGGTCTTCTTTAACTTCCTGTGATTGCTCCCGGGTTTGTTCTTCGCCCGTTTGGCCTTGCCCGCATGACTGAAGGGCCAGCATTAATACCAAAATAAAAACTACGTTTTTCCTCATAATAAATCAAATTTAAGTGAAATCCATTAAACCGAAATATCTGACCAAATATCTATGTATCCTATGTGTTGCTTAATAAACAAGACCACCAAAGAAATTATTATGCTTGTAATGATAATTTTTTCAGCCACTAAGCTTGATTACAAACGAGCATCAAAGGTAAAAAAAAATGCCCTTTTACACCGTGTTATTTTCAGTGCAAGGGCATTATGAGGAGGTATGCTTGTATAAAGGCGATCTGAGCTTAAAAATTAGTTGGATTTTTGCTATAGATGGTGAACATTACCTGTACCGGAAATATTAATATTGACCGATGGATTTCCCTTGTAAAATAATTTTCCGCTTCCCGAAATTCTGACATCCAGTTTTTGAGTGGCAAACACACATATTTCTCCCGAACCGCTGATCCTGGAATCAATAATATTTGATTTCATTTGTAATGCATCTATTCTTCCTGAGCCGGAAATCTGAGAGTTTTGAACACGTGAATTTCCTATCATATCAATTACACCTGAACCTGATACAGAGCTGTTAACATAATCAAATTCGCCCGAGAAATATATCTTACCTGAACCTGAGATTTCAGCATCAATACTTTCACTATAAAAAAAGTTGTCTACCACGATATTGCCCGATCCTGCAACCCTCAGAAGACTGATTTCAGGCATAGTGATAAAAATACTAATATCATTATTTCGGGTTCTTAAACAACGGGAATTGTCAATAACCAGTGTGTTTCCGGCTGATTTGGTTTCAATATGTTCAAGGATATTTTCAGCAGCCACAATGGTTATAGAATATTCGGGGCCCACATTTACAAAAACATTGGCCTGTATGCGCAGGTTGATACCGTCAAATGTACCTGCATATCTGTATTCTTCAACACTTGCACCCCTGGGGCTGGTACATGGAAAATAATCTACTTTCCAGCAGGAAGACAAACTCAATGAAGCAATTAATACGAATACTGAAAAGAGAACTCTGATTTTCATTTTTATGGATATTTTGTGGTTAATAATCTGAAAATAAATGCAATATAGATATAGCAAACCACAGGCCATAGTTTATAATAAACATATAATCAGGCGGATACATCAGATTCAGAAGATTTCCAGCGAAGAAAAATGTACGTCATCAAACAAAAATGTTCGAAATTGTACACATCAGAAAGTTCTCCGGTTGAATAAGATATAGCCAAAATTTACCATAAAAACCCAGGGATTGTTTTCACCTTGCAGGTAGGAACCACTGATGCTTAAAGGACCTGCGGGTGTATGAAATACCAATGCGGCGTTGTGCATAAAAACAGGTTTGGCGAGCCAGTCCTTGTAATCAGCACTGTGATTAATACCGGGAATGATTTCTCTCATTGCTCTGAATGCATGACTTTCTAACTGAAAGTGCGTATTGCGCCCCAGCAGGTATAAAGTTTTTAAGCCTCCTGCAACATAGTGGTTTGCCCTGAAGGCATCAAGATATCTGGTTTCAGCCAACGGAAAAGGGCTAAATTGCCGTGCCATGATTTTGCTTGCACTATAATTGGCAAGCAGGGGTCTGTTTGAGATGAATAATTCGGTTGAAAAGGCTATTCGTAATCGATGTCGGGGTGACAAAAAATTTTCCCATTGTAATTGTATTTCCCACCAGTTTAAATTGTTCTCATATGTGTTTGGGTTAAATGAAGTATTTCCCGGTTCATAGGTCTCATTGGCTGAAATCAATTTTGCACCGGCATGAAAAAATGATCCGCTAGTGGGATATTGATAACGATTTCGGCTATCATAGTTATACTTCAGGTAAATGCCAATTGGAAAAAGCCGGGTTCGATCTG
>SKSE01000266.1 GCA_007118135.1 Bacteroidales bacterium | reverse complement strand
GAAGAAAAGGGAGCAAAACTGAAATTTGAAAAGGAATCGGAGCAATTGGGAACACTTCTTACCAGTGAACTTGAACCCTTTAAACTTAAAATTCAGTTTGAAAATGAAGGTGATGAGCCATTGGTATTGTCGTATGCACGTGGATGTTGTGGCACACGAATCAAAGACTGGACGAAAGAGCCTGTTATGCCGGGCGAAAAGGGATTTGTGGAAGCTGAGTTCAGGCTTTCACCCAGGCCACATCGCGTTAGTCGCACGATAAGTGTAATGTCAAATGATCCGGCGGGGATGAAAGTTTTCAGGATTACGGGTGAAGTTGTTGAACAAAAAGCTGAAGAACCCTTTGGTACGAACCTTAATCAAGGCACTTCGCCAAGAGTAAGATAACTTTTCTCTTGTGTTATAGTTTACCGGGCATATCAGCCAAATAACTACGTGTCGGGTTTAAGTTCCGGTAATCTATTTCATGATTTATTTTAGTGCTGTACTTAAAATGAAAGGGTACAGCATTTTTTATGGGAAATGATTCGGTTAAATCTCTTCAGTTTTATAGCCAGGTGTATCAATTGTTAAACCAGCGTTAATACTTAATGAAATTTATTGCATTTTATGTAAATTAGGCCTTTAAATCTGATTTTATGAAGATAATAGTATTTGGTAGTGGTTGCAGGAAGTGCGAAGACCTTGTAAAAAGCTGCCAGGAAATTATCAGTTCAGGAAATATCGTTGCAACCGTTCATAAAATAACAGATATAGACGAAATGATCAACCACGGTGTTTTATTTACGCCTGCATTAATGATAAATGGAAAGATTTTGGTAAGCGGGAAAGTGCCATTAAGGAAAACCCTTGAGGAATGGATTATGAACTCTGTTTGAACTAAAAAGATCCTTTACAGGTTTATTTGGTTATTTTCTTTGATTAATATAACATTAGTAAAATTTATAAACCTATGCAAAAGAAACATCTGACCACCATTATTCTCTGGATCTCCCGACTCCTTTTCGGTATAGTTTTTATTTTTTCAGGATTTGTCAAAGCCATCGATCCGCTGGGTTCGGTATATAAATTCCAGGATTATTTCCTGGCATTCAATGCCGAGTGGCTTTTCCCCACTGCACTTCCGCTGGCTATTCTCATGAGCGGGCTTGAGTTTGTTATTGGGGTTACTGTATTGTTGGGTATTAAGATGCGTTGGAGTGCATGGGGTGGTTTACTATTTATGGCGTTTTTTACACCCCTTACATTGTATATTGCCATATATGAGCCCGTTTCCGACTGTGGGTGCTTTGGCGATGCACTTATTATAAGCAATTGGGCTACGTTCAATAAGAATATTTTTATTCTGGCAGCTGCCATTTTTATCTTTATACATCGTAACAAAGTAAAGCCGCTTTGGTCAGAGACCAAAGACTGGTACCTTGCCACTTTTGTGACTTTGTTTATTATCTGGCTTTCGGTATATTGTCTCAGAAATCTTCCCATCATTGATTTTCGTCCCTGGAAAGTGGGCAACAACATCAATGAACTGGTCATACCTACTCCCGAAGTGGCTGACACATACCTGATTTATCAGAATAAAAATACCGGCGAACGGCAGGAATTTGCTCCATCAGAGCTGCCCTGGGATGATCCTGAGTTTATGGAAAACTGGGAGTTTGTTGATCAGCGAAGGGTGGTTATCCAGGAATACCAGGAACCTGCAATAAATAACTTTATCATTCAGGATGAATACGGCGATGATTATACCGAATCTTATATTGGGCACCCGGGTTATCAGTTCCTGGTAATAGCCTACGATGTAAACCGCACCCATAAACGGGCTTTCGAAAGGCGAATCAATGAATTTGCCGTGAATGCCGAAGATGATGGTATTTCAATTATTGTACTTACGGGAAGTTCGTTCAGTAACATCGATGCTTTCCGCCACGAAGTGCAGGCGGCATATCCATTCTATCAATCCGACGAAATTGCACTCAAGACCATCATACGGTCCAACCCCGGGCTGGTTTTGCTTAAGGATGGTGTGGTAAAAGCCAAATGGCACCACAGGAATATACCGGAATATGGCAGAGTAAGGGAGAAGTATATGAGTGAGTAAAGGTAAGAAAGTGAGAAATTAAGAAAATGAGAAAGTGAGAAAGTAATTTTGGGATGACATCCCTTGTTTGAGTGCTGCTCTGCATTTTGAAAGAGATTCATCAGATGAAATTCTCAATTCAGTTTATTTGATTCAGGGATGCAATCCCTTTTCAGATAATTATCTCTTTTTCCGGAAAAACTCTTTTAGCAATGCTGCACATTCTTCTTCCCTGACGTTGATAATGACTTTGGTTTTTGGATGAAGGATCTCATGTGAAAAACGGGTAAATCCTCTTTTTTCATCCATGGCGCCAATCACAATTTTTGCTATCTGTGCCCATTGGCTTGCGCCGGCACACATGACACAGGGTTCAAGTGTAACGTAAAGGGTGCAATCCTTGAGATATTTTCCTCCTAAATATTCGGAAGCTGCAGTAAACGCCTGCATCTCAGCATGTGCAGTAACATCATTAAGCTTTTCGGTAAGATTATGACCGCGCGCAATAATCTGGTTGCGACACACTATTACTGCCCCGATGGGTACTTCATCAGAATCTTTTGCCTTATGAGCTTCTTTTAAAGCTTCGCCCATAAAATATTCATCTGAAAACACGCTGAAGGTCATATGTTTTTTTTTGTAAAAATAATCATTGTCATTGATCCGGAAAAAGTATAATTTGCATAAACTTTTTTAGAGAAAGAAAGTTTTTGTTAAAGAATAAATTAAACTGATACATGAAAGAAATTTTTCAGGCCATTGTAACTGCCAATAAGGAAATAGCTCCCGGAGCTTTTCTGCTTAGTTTTTCACGAAATTTTAGTTTTACTGCAGGCCAGGTAATTGGCATTACCCTTTCAAAAAGTGAAGAGCCACGCCTTTACAGCATTGCCAGTGGTGTAAACCAGGATGAAGTATGGATTTTGTATACTGTAAAATCAGAAGGTTTACTCACTCCTCAGTTGGCAAGGGTAAAGGCTGGTGATGATATTTTTGTTACAAAGCCTTTTGGTAGGTTTATTTGCGAAGAGGAGAGGGCCGTCTGGATTGCCACAGGTACAGGAATTGCTCCTTTTGCATCCATGTTTTATTCAGGTCAGTTTCACAATAAGACTCTTATACAGGGAAACCGGACCAAAGATGGATTGTATTTTTATGAAGATTTTAAAAAGCAATTGCCCGAGAACTACATACCTTGTTGCAGTCGTGAGCCTGCTGATGGTTGTTTTGCCGGCAGAGTGACACAATACCTTGAAACTATCGGAACTCCCGATCCCAATATTCCTTATTATCTTTGCGGGAGTGCCGAGATGGTGGTTGATGTGAGAGATCTCCTTATTGAAAAAGGTGTTCCCTTCAATAATATCATGGCCGAAATATTTTTCTGATTTTGAAATAAAATTATCCATGCAAATAAAACAGCAAAAAGAAGCCTTGTTTGGTAAGACCCTGCCGCAACTTGAAGAAATTGTGAAAGCGCTGGGAATGCCCCGCTTTACTGCAACGCAGATCGCCGACTGGATGTATAAAAAGGAAATCACCAGCATTGATGAAATGAGCAATATTTCCAAGGCCCATCGCAATTTACTTGCAGAAAAATTTGACCCTGGTATTTCAGATGCGGTGAAAGTACAAACGTCAATTGATGGTACAAAGAAATATCTGTATCGCTCATTGGCAGGTAAATTCATTGAAGCAGCATATATTCCTGAACGCAACCGCAATACGCTATGTGTATCATCGCAGGTGGGTTGCAAGATGGGTTGTCTGTTTTGCATGACAGGAAAACAAGGATTCCAGGGGCAGTTAAGTGCCGGTGAGATTGTGAACCAGATTCGCAGTTTGCCCGAACGAAATGAACTTACCAACATTGTTTATATGGGCATGGGCGAGCCATTTGATAACCTTGAAGGGGTAATGCAAAGCCTTGAAGTTCTTACTGCTG
>SKSE01000073.1 GCA_007118135.1 Bacteroidales bacterium | reverse complement strand
GTTTCCTGGCCAAAACATTCCACATCATCTACATCGATAAAGGAAATGCTGAGTGGATCAGGTTCATCCAGGTCAATACTTAATACTGCAATACAGCCGTTATCGTCGGTAACAGTCACCGTGTAGGTGCCGGTCACCAGTCCGGTTATGGTTGCGCCTGAGTCTCCGTTGCTCCAGTTATATTGGTAATCTCCTGTTCCGCCGGTAGCTTCAACGGTAATAGAACCATCACTGTCACCTGCACAGCTTGGTTCGGTTTCATTGACCAGCGATACGATGAGTTCATCAGGTTCAGTGATTTGTATAGTTTCATTGGCTTGACAACCATTGGCATCGGTTACTGTCACTGTATAGGTTCCTGCACCAAGTCCGGTGGCAGTTTGTGAAGTTTGTCCATTACTCCATGAGTAGGTATAGGTTGGAGTACCTCCTGTGGGTTGTGCCTGGGCCGAACCGGTGGAATTTCCGTTGCAATCCACGTGGGTTACATTTCCGATGGATACTTCGAGAAGATCGGGTTCGGTAATGGTTGTTGTTTCAGAATTTTCACAACCAAATACATCAGTAACCGTAACGGTATATTCACCGGCTGTAAGGTTTGTTGCTGTGGCACCGGTTTGGATCGGATCTGTTGTCCAGCTGTATGCAAAAGGTGCAGTAGCTTCAGTTATGTTGGCGGTTGAACTTCCGTCATTTTCACCGAAACAACTTACATGAATATTGGTAAAAGTAATAACCGGTAAGGGTCTGATGCGAACCTGGATACTTACACAGGTAGATGATGCGCATTCACCATCGGCTTCCCAGCGTGCATAGTAGGTTGTGGTTGAAGCAGGAACCGGGATCGTTATTTCTGTTCCTTCTCCAACGAGAGTGCCGCCACAGCTTCCGCTGTACCATACCAGTCTGTCGCCCGAACCGCCAATGGCAGTAAGGGTAATATCTTCGGTATCATCAGCACAGATATCATTACGGTCGACCTGCAAAGATTCAGGTGCTTCGGGCAGGGGTTCAACCACAAGGGTTGTGCTTGCTGATCCGGAGCAATTGTTATTGTCGGTAATGGTTACGGTATAATCTCCTGCAAAATTAATAGGTACACCGATTAAAGACGGGTTTTGTTCATTTGATGTAAAGCTTTGAGGACCTGTCCACTGATAGCTTTGCATTCCATCGGGTAATGCGCTGAACTGCACCGTGCCATTTTCGCAAATGGGTCCGTCGTTACTGACCTCAGGTAGGGGATTTGTGTAAACAGTAACCGATACAGGTGGAGAAGTAAGGGCACAACCATTGGGTGTAGTGATTATTACACGGTAAGTGCCACCAATTGTAGCTTCATAAAACTGATCTGTAGCCCCTGCAATATTTGATGTTCCTCTGCGCCATTGGTATGTATAAATTAATGAGTCGCTTGCAAAGAGTGTAACACTTTCACCATCGCAGAAACTTGTTGGCCCATCAGCTGTTATTAAAGCATCTTTAGGTCCTGAAAGAACTGTAAATGTAAATGTACCGGTTCCCTGGGTTCCCTCATCATCGGTTACAATTACCTGAATAGAATAAGTTCCGGGATTAATAAAATCAATGATTACAGAAGAACCGAAACCAGGGCGAATTACATTGTCAGGATCAATCCATTCATAATCTGTATAGATTCCTGATCCACCAGATGCGAATGCATCTAATCCGCGACTTACACCCTGACAATCTTCAAGACCATCGGGCTGTGAAAAGGTTACAGTTATCTGCCCGTTAACAGGGTTGACAATTGCAATTGAAATGAATGTAAAAACAAGCAAAGCCATCAGGGCTTTTTTTCCTGTTATACAATTTTGTAATGCCTTCTTCATTTCTTTATGTTTAGTATAATCCTATTTTATTTTTTGTAAGGAATACAGTTTTTGACCGGAAAACTATACTGCTTAATTATCTTATAGTAATGGATGTTGAATAGCTGTGACATCCTTCATGGGATGTTGTCATTAACCGGTATGAACCTTCTTCAGTTGCTTTATGCGATGAAAATGTAGCCCCTTCAATTTTTATATTATTTCTGAACCATTGGTATTTATTGCTACGATTAACTTCTCTGGCGCTGAGTTCGGCGGGTAAATGAATTTCATTTAATTCAGAACCTTCTTTATGGTTTATCAGTACATTATTATCAGGTAATTCAAGAACTCTTACTGAAATATGTGTGCTGTAGGTATTCCCTTTTTCATCAATAATAGAATAGGTTATGGTATGTATACCCGTTTCATTAGTGTTTATGAATGCAAACTGATCTTTGGTTGCAGCAATAATACCCGATGTTGAGCTTTCCCACCTGTGTTCTGCAATTGAATTGTCGCTGATAAGACTACGCCCGGTTAAGCTCATAGTTACACCAGAACAAACTGTGTTTTTGCCGGTAGAGGTTTCAATATATAATTCGGGATCTCCTGCCTGTACATTTTTAGCACTTGTGATTAGCAGAATTGATACTAAAAGACTAAAAAACAATTTTTTATTCATCTTATTTTGGATATTTATCTTAGCGATATGTATGAAACACTTTTCTCAACTCAGCAAAAATATGTTAATCCAATGCACGATAAATCAGTTAAACACGGATTCTCATTTTTTTTACTTAATTAGAAAGTCAGGGAATTGACGTAAAAATATTAGTAATTTCCCTTAATGTATTTTGGGGTTTACGTCAGTAGTTTATGAAGGTTATCTTTTAAGTGCTTTTTTGCAGATCTCACATAAAAGGCAAAAATGTGGATAGATAAGGTAGTAATGATTTGATATATAGATGATTATTTATGTTCTGGAAGGGAAAAAGAACAATTTTATGTTTTTGAGAGGTTTCTGTATTTTACTGAATTATTTTTAAAGCACCCTGATTTTTAAGTGATTCCCCTATATTTATGTGAAGCATCTGAATTTTAAGAAAATACCCATGTAATCATATTTGTTTTTTCAAAAACTGAATACAGTTCTTTTCAATTCTGTCCGGAATATTTGTTTGAGTGGTTTTCAGGAAGGCTTCTCCTGTAATTTTTTCAAATAGCTCAATGTAACGGTCGGAAATCATATGAATGATTTTTTCATCCATTACAGGGATTTTTTGTCCTTCCTTGCCCTGGAAGTCATTGTCCATCAGCCATTCTCTCACAAATTCTTTGGAGAGCTGTTTTTGTGGAAGGTTTTTTTGCAACCGTTCTTCATATTCATCAGCATAAAAGTACCTGGATGAGTCGGGGGTGTGAATTTCATCAATGAGGTAGATACGGTTTCCGGCTTTGCCAAATTCATATTTAGTGTCAACCAGGATTAACCCGCGACGGGCCGCCATTTCAGTGCCACGGGCAAAGAGTTTAAGAGTATTCTTTTCCAGTTGTTCATATTCTTTCTCTGATACAATACCCTTTGTGATGATCTCTTCTCTTGAAATATCCTCGTCGTGTCCTTTACTGGCTTTTGTAGATGGAGTAATTATAGGCTGAGGGAATGCCTGATTTTCTCTCATCCCATCGGGCATTTCTACATCGCAAATGGTTCTTTTTCCCTGCTTGTATTCACGCCATGCATGTCCGCTCAGGTAACCTCGTACCACCATCTCCACCTTAAAAGGTTCGCATATGATACCCGCTGTAACCATAGGATCAGGAGTGTCGATTTTCCAGTTTGGGACAATATCAGTGGTAGCATCCAGAAAATGTGCGGCTAATTGATTCAGGACCTGTCCTTTGTAAGGAATTCCGGCAGGAAGCACCACATCAAAGGCAGATATCCTGTCGGTGGCAATCATCAGAAGAATTTTATCCCGGATGTTGTAAACATCTCTTACTTTTCCTTTGTAAAAGGATGTCTGACCGGGAAAATTAAAACTCGTAGTGGTTAATGCCATTGGGTTTAGGGATTGATCGGTTAATAGGTTAATAGGTTAATCGGTTAATAAGTTAATAAGTTAATAGGTTAATAAGTTAATAGGTTTAAAAAGGTTACTATTTTCTAACTTTATTATTTTCTCATTATCTGATTCTCTCACTTTCTCACTTTCTCACTTTC
>SKSE01000121.1 GCA_007118135.1 Bacteroidales bacterium | reverse complement strand
TTAATCAACTATTATCCTGGTATAAAATATTTTGTCATTGTTTTGGGCTCTTACAAAATAGATCCCACTTTTTATGTATGATAAGCTTAATGAAACAGGCGAACCTGATGTGGATTCTATCGTGCGGCTTTTCATGTTCTGACCCGAAACAGAGATAATCTGGATTTGCCAGCGACCACTTTCCGGAAGAACGACAAATAACTCACGATTTGCAGGTACCGGATATACCGTTAATCCTTTTTGGTTTGAAATTTCACTAACACTAGTGGGTTGCATAAATACAGCTGTTGCCTGCGTGTTTTCTTCCATCGTAATAATGACTTCCTGTTGATATATTTCAGTTCCACTGATAATCCATTTTTCGAATTCCCAGGGTTCATTAGGAGTGGCAACTAATGTAATTTCTTCCCCATATTCAAAAGTGTATTCACCAGGTTCCGGGTTAGTGGTACCCTGTCCTTCTAATTCTACCAATAATGAAGGCATAAACACTTCAAAGCTGGCATTGAATTTATAATTATTGTTCAAAACAAATTCATAAACCGGTTCTTCTGAAAAAATGATTTCATTATTTCCTTTGCCGGTTGACCAGTATTCAAAAGTCCAGCCGGGTTCAGGAATAGCAGTCAGTAAAATTTGCGAACCTGCTCCGAATGTGCCGGCACCAGATACAGTTCCGGAACCTTCAGGGGTTACTTCAACATCTACTGTAAAATCAAAGGGCTTGAGAATCGCTACAAAATTTCTATTAGAATCGATTACGACTTGTGTTTCCTGTTTTGTTGAGTATATGTTTCCGTTATCAAGCCAATGCGAGAATAAATAGCCCACTTTGGGCAAAGCAGAAATAGTAATAATATCACCATGTTCATAAACTCCGCCACCTTCCAGGTTTTCAACAGCATCAGATGGTTCAGCAGACAGGGTTATTCCCCAGGTGTTAATTAAAAACACGGCTTCTATATCTTTATTCTCCTGCATCATTATCTGAATAGTTTCCTCATTGCCTGACTCAACACCATTAACCAGCCAGTGAGCAAATGACCAGTTTTCTGCAGGAGAAGCTGTCAGGCTTATCTGGCTTTCTGGCCTGAAAAGGTATTCACCATCTTCAATATTCAGATTGCCCTGCCCCGTTTGGCTTATAGAAAGAGTATATTCATCGCCCTGAGCATCAATATTTACTGAAACATCATTGGATGGTTCTGATAATGATACATCGGCTTGCCTGCCCTGAACATAATAAGTAAAATTACCAACCGGTAAAGGGCCATCATCATAACTTTCCTGGTTAGGTTGATTGCCTGAGAAAATTAGTTGATCATTACGGTAAACATCAATGCCTGCTGAAGAAAGATCTTTTAAATCATGACCTTCATCTTCAAAAATATTTTCCCAGTTTAG
Organism: Bacteroidales bacterium; assembly: GCA_007118135.1. Taxonomy (GTDB): domain Bacteria; phylum Bacteroidota; class Bacteroidia; order Bacteroidales; family UBA7960; genus SKVR01. Next base: position 2,658 of record SKSE01000121.1, on the reverse strand, counting down.
ATTAACAAAATTGCCGTCGTTCAGGATAAAAGAAAGATTGACAGGGTTAGGTATATCCTGTTCAAATTGGGTAAATATCTCTACCTGATCCAAAGAAATTCCCCTGCCTCGCCTGGCTTCAGCTTCAAATGCAATTTGAAAATGATTACTAAGTTCAGGTACTTCCAGGGTAACGTTGGCCCATGAGAACTGATTGAAATCAAAAGTTTCCAGCAATTGCCATTCTTCATCGGGTTCTGTTCGATACATTACTCTAAGTATATCCTGATTACCTGTCTGAGCAGGATTAGCATAGTAGAATGAGAGCTGGGCACTACCAAATCTTGCAAGTTCCATTACCGGGCTTATGAGTCTTGTTGTACTGCCGCTTTGTGCCATGTTTTCAACTCTGAAAAAAACATTACTGTTTCCTTCGTGAGTAGAAAAAGGATACCCATCATTATTCCCAATGCCCACCAGCCAGTCTATTTCATTTACAACATACTCCTGTTGCCAGCATGATGAAATTTCGTCTTCATTGAATCCCTCAAAAAACGGGAAAACATCAATTGAAGTGCAAAGAGTGCGAACCGAAGCATGAAGGCCCATGGAGTATTCAGGTCCCGGAACTTCGAAAGACCATATTTTGAAATAGTATTCTTCTGATGAATTGAGTTCTGAATATGTATAATCTTCGTCGTTACCCATATAAATAATTATCCCGCCATCTTCTATTTCATCACCCAGGGTATATGAGCCTGTGGGCTCGCCAAATAAATCGGAGTCATTCACAGCTATCATAACTGAATTTTCATTCTCGTTAAGTTCCCAGTGGAGAGAGATTTCATTTGCAGAGAGGGGTTGTGCCTCAAAGTTTTTGGGATCAACCAAAGCTGAGCTGAACGGGTCAAAACCATTGAGTGTATTTGTACCTGTTTCAAGGGGATCCAGCCAGTCGCTGAGTCGTGTAGTTGATGTTCCTCCGCCATTCCATGAAACTCCTAATCGCCCGTACCAGTCGGGTTGGGTATTGCCACATGCGGCATAACCACCATGCAACTGGCCAAGAATGCGACCCTGAGAATCAAAAATAGGAGACCCGCTTGAACCTGGTTCAGTTGTGGTTCCGCCGCTCCATACAATTCTCCAGTGCGATGTTCCTGAACCTGGTCCCTGCAGATAGCTTGCTGCCTGAACACCTTCGTTAGCATAGCTGAATTTTTTTATATCGCCCCTTGGGTGATGAATACCAATGATGGTTTCATTTAGAACACTTTCCAGACTGCGATTCCAGCCTGCATAGAAGGGGTTGTATTCGTCGGGTATGGGTTGGTTTAGCTCCATCAGCCAGAAATCAGATGCTGAATGGCGGGCAATTTGTGTTGCGCCCGACATAGAATTAAATGGCGGGCTGCTGCCAGGATTACTGCAGGTTTCACTTTGCCAGTTGAACCAGAAAACCAGTGTGGAAGGATTCCGGTAACAGTGATTTGCTGACAGGAACAATGGACGCTGATCATTTGCAGTATTATTAATTAAAACCCCGGTACAGAACCCATTACTTCCGGTTACCAGCATCCCAACTGATCTTATTTGTTGCTCCCAGCCTTCGGATTCGGGGCAGGCCACATTCAGGTTACAGGCACCACTGTCGCCAAAACCTTTGGCAAAGGCAAAAGGATCGCGATAGGCATGGGTCACTATCTCAAGGTTTAATTTACCAGGGAAAGCTGCATAATTAGGTTCAAAATATTCAATGGTAATATGATCGCCTTCAATTAGTGTGGTTGCAAAATATCCGTCATCCTGATTGTTGTAATCCGTAAAAGCACCCAAAATCCTGCTCTTATCTTTGTTATAAACAAAAAGCTTTGCTCCTGGGGCAAGTTTGTATTGATTGAAGGTAAGATTGATAGAGTAGGCCCCTTTGGACTCAACAGATACTCTCCAGATTTTATCTCCATTGTCCAGAACATCCCAAACTCCTGAATTATCAGGGTTAATATTTACATAAATATTCTCACCGAAACGCCAGGGAATATCTTTAACAGTATCAAAAATCATATCCTCCTTTAAAAGTTTTTCCACATCAACTTCTGACATTTTTATCAAAGGTATCTGGGGGGTAATATCGGCTTTCATAAAACTGGGAGGCGTTGAAGGCTGGGATATTTGCGCAAATGTTTGATTTGCTGCCATATAGAGCAATAGAAAAGCGGTAATCAGAAAAGTAACACGTAATTTCATGTTTTAATGGGTTTATTGCTTAAAAAATTGTTAAGATGTTAAACACAAAAAAAGGCCGGTTTGTTCCGGCCTTTTAAATTTTTCTGTCTTATTAGTTGGCAACCACCAGCCTTTTACTTTCCAGAAGCTGGTTGTCGACAATCAGGGAGTAAATATAGATTCCGTTGTTTAGATTTTGAGTGTTGATTCGCACACGACCGCTACCGAAGCTGATATTCTCAGTATGCACACTTTTTCCTAAAAGGTTTCTGATAACAATTTGTGCATTGGAACTGCCTGCGGGTACCGAATAATTAATCCATGTATGACCACGGGCTGGGTTGGGTTGAGGCTCGGCCAGGTGAAAGCTGTTGCGGTTGTGAAAATCTGTTATCCCGGTTGGGCTTTCCAAATTAAGCAATATATTTACGTATACAGTATCAAAACTCCCAG
>SKSE01000013.1 GCA_007118135.1 Bacteroidales bacterium | reverse complement strand
TACGCCTTCCATGTTTGTGATATTACGGGCTTCCGGGATGATACCTTCGGACGCATCTTTGGGGTCTACAGCATAGATATTGAAATTTTCATCGCCCCCTTTATCCATAACATAAAGGAGATACTTCCCATCGCGCGACCAGAAATAACCCATAACAGGTCTTTCAGTTTCATCTGTTACCGGAAGTGCATCATTAAAATCAGCTTCCAGCGTTTTCACCCAGATATTGCGGGTACCTTCGTAGGGTCGAAGGAATGAGATATATGAACCATCGGGAGATAACCTGCCAGCGGCGATCTCCGGGTCATCAAAGAATACTTCCCTGTCAATCAGGGGTGGAATTTGTTCTTTTTTCATGTCGCATGAAGTTATTACCATAGCGATCATCACTACGAATAAAATAAATTTTGATTTCATTTTGCTGTATGTTTTTGGGTTTGAAGACCTAAAGGTAAAGGAAATATTGTTAACGGATAAATGTTTAAGTAATTTTTTCCTGCAATCCCGTCACTTACCCCAACGGGGTAAAATATTGATAGCCCCTTTATTTTGCTTTTTGTCTCGCACGTGCGGGACAACAAAAAATCAAGGCTTCGCAAAAACCGAGTCACTTTTTGGGACGAGCTCAATGCGACATATCTAATCAAAGAAACTCGCATTAATTCTGACAAACCTGAGGTCGTTTCGCTAAATAATTTAAGGTCATCCTAACTAATTTGGTAATACATTCGGCAGCACTTGCTTCTTATCTTTCAAAATGATTTAATCTTTGGAATGGTGACTGCAATTTTTATTAACGCTCCACTTCTCTTGGTTTGTTACCAGAATTTTTACAAGGCCGAAAGGGCTGACTCTGGCAGGCTGCGTAGTTTATTTTATTTGACCCATCCCCATTCCCTTCACTACGAGCAGGGAAGGGTGTTACGGGGTACTTGGTATAAACTTTTTTAGGATTATGCACACACCAGTGTTTGCAATTTAGCCACAAGCCCCGAAGGGGCGACATATTATAGCCCCGGGTGAAGCCCGGGGATTATATGACGACCCGAAGAAAAAAGCGCTGTACCCACTGGTGATTCTGAGAATCAGACAGGTATTGCAGCGCAATATTTCCTTCCAGTCATCAATATCTACCCTGCCAAAAATATTTCAATGCCACATGGCAGGGCGAATTAAAGATCTAACCTTCCTATTCCTGACAATCATCCTAAGAAAAAATCGTATTTTTGAAAGACGAAAGCTGAAATCCATTTTAGGTTTTCCAAAAGAAAACTGAATGAAAAAATCTTTACGCTTATCCATTTCTTCACCCTTGATAAAGCTATATTTTAAAACCTTGTTATTGGCGGTGGTTTTAGCAATGAATATTTTGAAAACTGCTGACGCCCAACCCACCAACCCCTTGCCAATTCCTGAGTTTAACCCATCGGAGTATGTGATTATCCGCTACCCGTTCAACAGCAATATCTGGCCGTTATACTCACAGCTCATTAGGGAATGCCAGGAGGCTGCCACTACCATTTTGCTTGTATATAACAACAGTGAACTTCAAATTTTAAAGGATTCACTGGATAATGCAGGCATTCCTGATACCAACATCCAGATACTCATGATACCTGCCAACCGCATGTGGGTGCGCGATCACGGACCACTGGCCATACAAACTGATAATGGCCCGGCTTTTCTGAATTTTATCGATTACAACAACAGCGGCTTTCATGATCAGAATCTACCGGTAAGCCTGGCCAACCACTGGGGATACGAACACTATTCCATCAACTGGATACTGGATGGCGGCAATTATCTTGTTGATAGCCACGGTAATATGTTTACCACCAGTCGCCTTTATACCAATAACCCTTCCATTGCTCCAGAGGTGATTGACCAGACCCTGCAGGACTACATGGGCATTACCAGTATCGTAGCCGTCAGCCCACAATACGATGATTACTGGGGACATATTGATATGCAGATGAAGCTTCTCAATGATACCACCTTTGTCATTTCATCAGTTGAGAATGGTTCCGGACCCAATTACGATGTACTGGAAGCAAATGTGGCCCTTATTAAAGGGCTGACTGCTCCCAACGGCAACCCCTACCATATTGCCCGGCTTCCCAAGGCCGACAACTGGAAAACCTATGCGAATTCACTGATTCTGAACAACAAGGTAATCGTTCCCATTTACGACCATCTCAACGACCAGATTGCCCTTGATACTTACAGTGCCCTTATGCCCGATCATACGGTTGTGGGCATCAACAGCAACTCAATTATTGGCTGGGGTGGTGCTATCCATTGTATTACCATGCAGGTATTTGCCGAAACCAAAGAGCTATTTGAACTGGCTATAAACATCAGCGGCTCAGGAAATGTAAAGGTAAACGGCGAAGACTACGAAGAGCCCATGGTAATTGAAGATGGGAGCACTTTGCTGCTGGAAGCCATTCCTGACATGGGGTTTGACTTTTCCGGCTGGAGTGGCAACCTTACGAGCCATGAAAACCCCTCCCAGATCACCGTAACCGATCATCTCAATATAAATGCTCATTTCAGGCGTTTTTCAGGGGATTATACCACTATAAGACCCGGAAGAAAATCTGCCTACACATTCGATGATTATTATGGTTATCAGAAAACTTTGTTCCTCAGAATTACAGAAGAAAACTTCACATCAGAAGGAACCAACTATTACCTGTCACCCCATATCAACAAGATTGATTATGATTGTTATACTCCGGATTATTCATTTCTGGGTGAGAAGGTCAGTTTAATGAATAATGGTGATGATGTATTTCTAAATTACAATAACGACTCCATTATTATACGCACCACAGCACAGGAAGGTGAAGCATGGGTACTTTTCGAAAATGATGAACTGATCATTACCGGTGAAGTCTTTTCGCACCAACCTGAAGACATAATGAGCCAGACCGACTCCGTAAAAACAATAAATTTGCAGGCATACAATTCCCAGATGGACTCCATTGGCCATAATATCAATGGGTTGCAGCTAAAACTCAGCAAAAACCATGGATTGGTTGAAACGCTCAACTTCTTAAGCTTTCCCGATGAAACTTCCGGAATGCTGGAAAATCATACTAACTATGAGCTCATTGGAATTACCAATCCCGACCTTGGAGTTCAGAATCTTACATGGATGGATGTGCATGATTTTCAGCCGGGAGATGAAATTCATGTGAAAGCGAAAAATATAAATGGCTACGCAGAAGATTACCGATACCACAGAGTAAATACCATTTACAAATATTTGCATAAAAATGATATGCAGGACTCAATACGCTATACCATTAAGCGTATCAAAGATGAGATACAAAAAGATTCTCCTCATGATGATTATACGATTACTTTTTCCCATGATACTATTACATCAGTTGTTAAACCATGGAGTTATTTTGACATAGTGTCGGGAGAACCTATATTATCAGATTATGCAGTATCTTTTCATCATCAAACCATTTCCCCGGAATTTAATTTACCTGAAAAGTATTTGGAATTTTCTTCTTATGAAATATTGTTGGATGATTGCCTTTCTATCTCTATTGCCGATGGTTGTTTCCCAATTCATTCTTTTGTGAAAGGACTTGGCGGGCCTTATTATGGGTGTTCGTATGGTTTTGAGGAAATCAGTCGCCAACTGGTTTACTACAAAAAAGGAGATGAAGCCTGGGGTACGCCATTGATCATTACATCGGCCGATGAGCCTGAACGGGAGGCGCAGGTTAATGTTTATCCCAATCCGGCAGGCAATTCCTTCCATATTTCATTACACCCCGAAAAACTGCCGGTTGTTTTTGAACTGGTGGATGTATCGGGAAGGGTTGTTTTAAGAAAAAACCTTGAAAATACTTTGGAACCGGCAAATGTATCATCACTGAGCCGCGGATTCTATCTTTACCGGATTACTGATAAATCAGGAAAAACCCATACAGGCAGGATTGTCCTGCAGTAAAGATCATTGTTCTTCCCTAATGGTTCTGCTAATTAAAAACTCCCTGATGGCATTGGAGGCCTGCCGGCACGACTGATAGTAGCTTCTTTGAGCAGATAAT
>SKSE01000050.1 GCA_007118135.1 Bacteroidales bacterium | reverse complement strand
TGCCCATATAAAACTCAAGCATATCTTTAATGATCAGATCTTTCTTGAGAAGGACAGGATCCAGTCGAATGCTCTTTCCGATAAACTCTCCGAATTCATTGGGTGAAATTTCACCGAGTCCTTTGAATCGTGTAATTTCTGGTTTGCCTTTGAGCTCCCCAATGGCATCACGTTTTTCCTGTTCAGAATAGCAGTAACTTTGAACTGCAGCTTTAATTAAAAAATCCCGCATGTTGGCGGGATTTTTTCTAATCCTGGATTTTAAACCTGTCCCAATCCTCAGCAACTCTGAATTTATTCCGAAAATCATCCAGCTGGCATCGGGGCATAGGGATGGTTTCTACCTTTTCTTCATTGGGCATGATATTGGAAAAATTTTCACCCATGGGACTGATAAGTGCAGAATCGCCTGAGTGTTCTATGCCTTTTCCATCGGTCCCGATGCGGTTAACTCCAATAACATAGGACTGATTTTCAATGGCACGCGCCATAAGCAGCACCCTCCAGGGATGGCTGCGCGGTGCCGGCCAGTTGGCGATATTGATGATACAATCATAATCGAATCCCTCTTCTGCACTGTAATTATTCTTGCTCCAAACGGGGAAGCGCAGATCGTAACAGATCAGTAAAAGAAACTTCCAGCCTTTGTATTCAACAATTACCTTTTCTTTTCCGGGAGTGAAATTTTTGGTTTCTCCTGCAAAGGTAAACAGGTGCTTCTTGTCATATTGATAATGGTTGCCATCGGGTTCCATCCAGATCAGGCGGTTATAATATCTGCCATTTTCCTCGGTGGCAATGCTTCCGGTTATTACTGCATTTTTTTCTGTAGCCAGTTTTTTCATCCACTGAAAAGTTTCTCCTTTGTGGGGCTCGGCGCATCCGGCCGGTTCCATAGTAAAGCCTGTGGTGAAAACCTCTGGCAATACAATGATCTCCGTGGGTACGGTTATCTGGCGTATCTTTTCTTCAAACATTTTCCTGTTTGCAGCAGGATCTTCCCAGTAAAGGGGCGACTGAACGAGCGTGACTTTTATATTCGACATAGTATTTCTGCAGCTTTTTCGAGGGTTTTATTGTTTTTGGCAAAGCAAAATCTCAAAGTTTGATTGTTTTGAGGCTTTTGATAAAAATAGGAGTTTGGAACAGAAGCAACACCATGTTCCTTAGTGAGTAGGGTAGCAAAATCCATTTCATTCTCTTCACTTATTCTGCTGTAATCCAGCACCTGGAAGTAGGTTCCGCTGGCAGGGATTATCCTGAACCGGGAACCTTTGATCAGATTAACAAAATAATCACGTTTTTCCTGGTAAAAACTTCCGAGGTCAGTATAGTTATCTTTATTTTGAAGGTATTCGGCAATGGCGTATTGCACAGGTGTGTTTACGCAAAAAACAATGAATTGGTGAGTTTTACGGAATTCCTTCATAAGGTTGGCCGGTGCTACACAATAACCGCATTTCCAACCTGTGGCATGGAAGGTTTTACCAAAAGAGCACATTACCATACTTCTTTGAGCCAGTGCAGGATAACGGCAAACACTCTGGTGGTCTCTTCCATCAAAAATAATATGTTCGTAAACTTCGTCACTTAGTATTATAATGCCGGTATTCTTCGTAAGTTTTTCTAGTTTCATCATATCAGCCGCGCTCAATATACTTCCTGTGGGGTTATGCGGACTGTTAATGATGATCATACGGGTACGGCTGTTTATAATTCGTTTTACCTGGTTCCAGTCAATATGGTAATCAGGTAATTTCAACTGGACACAAACCGGAATGCCCCCGGCAAGCTTAATTGCAGGCACATAGCTGTCGTAAGCTGGTTCAAACACGATTACCTCATCATCCTCTCTAATAAGCGCAGTGATGGCCGTGAAAATTGCCTGGGTAGCTCCGGCTGTTATTGTTATCTCTGTTTCCGGGTTATATTGTGCACTGTAAAGGTACTCCGTCTTTTCGGCAATGGCCTCACGCAAACCGGGAAGTCCCGGCATAGGAGCATACTGATTGTACCCTTTGCGCATGTATTTGTTAACCAGCTTGATGAGTTCAGGTGCAACCGGAAAATCCGGAAACCCCTGCGATAAGTTAATAGCGTTATGTTCTCTGGCCATTTGAGACATAATGGCGAAAACCGATGTGCCGGTTTGTGGTAGTTTGGATGTTACCTGGTCAGGAAATGGATCCATAATATCTTGGATTTAAAAGGTATTTATTTCATTAAGTTTGGAATTTTCTTTTCCTGGAAAGCGAATTTCCGCTAATTTTGTAAATCGTTGACCTTGTCGTAATGACATTGCTATCATTTCGACAAGCTCAGTGACCAAATATTAAGGCCGGATTTATAAATTTTGTGAACAAAATTAGCATAAAATTCCGAGCCCGAATTCCTGAAGTGCTATATTCTGGAAATGATGATCAAATACTGCAGAATTAATAATATGCAGTAATAATAAGACTCTATTTATTTACTTATAACGAAAAAAGGAAAAAGATGAAGACTATTGACGGATTTAATTTCAAAGACAAGAAAGCTATTATCAGGGTAGATTTTAATGTGCCGCTGAACAAAGATTTTGAGATTACCGATGATACGCGTATGCGTGCTGCTGTGCCAACCATTAAAAAGATCCTTGACGACGGGGGTTCTGTAATACTCATGTCGCACCTTGGCAGACCCAAAGAGGGACCGGAAGATAAATTCTCATTACGTCATTTAACAGGCCACCTGGAAAAACTGGTTGGAGCACCTGTAAAATTTGCTGATGATTGTATGGGTGAATCGGCTGAAAGACTTTCTGCTGAGTTGCAACCGGGAGAAGTATTGCTTCTCGAAAACCTGAGGTTCTATAAGCAGGAAACCAAAGGCGATGAAGAATTTTCCAAAAAACTGGCTTCATACGCCGATGCTTATGTAAATGATGCTTTTGGTACTGCACACCGTGCACATGCGTCTACAACTATCGTAGCAAAATTTGCCAAAGAAAAAATGTTTGGTTACATCATGGAGCGGGAATTGGCAAGTATTGATAAAGTTCTGAATGACACCAAAAAACCATATACTGCAATCATTGGCGGAGCAAAGGTTTCTACAAAAATTGATATTCTCAATAACCTTCTTGATAAAGCTGATGATATCATTATTGGTGGAGGTATGATGTTTACCCTTATCAAGGCTCAGGGTGGATATATTGGCAGCAGTCTCGTTGAGGACGATTACCTGCAAACAGCAAAAGACATTATTAAAAGAGCAGAGGAAAAAGGTGTGAAGCTTCATATCCCTGCCGATGCAATTGTAGCTGATAAGTTTGACAATGATGCCAATTTTAAAACTGTAAAAGCCGACTCCATTGAGGAAGGCTGGATGGGACTTGATATTGGTAAAGAAAGCATCAAAGCACTTACTGATGTTATTGAAAACTCAAAAACCGTTCTCTGGAATGGTCCGATGGGAGTTTTTGAGATGCCCAATTTTGCTGAAGGCACAAAAGCCATTGCAGAATCACTGGTTAAAGCTACAGAGAAAGGCGCATTTACATTGGTAGGAGGGGGCGACTCCGTTGCTGCCATCAATCAGTTGGGAATGGCCGATAAAGTCAGCTATGTGAGCACAGGTGGTGGTGCCTTGCTCGAATACATGGAGGGTAAAGTACTTCCAGGCGTCGCAGCCATCAATGAATAATACCCGGTTATTATTTTGAAATCTCCAAAATCCGGTAGTCTGAAAGGTATTTCCCGGAAGACAGCCGGATTTTTTTATGGGATTTCTAAAAAATAGTTGTATCCGGTAAAATTAGCGGGATGCTTTGCTTTACTCAGCATGACAGGCAAAAGTATTAGGATGCGGGGGAGTATTTGGTAAGAAAAAACGCCCAAAAGGTTTTCTCTCGCGGAGCCGCTAAGAAAGCAGCGTATTTTCCGGGTACGACTTTGGTTCCTTTCACCGCAGAGCCACTGAGATGCGGAGTTGCGCAGAGTTTATTAATTTATGATTATTGATTTAGGATTTATGATTTTTTCGTGCTTCGAACTTCGTGCTTCGAATTTTTCAATTTTCGGTCTCCCGATCTCCGGTCT
>SKSE01000281.1 GCA_007118135.1 Bacteroidales bacterium | reverse complement strand
TAGGAAGTGAAATTCACACTACTTTGGCTGCTGCTGTTATGGCTGCTGACCTGGTTGAAACACTTCAGGGAGACGGTCCTTTCACCGTTTTTGCTCCCACCGACGATGCTTTTGCTGCACTTCCTGACGGTTTGCTTGAGGAACTGTTAGACGACCCAGGTGGAACTCTTACTGACATTCTTCTTTATCATGTTGTAGCTGGTTTAGCTCTTTCTACTGATTTGGAAGACGGACAAGAGATTACCACAGTATTGGGTGAAGATGTAGTTGTAACAATTTCTGCTGATGGTGTATTCATCAATGATGCAAAGGTAATTGTGGCTGACCTTCTGGCTGATAACGGTGTGGTACATGTTATTGATGCCGTATTGGTGCCTGAGGAAGAGATGGAAGAAGTAACCTGTGCATTCTCACAAGGTTATTGGTTTGCACGGCCGCAAACTGTCTGGCCCTATGATGTTGAAGTAGGTGGGCTTACCTTTACACAGGAAGATGGCGCTGCATTCTGGCCTCCCAACACAAATACCAGAAGGGCATTTACACAGTATTCGGCAATTTACCTCAGCGGGGTAACTGTCAGTCTTTTTCCCAAGCTTGAAGAAGCAATGGAAACCATTGAAAATTATTTTGCAAATTACTACCCAGTTCCTGCAGGAAAACAAATTAACAGAGCTGCGGGATTCATTGGAGATTGGATTGATGAAAATCATTGTGATGGTTATGAGTACAGTTATAATAATCAAAATTTATTCAGTCTTTCAAATGAATCACCGGTAAATGTTTATCCAAATCCTTTCCGCTCAAGGGTATCATTGCAGTTTTCCATTGAAGAATCTTCTCCTGTAAAACTAGAGGTTTACAACATGGTAGGAGAAAGAATAGCTGTATTATTTGATGGCTATGTAAATGCTTCAGAGGTCCATTCTGTTAACATGAATGCAGAAAATCTGCCCAACGGAATGTATTTCTACCGCTTCAGTACTGAAAATGGAGTGTTTACAGATAGAATGATATTGGCCAGATAATAGAATACTTAATTAATAAGGCTGTCTCTAAGTCAATCCTGAAAATTGAATTTAGAGACAGCTTTTTTATTAAAAGCTTTTTCACAATATATTTTCATAATATGCTACATGATGCTTTTTGACATCCCTCAATTTATTTGTAACTTTGTACGAGTAATAAATTAAAAATTCAGGAAAACTTCGAATGGCCCTTACATTTTTTAAAACTCCAAAAAATAAGCAGTTCAATTATAAGCCTGTATACTGGAATAAGGAAAAGGAGGAGCGCGACAAGCGCCTGAAGTCTGCCTTTGAAGATACCAATAAAGATTATTCAGAAGCTTTAAGAGAACGAATGGAATTGAGATGGAGAAGAAATTCGGGTAACAGAGCCCGGAGAGATTCGAAACTCAGATTCTTTTTTGTTCTTGTGATTATCTTTTCCCTATTTTATTACATATTTCTTCGCTAACCGGAACTTATTCCTTTTGCATGTCAGATATCATTAAACTCCTTCCCGATTCGGTTGCCAACCAGATTGCTGCCGGTGAAGTAGTGCAACGTCCGGCATCAGTTGTTAAAGAACTGATGGAGAACTCTATTGATGCCGGAGCTTCAGAAGTTAAGCTAATTGTAAAGGACGCCGGGCGTACACTTATACAGGTTACCGACAACGGGAACGGCATGTCGGAAACAGATGCCCGAATGTGCTTTGAGCGACATGCCACAAGCAAAATAAATGATGCAAAAGATCTTTTTGCATTACGCACGATGGGTTTTCGGGGTGAAGCACTTGCTTCCGTGGCTTCTGTAGCAAGGGTTGAGCTTAAAACCCGGCAGGAACAAAACACATTGGGTACAGAGATTATTATGGAAGGATCAAAGCTTTTGTCGCAGAAACCTTGCAATTGCGCCAAAGGTACCACTGTCGCCGTTAAGAATTTATTCTTCAATACTCCTGCGAGAAGGAACTTTTTGAAAAGTGATAATGTTGAGAGAACTCACATTTACAATGAATTTTCACGAGTTGCCCTCGCCTATCCTGAAATCTCCTTTTCCTATTATCATAATAATCAAATAACTACCCAGACGACATCAGGAAATTTGAATAACAGAATTATTCAGCTTTTCGGGAACTCATATAAGTCAAGGCTTATACCCTTAAACGAATCTACGCAAATTGCAAGTATAACCGGTTTTGTGCTCAAACCCGAATATGCCAAAAAAACCCGGGGAGAACAATACTTCTTTGTCAATAAAAGGTACATTCGTTCACCTTATCTTAACCATGCGGTTGAGTATGCATTTTCAGAACTTATACCCGATGATGCCTATCCATCCTTTTACATTTTTCTCGAGATAGATCCGGCGCAGATTGATGTAAATGTTCATCCCACAAAAACCGAAATTAAATTTCAGGATGAGAAATTGCTGTACCAGATAATCAGGGCTACTGTAAAACGAAGCCTGGGAAGGTTTAATATCGTTCCAACACTTGATTTTGAAAGAGAAACAGCATTTGATGATGCAAAATTTGATAAAAATAAACCTGTTTCCCCTCCCACTATAAAGATAGATCCTGATTACAATCCGTTTGCCGAAAGTTCTCAATCAACTACCCAAACCGGTAAAAACCTTACACAGCGGGCAAACATAAAAAACTGGGAAAAACTTTACCAGGGAACCGCTAACCAGGAAAATCAGAATAAACATGAGGATTTGTTTTCATCTCAGCAAAATAAACAAACCCTAATCAGCCCCGACTGGAATAAGTCGTCAGAGAAACAACAAAGTAAAAAATTCATGCATTTGCATGGCAGATATATCCTTACTTCCATAAAATCAGGTTTGATGCTAATTGATCAGCAACGAGCACATGAGCGCATTTTATTTGAAAGGCATCTTAGAATGTTGGAAAACAAAAAAGGCTCTTCACAAACATTGCTCTATCCTGAAAACATAAAGCTTATGGAAACTGATGCTGAAATACTCAGGGAAATAAAAAATGAAATTACCACATTAGGTTTTGACATGAATGAACTAGGCAAAAATACTTTTGTGGTAAATTCCATACCGGCTGACTTGCCGGAAAATGAAAATTTGCAAAAGGTCATTGAATCCATTCTGGAGAATTTCAAGAAAAACAGTGTTGATGTTAAACTTGACTCCAGGGTAAATTTAGCCAGGTCACTGGCAAAAAGCCTGTCTGTCAAATATGGAAAAACTATGACAGATGAAGAAATGAATGCACTCGCTGATGATCTTTTTTCATGTGAAATGCCATACCAAACTCCTTCAGGTAAGCCCACATTAACCACATTAAGTATGGATGAACTGGCAGATAGATTCAGATAATCCCTTCAGGCTCATAATAAGCATAAGTAAATGATGAATAAAATTGTATTTTTGCCATTCACCATTTGACAATCATTTATAAGCCTATATAAACATAGCAGACAAATGCTTGTTATCTTAAAAGTATAAAACAAAAAAATATGCAGCAATTCAGGCCCGGCGGCTTTACACTTTTACCCCCGGTGGTAAAAAATCTACTGATAATCAACGGACTGTTCTTTCTTGCAACCCTGGCAATGGGAAATGCCTTTGGCATCGACCTTTACCGGGTTCTGGGACTGCATTTTCCTGGTGCGCAAAACTTTGCTCCTTATCAGTTCATCACATACATGTTTATGCATGGTGGTTTTACCCATCTGTTTTTTAATATGTTTGCTTTATGGATGTTTGGTAATGTTCTGGAAAATGTATGGGGTCCGAAACGTTTCATGGTTTATTATCTTATTACAGGGCTTGGTGCTGCCCTTTTACATTACGCAGTGCTTTACTGGCAAATGCTTCCTACTTTGAGAGCTGTAAATATGGTACTCGAAAATCCTGATCATGAGAGCCTGAAGTTATTTTTTGAATCTGAGTATTTCAAAGTTACTTCAGTTGAAATTCAAAATAATTTCCGACTCTTTCTCAGAGATTACAATAGCTTAATCAATAGTTCGCCCAATGAGGCTATGGTTAGGGCTATAAACTTTTTAAACCAATATAGAGTTGACTTTCTAAATGCACCCGTTGTGGTAGGTGCTTCAGGTGCAGTATTTGGTATTTTGCTGGCTTTTGGTATGCTATTCCCCAATTCTCTTATATATCTGTTCTTTGCTATTCCGATAAAAGCGAAATACTTTGTCATGATTTATGGGGCCATGGAGTTATATTTCGGTATTGCAAACCGGCCTGGTAGTAATGTAGCTCACTTTGCTCATCTTGGAGGAATGTTGTTCGGCTTTTTCCTGATCAGGTACTGGCGAAAAAAGGGAAACCTTTATTAGTTTAGTGGTTGAGATGTTTAGAAGTGAAGAGTTATGATTTTACTCATATCTTAGCTTAAGTGAATGATTTACAAAAACAGAATTATCAAAACAGATGCATTCTTCAATTTTATCTGAGATTAGAGATTTTTTTGCCAGGGGATCGGTCCTGGCCAGACTTATCGGCATTAATCTGGCTGTTTTTGTGCTTGTGAGTTTTGTCAGGGTTGTCTTTTTTCTCGCTGATGCTCCATCGGCATATGATGGAATTATCAATTGGTTTGGTGTGCCCAGCAATACATCCACACTTTTACTGAAGCCCTGGACAACCATTTCTTATATGTTCCTTCATTTTGATTTTTTCCACATTTTCTTCAATATGATAGTGCTTTATGTGGGGGGAAGGATTTTCCGTGATTTACTGGGAGAAGAACGTCTGACAGGAACTTATATCATTGGGGGCCTTATGGGGGCATTTTTTTTCATTCTTTCGTACAATATTTTCCCGGTATTCAGTCAATGGGTGGGTATGTCGGTTGCCATTGGAGCATCCGCTTCCGTACTGGCAATTTTTGTTGCTGCCGCCACATTTAAGCCCAATTACAAACTTAACATAATTATTATCGGCCCAATCCGTCTGAAATACATTGCATTGTTTTTTGTCATTCTCGATTTAATTAGCATTGATAAAGCCAATTCAGGAGGTCACCTGGCTCACCTGGGTGGTGCTTTATGGGGGTTTACATACATATCATTACTAAAAAACGGTAAAGACCCCGGTAAGTGGCTTAGCACGTGGGTTAGAGCCATTGGAAGTCTTTTCCGTAAAAAACCACGCATGCGGGTTGAATACACTAACCAACGACCGGTGAGTGATGAGGAATACAATAAACAAAGAGCTGAAAGACAGAAGCAGATGGATAACATTCTTGACAAGATCTCCAAACATGGATATGAAAGTCTGACCAAAGAGGAAAAGGAGATTCTTTTCAAAATGAGCAATAAAAATTAACCTGAAATATTTCCGGTACCTTGAAAAGAAAAAGGAAGATTTCCATACTGGGAAAAACACTTTTGTTACTCAACATTCTGGCAGTTATCGCCTTGTTAACTATCTATGCAGGAACCAGAATCAGTCCGCAAAATTTCTGGCCTATTGCCCTAACGGGTCTCTTATACCCTTACATTCTTATTATTAATGTGGGATTTTTCTTGTTGTGGGCTATTCGCAGAAAGTGGTACTTTTTGCTTTCTTTCATAACAATTGTGGCAGGTTTTAATCATATTACTACTCTGATCAGTTTTAGCAATATTTCACGGGAGCTTCCTGAAGAAGGAACAAATATCCACATACTCAGTTACAATGTAAGGGTTTTCGACCTTTATAATTACGGGCCCCGGTGGCAGTTAAATTTTACCAATCGCGACAATATTTTCAGATTTCTGGATGAAAACGATTTTGACATCCTATGCTTTCAGGAATTTGTTCATGACAAAACCGGTGCCTTTAAAACCCTTGATACTTTGCCAACCTTTCTCAGGGCACAACACGCACATACAGGTATTACGGGAACATCTAGAAACATTAACATTTTTGGAATAGCTACATTTTCGGCTTTCCCAATCGTAAATAAAGGAATGATTTCATTTCCCACCCAGATGAGTAATTTGTGTATTTACACAGACCTGTTGATTGATAAAGATACCGTAAGGGTGTACAATGTTCATTTTGAGTCCATTGGTCTGAGTCCGGAAGATTTTTTGTTTGTTGAAAACATAACTAATGTGGAGCAAATCCCCGACAGGGAATATTTAAGGAGAGGCAGTAAGAGAATCCTTGGCAGGCTGGTAAATGCCTATAAGCAAAGAGCTGTACAGGTAAAACTTGTGGCAGATCATATTGAACAATGCCCCTACCCTGTTATATTGGCAGGAGATTTTAATGATACACCCCATTCCTATGCTTACAGGGTTTTGACCCGAAGACTTAGTGATGCATTTAAAGCCGGGCGGGGCATGGGAACAACCTACATCTGGGATTTGCCAGGTTTTCGTATCGATTATATTCTTTACAGCGAAGAATTCCGCGCTTATAATTTCAAGACCGGTTCTCAAAAATACTCCGATCATTATCCGATATCTGTATGGCTTAATCTGGACACTGAGAGATAATAATATTGCTGAGTAAAATATTCAAAGATATAGTACGTTAGAGGTCATTGATTGATTGAATTGTTATAATTTTGTTGAACGATAAACTTAAACTGTATAAATTATGAAGAAGTTAGCAGGAGTAATATTTGTGATTTTATTCAGTGGGCTTTCAGTTTCAGGTCAGGAATACCAGACATCACTGGGAGTTCGTGGAGGCTATCCTTTCAGTGGTATTTCGCTGAAACATTTTTTAAACCGATCAGATGCCATAGAAGGTGTGGCAGCATTTCATCATCGTGGACTTATGCTGGCAGGTATGTTTCAAAGGCATGCCAATGCATTTGATGCACCCGGTCTTTATTGGTATTATGGTGGTGGAGCTCAGGCAGGTTTTTATGACAAAAGATATACACCATGGTTTGCCAGTAACACCACAGGAAGTTTTGCTGCATTCGGTGTATTGGGTGTTGTTGGTCTTGAATATAAAATTGAAGAAATACCCATTACGATCGGTGTTGACTTGATACCCGTTTTCAGCATATTCGGACATACCGGATTCTGGATGAATGGAGGAGTTTCACTCAGATATACGTTTTAAGATATAAGCAGCAATATATCAAATAATATATCAAATAAGGGCTGACAAAAAATCAGTCCTTATTTTTTTGCACATCAAGTCTTGTTTTAATTTTGTATTGTAATTTCGCAGGAAAAATCAATCTATGCCTTTTAAACTCAAATCTGACTTTAAACCCACAGGAGATCAGCCGGATGCCATCTTACAACTGGTTCAGGGCATAGAAGAGGGCGTTCCTTGCCAGACACTTTTGGGTGTTACAGGTTCAGGAAAAACCTTTACCATAGCTAATGTGGTAGAACGCATACAACGTCCAACCCTTGTATTAAGTCACAATAAAACTCTTGCAGCACAATTATATGGTGAGTTCAGGCAGTTTTTTCCGGAAAATGCAGTTGAATACTTTGTTTCCTATTACGATTATTACCAGCCTGAAGCATTTATTCCCAGCACCAATACCTACATTGAAAAGGACCTCTCCATAAACGATGAAATTGAAAAGCTCAGACTTAGTGCCACCAGCTCTTTGCTATCGGGAAGAAGAGATGTACTGGTTGTAAGTTCGGTTTCCTGCATATATGGTATTGGTAATCCTGATGATTTTAACGAAAACATTATTCGTCTGGCCAAAGGTGATATTATAAGTCGCAATAAATTACTACACCAACTGGTAGGAAGTTTATACAGCCGCACACAGGTAGATTTCACAAGGGGTACATTCCGGGTAAAAGGCGATACGGTGGATATATACCCGGCTTATGCTGACCATGCTTTTAGAATTGTATTCTGGGATGATGAAATAGAAACTCTTGAAAGTTTTAATCCACTTACGGGTCATACCTATGATAAGTTTGATGAGATATCAATTTATCCGGCCAATATTTTTGTAACATCCAAAGACCGCATGGCCAATGCCATTTATAATATTCAGGATGACATGGTAAAGCAGGTGGAATACTTTCATGAAATTGGCAGACCCCTTGAAGCTAAAAGACTTGAGGACCGCGTAAACTATGATCTTGAGATGATGCGCGAACTGGGTTATTGTTCTGGTATTGAAAATTACTCCCGTTATTTTGATGGTCGTAAACCAGGTTCACGACCTTTCTGCCTGCTTGATTTCTTTTCCCGTGATTTTCTGATGGTAATTGATGAAAGTCATGCCACCATTCCACAGGTGCATGCCATGTACGGAGGCGACAGATCAAGAAAACAGACTCTTGTGGAATATGGCTTCAGACTACCGGCAGCACTCGATAATCGACCTTTGAAATTTGATGAATTTGAGAACATGATGAACCAGGTAATATTTGTGAGTGCCACCCCTGCTGATTATGAGCTTAAAAAAAGTGAAGGAGTTGTTGTGGAACAAGTGATTCGTCCGACAGGACTTCTGGAGCCGGTTATAGAAGTGCGACCCAGTTTGAACCAGATTGATGATCTGCTGCATGAAATCAATCTCCGCACCGATGCCAATGAACGAGTACTTGTTACAACCCTTACCAAGCGCATGACCGAAGAGTTAAGCAAGTACCTTGATAATGCAGGTATTAAAACACGGTTTATTCATTCAGATGTAGATACAGTAGAACGGGTAGAAATATTACGTGACCTTCGTTTGGGTACTTTTGATGTATTGATTGGAGTTAATCTTCTGCGCGAAGGTCTTGATCTTCCTGAAGTTTCTCTGGTGGCTATCCTGGATGCAGACAAAGAAGGTTTTCTCCGTTCTGAACGATCATTAACACAAACAGCAGGTCGTGCAGCACGAAACATCAACAGCAAAGTAATTATGTATGCTGATAAGATTACCGATTCCATGCAACGTACCATTGATGAAACCAATCGCAAACGCGAAAAACAACTCAAATACAATCAGGAAAATAACATAACGCCGGAGCAAATAAGAAAATCAGTTGAAGCCATTCATGGCCAGACATCTGTTGCCGACAGCCGGGCAAAGGTTGTAAATGCTTACATTGAACAGGAACAAGTAGATATTGCTGCCGATCCTGTTGTACAATATATGAGTAGGGAACAACTGCAAAAAGCAATGAACAATACCCGTCGCCAGATGGAAAAAGCTGCAAAGTCACTGGATTTCATAGAGGCTGCAAGGCTTCGTGATGAGTTGTTTTCATTGGAAAAACTTTTCAAGGAAAAACAGTTATGATGTTAAATGAACTACTTTCGGAATCAAAAAAAGATTTTTCACCCCTTTTCCAGCCTGATTTAAATCCTGAAAATACTTACTTTCTGGACTTTAGTATTCACAATCCGGAAATGAAGTTATTGGATTTTCAAAAAATAGATGAACTAAACTCATATGTTTTCAACAAGATTAAGCAGGCAGGAATGAAATATGGATACGGAGGCTACATAGAAGACAGGGAGGTTTACCGCCGTAGTCCGTTATTTGCCTTATCGCCTGAAGAAGCCCGCAGTATACATTTGGGTATAGATGTATGGACGGAAGCAGGAAAACCGGTTTTTGCGCCACTGGATTCAACGGTTCACAGCTTCGCCAACAATGACAATTATGGTGATTACGGTCCTACTATCATTCTTAAACATGAGCTTAAGGGAATAAGCTTTTATACCCTATACGGTCATCTTGATCTTGAATCCATTGAAAATCTTTATGAAGGAAAACCCATCGAAAAAGGACAAATGTTTTGTCGTGTAGGAAATTATCCTGTTAATGGCGACTGGCCACCCCATCTGCATTTCCAGATTATTTCTGACATTGGACAGAAAAAAGGTGATTTTCCAGGGGTATGCAGCAAATATGATAAGGAAAAATACATGAAAATATGCCCTGATCCCTTGGTATTCTTTTCATTGTAAAATATTTATTTTGATATCCTTTTTTTGTCAATACCCAAATAAAATCATAAGTTTGCAAATTATTTTTATCATTCACATAAAAAAATAATTACCGTGGATATATTTAATAAAACAACACAAAATATGGGGCCATTGGGTCAATATGCTGACCGTGTTCATGGCTATTTTACATTTCCGAAACTTGAGGGGGAAATATCAAGCCGTATGAAGTTTCGCGATAAAGAAAAACTTGTATGGAGTTTAAATAATTATCTGGGGTTAGCCAACCACCCTGAAGTAAGAAAAGCTGATGCTGATGCTGCAGCAGAATACGGACTCGCGCTACCAATGGGAGCGCGTATGATGTCGGGACAAAGTGACCTGCATGAGCAACTGGAAAGAGAACTGGCAGCATTTGTAGGAAAGGAATCAGCCTATTTGCTCAATTATGGATATCAGGGCATGGTTTCTATCATCGACGCACTACTTGATCGCAAGGATGTGGTCGTATATGATTCAGAATCACATGCCTGCATTGTAGATGGATTGCGTATGCATCTGGGCAAAAGATATGTATTTCCGCACAACAATATTGAAAATCTGAAAAAGCAACTTGAACGTGCCACAAGAGTAACATCAGAAACAGGTGGTGGAATCATGGTTATTACAGAAGGTGTTTTTGGTATGTCGGGTGATCTTGGAAAACTGGATGAAATAGCTGCATTGAAGAAGCAATATAATTTCCGATTACTGGTAGATGATGCACATGGTTTTGGAACCATGGGCCAAACCGGTGCCGGAGTTGGCGAACACCTTGGAGTAAACGACCAGATAGATGTATATTTCGGAACCTTTGCAAAATCTATGGCTTCCATAGGTGCATTTGTTGCATCAACAAAAGAAGTTATTTACTACCTGATGTACAACATGAGAAGCCAGATCTTTGCCAAATCACTTCCTATGCCCCTTGTAGTTGGTGCACTTAAAAGACTTGAACTTGTAAAAAAACACCCCGAATTCAGGGAGAAACTCTGGACCATTACCAGGGCATTACAAAACGGGCTTAAAGAAAGAGGATTTAATCTGGGTAATACTGAGTCGCCCGTTACTCCTGTATTTTTATCAGGACAAGCCAGCGAGGGAACAAATCTGGCATACGACTTACGTGAGAATTTCAATATTTTCTGCTCTGTGGTTGGCTATCCTGTGGTTCCCAAGGGAGTAATAATCATCAGAATCATACCCACAGCGGTGCATACTCTTGAAGATGTTGAATACACGTTGAATGCATTTTCAAAAATCAAAGAAAACCTTGATGCAGGCAAATATGCCACCGGACAAATAGTTGATATTTCAAATTAAATCACTTCAAAGAAAAAACAACCATCAATTTAATCAGTTGATGGTTGTTTTTTTTTGTTACTTTTTTAGTTTAGAATAGTATCTATAATTATGGTTTCTGTTTCAGAAAATATTTCTTCGAGATACTTATAACAGTTTTGTGACTCATCATACTGGTTTTCCTTATTCAGAGAATCCATTATTTTAAGCAAATGAAACATCCTTGTACATCCTATGGTAACCGATAATCCTTTTAGTGAATGAACTGCTGTATAGTAAAGGTCATGGTCATTATTTTCAATACTGGTTTTTATTTCACCAATAAGCTCCTTTGACTCGTCGATAAAACTCTCGAATATCTCCTTAAGTAACTCTGGATTACTGGCAGTACTTTTTCTAAGTTTGTTTAAGTTAGCCTCATTAATTTGTGGAAGGTTTTTCAATTCATCAAGTTGTTTCTGTATTGAAGTCATATCATTTCGTTTTTGTTTTTGTTGAATGCCAGTATGCAAGCTTTTCATAAAGCTCAGCTGAATTTACAGGTTTGGCAATTAAGTCATCAAGCCCGTTGTCAATATAAAGCTTCTTACTTCTTTCCATCGTATTTGCAGTAACACCAATAATAGGTGGAATTCTTTTAAACTGCTGTCTTATAGCTTTTACTGTTTCCATCCCATCCATTACCGGCATAATCATATCAAGGAGAACTATATCATATTCTTCCTTGTTCATTAGATCTATTGCCTCTGCGCCATTGTTTGCTAAATCAACATTAACACTGGCATGAGAAAGCATCATTTTAATAACTTTCTGATTGATAATCTTATCTTCAGCATACAATACTTTCAAACCTTCAATGGTTTTGATGATTTCATCCTGATTACCGTTTTTATCAGAACTTTTCAAGGTTTCTTCAGGCTGCTTCGCAATAAAACTAAATCTTGTAGTGGTTCCTTGTTTTTTATCGGTGTGTATAGAAATATCACCACCCATCAGTTCCACCAGTTTCTGAGATATACTCATAGACAAATCTTCACTCTTATATATATCAGTTTCACTAATACTTTCAACCGAATCGATAGTATGTAAAGAAGTTTCTTCATTGTCATTAACTGATGGGTCTTTTATCTCAACTCCAACAACCATATGCTTTTTCAATTTCTTTTCACACCAAATTTTCAAAATAATATCTCCTTTCTCGTTTCTTTTTACGGCAATTGAAATAAGATTTGAAATTACCTGATTAAGCCGCAATTCATCACTTACAATTTTGGCTGGAATCTTCTTATCAAGTTCAGTTTTTAGTTTTAACTCTTTATGTCTGGTAAGTGCTGCAAAAAGGTCAGCGATTTTAAGGACAAACTTTTTTACATCAAACACTTTATCGTGCATCTGAATATTACCATATTCAATCCTTGATAATTCCTGAATATTATTAATGATATTCATTAAGCCTTCACTAGAATCTTTGATAGTTTTGGTAAAATTCATCTGCTCAGAACTAAGTTCAGATTTCAGTAAAAATTCAACAACACCAATAATGCCGTTAAGAGGAGTCCTCATTTCGTAGCTCATATCGGCAAGTACCTGCTGCTTTGCTTCTGATGTTTTGAGAGCAACCTCAGCACTGTATTTGAGGTCCTGGTTGATCTTTTGTTCGGTTACATCCTGAATGGTATAAATTATCCTGAAAGGTTTTTCATTATCATCTCTGACAATCTTTCTGCTCGAATAAATATTTTTTATTACTCCCTGCTGTGTTATTATCCGGTATTGATAATTGAGAATGGTTTTATCAAAATCATTTATAAGCAGCTCATTGAAAGTCTCCTTGTCTTCTGGATGAACCATTTCAGTAAGTTTTCCTATACCGAAAAACTTTCTTCTTTCCGGAGATAAATCTGCAATATTGTAAAAGTTTTCGGAGAAAGTAAAATCTCCTGAGGCAAGGTCTTTCTCCCAGTTACCTATTTTTGCTATTCGTTGTATTTCCTGGAGCCGTTCCTGATTTTCGCGCAGTACTTTTTCAAGATTTTTAGATTCAAGGATCTGACCAAACTTTTCAGAAATATTCTTCAATAATATCTTTTCATTAAAATGAAATGGATCTTTGTTGATTTTAGGTTTGGGTTCGAGGTATGCCACCTTGATGTGTCCGAGTTTTTTCTTCTGCACCTTAATAGGAACAAGATATGACCATGGTGTCTCCTTATAATTTTCTGATGCATAAATCTTATCATCAAACATGATTTGAACACCAATGTCGTGTGTATATTTTAAACCCACCGGAATAATTTCGAGCGATTTCTCAATGATTTCTTCAAATGTAATTCCCGGAACACCGGATATATCAGAAATATCATACATACAATTAAGCTGTTTGATTTTCTGGTTCAGGTCTGTAGTAAGATCGCTATAGGTTTCTTCATATTTTTTTCGGTCAGAAACATCACTAATGAGTGTTACAGAGCCTTTGGATCTAAGGTTTTCATCCAGAATGGGTGCTGAACTTAGGTTAACCCATAACAGGTCGCCCGCAACATTTTTCATTTTCACTTCATAATGATCTGAAATTCCCATCTTCTGAAGTTCCATCTTATCATTAAATAGCTTCTCATCTTCTGGTGTCAGCAAAAATTCTACAAAATTTCTACCCGTTAATTCTGTTTTATCTTTAACTCCTAAAACCTTGCAGGCTTTGTAGTTAACAAATTCGATTTTATTTTCCAGGTCCAGAACAACAAGACCTTCATTAAGAGTCCTGATTAGTGTTTGATAGTTTTCTTCACTTTGCCGAAGTGCCTTTTCCGTTACTTCTTTTTCTCTGAGAGTGTTTTCAAGGCTTTCAACATGAGATTTTTTCTCTTTCAGACGACTAAAGATCAACACAAATAATAAGACCAGAAATAATAAACCAAGCCCGGCAATAGTTAAAAGCAGCATATTCCTTTGCCATCTGAACCGATATAATTCTTCTTTGCGTTGAGCATCAAAAATTTGTTCATTCAGATAATTTATG
>SKSE01000127.1 GCA_007118135.1 Bacteroidales bacterium | reverse complement strand
TTGCTCCGCCCGTGCAAACGACAAAAAGCTAAGGTCCGGCATAGAGATTTCCAGAGTCTTGTTATACATAAAGCCATTACTTTTATCAATGGCCGGTTTGACTATTGTTCTTTCAAATGAAATGGCAGATCCGCTCCAGGACTTCGCTTTAGCACCTGCCATCCTTGCAACCCATGCACGGTCAGTAGCATCAATAATTGTTTTAGCTATTATGGCCTGCCTGCCGGCTCTGTTTGAAATTATAATTCCCGCAGGATTACCGTTTCTGTCCCACAAAACGTCAGAGGGGTAGGCCCCAAAAACAAATTCAACTTCGGAATTTAGCAGGGCATTATTGAGGATAGCTTTCACATCTAAAGGTGTAGGCTTAAGAGAGGAATTAAATAATTTGTTGTCAAGTTCAGTTTTAAAGACAGTATTTTCATCAGCTTTTAACCGAAGAGTTGCACACAAGTCCTCTCCCAGATAGGGCCGTGATGCTATCAGAAATACACTGGCACCACTTTCTGAAGCTGCGACGGCAGCTGCAACAGCCGGCAAAGTACCTCCTACAACTACAACATCTACAAATCTCTCAACCGGAATTTCCCTTGATGACTGATAAACAAACTCAGGTGTATTCCTTTTATTTAGAATATTTTGAGTGGTTGCTCCCAAATTTGAATTTTCAAGGCTTGTCAAACTAATCAGAAAAAAGCTCAATAATAATTTACAGGTTTTCATGATTTAATCTTTTATTATGCTAAACTTAAAATTCTTTCTTTTTTGAAAGAATTTTATTAAAACCTATTGGGTTCCGGCTATGCCATATTGAACTAAATCCCGCCTGAGCGGGATAGCTTTTCTTTTGCAAATATATAGAATTTCCCGTATAACAACTTCAAGAACTTTGATTGATTCAAAAAGGCTAAATTTGAAGTAGCATTCAAATTGAAGTAATATGTTATCGACATCTAAAAATTACTTTTTTAAAAAACCGCTTTTCCTTGCCAATCCGCATGGATGGATTCCTCATATACCTTTTGCATTTTTTCTTGTGGAAACTATGAAGCCGTCAGTAATTGTCGAACTGGGCACCTTTAGCGGTAATTCCTATTTTGCTTTTTGCCAGTCAGTAAGGGATTTACAGTTGCAAACAAAATGCTTTGCAGTTGACACATGGCAGGGAGATATACATGTGGGAAGTTACGATAACGAAGTTTTTAAAAGGGTTAATGAGATCAATGAAATAGAGTTCAAATCATTTTCTGAGCTTATGCAGATGCAGTTTGATGATGCAATTCATCACTTTTCCAATGGCAGTATTGATGTTTTGCATATTGATGGCACGCATACTTATGATGCAGTTAAAAATGATTTTACCACCTGGCTTCCCAAAGTAAGCAAAGGGGGTATCATATTATTGCACGATACAATGGTCAGGAAAAAGGATTTTGGTGTCTGGAAGTTTCTCAAAGAAATAAAAAAACAACACCTTGTGCTTGAATTCCCTTTTAGCGAAGGCCTGGCATTGGTGTGCAAGGATGAACATACCTTACCGGCAATTCTTGATTTTATCAGAATGGCCCAGAGAGATCCTTCAGTAATCACGCTTTTCGAAATCCTGGGTGAAAACATCCTCCTGGAGAGGGAGAAGACCTTACTCAAAGAAGATGTATTGAAAATGCGGAAAAAGACAGCACAACTAAACAAGCAACTGCTTGACAAGAAAAAAGAAGCCAAAAGATTGAAAAGGAAGATTTAATCAGCAATTAAGGAATACCCTGATAATAGTGAAATTAACGGTTTTAACATTTACAGAATTTTAAGGTAACCGCATGTCAAGTCTTTTTAATTTTTTTTATTATATATTTGATGTCACATTTACATTTGGATCTTTTTCATCGATTAATCGTGATATAATAACCATTGGGCGTTTGAACTTTTAAGAATCAAATCGGTCAGATAAATCTAACTCCAAACTTCAAAATCATGAACAAAAAAAACACTCACCAAATTGATATTACAAATCATAATCAGGAAGAATGTGCACCTAATTCAGGTTGTTGTTCTTCATTCGAGAAAACCAACCCATGTTTGCCGGTATCATCTACTGGCATTCAGCGGAGAGATTTCATCAAAGCCATGGGATTGGCGGCAGGTGGTGTGATGCTCGGATTCCCTGCGTTTGGCAGGCAAACTTCTGAGGGATATCAAATACCTATCGACAAAGGATTGACAGCAGAGTGGTTTGAGAAATTATACCAAAGAGGTGAGCATGAGATATACAGAGGCAAAGATCTGGCCTATATTGGTATGCCTGTAGGTGGTTTGTGCACAGGTACTGTTTATATTGGTGGCGACGGTAAACTTTGGTTGTGGGATATTTTTAACCAGCAAAAAGAAGGTGTAAAATCAGTTACGCATCAAAACTGGCATGGCCAAAGAGTCAGGCCAAGGGATGGTGCCAATTATATTTTCCCGGTGTCTCCGGAATATCCCTTCGAACAGGGGTTCGGTTTGCGCGTATCGCAAGGCGGAAAAAGCTGGGAAAGAAGCTTGGATTTCAAAGGTTTTGATGATATCAGCTTCAAAGCACAGTATCCCATTGCAGAGGTATCTTACCGGGACGGCCAGATACCGGTAGATGTCGATTTAAAGGCATTTTCCCCGTTTGTTCCCCTGGATGTGGAGAATTCCAGTAATCCTGCCACTTTCATGCGCTTTACAATAAAAAATACAAGCAATGAAAAGGTAGAAACCGAACTTTCGGGTTGGTTGGAGAATGCCATACTTCGGTTTACCAAAGAAGCCGAGGATACAGAACTTAACAATACCATAGAACAAGAATCAGGGAATATCATTTTAACTTGCAGAGCCAGAAGTAAAAACGTACATAACTTCAGTACAACGATTGTACAAAGCCAGAGAGATTTTGGCACAATGAGCCTGTTACTGATGGGAAATGACAGCGCTACGGTAGGCTCAGCCGATATACCTGTAAAATCTAATCTGTTGTTTCCTGATAATGATAACAAATCTGCCACTGCTAAATTTGGGGAGCAGCTTTGCGGCGGGGTTAGTAAAACTATTATGTTAAATCCCGGAGAATCGCACGAGATTGTGTTTATCATAAGCTGGCATTTCCCAAATATTGAGCTTCCACAAAATGATCGATCAACCGGGGAAAACAAAGGCAGGCACTATACCAATCAGT
Organism: Bacteroidales bacterium; assembly: GCA_007118135.1. Classification (GTDB taxonomy): domain Bacteria; phylum Bacteroidota; class Bacteroidia; order Bacteroidales; family UBA7960; genus SKVR01. Next base: position 909 of record SKSE01000127.1, on the reverse strand, counting down.
ATGCCGACTCACGCGAGGTGGCATTGTCAATGGCTGCTAATTATCCAAATCTAACCGAGCTGACCCAATTGTGGAGAAAAACATTTTATGAAAATTCCAGCCTGCCCCATTGGTTTTTAAACCGCACATTTATAAACACCTCCATGCTGGCTACAGAGACATGTTTTATTTTTAAAGATGGCCGTTTCTGGGCTTGGGAGGGGATTGGCTGTTGCCCGGGAACCTGCACGCATGTATGGCATTATGCCCAGGCTATGGGAAGGCTATTTCCCGAATTGGAAAAGAATTTAAGGGAGAAAACCGATTTTGCCGTCATGGACCGCACCTCCGGAGGTATCGATTTCAGAGGCGGTCTGGCATGGAGATATGCAGCAGATGGGCAGGCTGGAGTAGTGTTGCGGGCCTATCGCGACTATCAGGTTTCCGCAGATGACACTTATCTCAAAAAAAACTGGGACAATATCAAACTTGCCCTGAAATATTTAATAGATCTGGATAAGGAGTATGGCGAGGAAGCTAATGGGATGATTTATGGAGAGCAGCACAATACCCTGGATGCTGAGTGGTTTGGTTATATTCCGGCAATTACCTCATTGTACCTTGCCGCACTGGCTGCTGCAGTTGAAATGGCAAGGGTAACCGGTGATGCCAGCTCAGAAAAGGAATATCTTTCCATCCTCGAATCAGGCAGAAAAAATATTGAAAGCCTTTTTAATGGCGAGTATTTTATCCAGGAAGAACATCCTGATCATTTGGATGCTATTGGAATAGGTAAAGGGTGCTATATAGACCAGGTTTTTGGCCAGGGATGGGCTTTTCAGCTTAACCTGGGGCGCCTTTACAATAAAGAGATGATACAAAGTTCACTGGATTCCTTATGGAAATACAACTTTGTACCCAATATGGGCC
>SKSE01000012.1 GCA_007118135.1 Bacteroidales bacterium | reverse complement strand
TCTTGCAACGGTTAACTTAACTGACCAGCAGTAATCAATTTTCAGCCAGCAGGATGTTATCTTTAATGGAAGTATTTTACAGTGGCGTAAGTATCTCAATTCATTGCGTTTACGCTGGGCCATTACCATCAGCGAGATGAGACCCGATCTCACCCAAACTGTTTTATCTGAATTAACCGCAAAACCTCTTTTCGATCAATATAATGATGTTGCAGGTCTGGCTGATATTGCCATTGTAGCGCCACATCGTTTAACATCAGAATTGGGTATTACAAGGGGATTCAGAGAGCGACACTGGGAACATCGGGCTCCTGCATACTTCCTGCATGATGTCATGGGGGTTGTGCCCAATGAGCAAAGCACCGTGGTAAATGGACAAACGCTCTATTATTTTGATGGTGACAATGTGGCGGATGGATTGTTAAACGGAACAGTTGACCCCAGAGTGGCCTATTTGTTCTCAGCAAGTGTTAATGGAAACTATACAGGGCTTGAAAGTGCCTGGGAGGACGGTACTGATCCGAACAGCTATTTAAGTAAGGTCGTGCGGGGCTACTATATCAATCATCCGATTATGACAGATATTAGTGTACATTCAATTACATTTGGAACTCCGGGTCATGAGCAGACCATCAATCTGAATGAAGCTGCCCAGGCTGACCTTTCAGAACGTGAACCATTCCTGCGCAATGCATTCATGACAAGGCTTGGCAATAGCCAGGATACTCAAGGTCAAACAGGAAGCGAAAGGAGCATTATTTCCGAATACAATGTTCGGCCAAGATGGAACTGGGACATCAGGTTTCCTACAATGCATGCCGTTGAGGTTGCCCTTTTAAAGGCTGAAGCTGCCGTAAGGGGTCTGGGTCCTGTGCAGGGTTCTGCCCGCGAGTATTACAGACAAGCCATTGAGATGTCAAGCAGATACTGGTATGAACAGAATGTTAACAACAGATATAATAAATCTACTACTCCTGCCATGCCAGGCTGGTTTGCAGATTCAAGAATAGAGCGTGACAGACCTTCAATGGAGTACAATGCCGGTCCCTTTGCAGATCATATGGCTCAGCAATTCGATGCCATGTCTGATATCGAAAAGGTGCAAGCCATTTTCGACCAATTGCATTTACACTACAACCACTTTAATTACGAAACGGTCTTTACCTCTGCCCGCAGGTTAATTAGTTATCTGGGTGATAATCCTGCAAACATTTATGAAACGCTTTTGTGGAAAGAAAGGAACCTTTATAATCCCAACGTACAGGCGACTGATCCCGATGCATGGGCAATTATCAGCATTGATAATGACTTCGAAAAACCTGTTTGGTTCACAGGACGTTCTACCAAGTGGCGTAATGTTCTGGAATAAACCCTTAAACTATAAAACTTTAAATAGATAATAAAATGAAAAAAGTATTATATTTAATCATATTAATGTTTGCTGTGGCTGCCTGTAGTAAAGACAGCGGTAGCATAGTTGGCTCTGCCAGTGCCGATGGTGGCAACGTATTGCAGGGTATTACAGTAAAATTATATAACGATGATGCAAACCTGATTAATGAAACTACCACTGATTCGCAAGGTATGTTTTCATTTCATGGTCTGGCATCCGGCAACTATTATGTTGCCGCCACCATCACCGTTGATGGGGTTGTTTGGGATACTGGTAATACCCCAAGGGTCTTTTATGTGGGTGGTGAAATTGAAAAAGAAGTTTCTTTGACACTGACACAGAAACAATAACCCGAAAAAGCACAGGTCGATTTATTACAAGACCTTGCTGACTAACAGGAAAAAGCCGGTCGTCTGAAAAGTACGACCGGCTTTTTTATTACCTATGATTTCTCAAACAGTCAACAAAGTAATGTATCTGGTATCAGAAATCTGGGGATAGTTTGGATTTTAATATCATAGCTCAATTAGTTCAAAACTACCCTGCAGCCTGATGATTCCATTAATAACCGGTTTGTTGCCGATCATTCTGCCCGCATCGATAGTTATCTGGTGGGTACTTTTGCTCAAATCAGGCAGGCTTTTCCCAATATCAATACTTTTAATGAACCTACCCCGATCACTGTATAGCCTCATCTGTTCGGAACCATCCCATACGAGTGTTTGTCCCTTGTTTAAGGTTTCAGGAACTGTTACATCAAAAAAACCATCCACCACAATTGTAATATTTTCAACCCTGACCCCATCATCTCCTGTAATCAATAACTGCAAATGTATGGGTTGGGGGTCATATTCATTTACAAACGTAAAAGTGCTATGTGTTGGCTGACCGGGCTGAAGAATAGCCCTCTCGTGTTCAAAATGCAATCTTTCAAAATGATGAAATTTCCATTGATTGGTTCCAATTTTTTCAAGATGAAAGTCTTTTTCCGGATTTTTTAGCCCGGTTAGTTGCTGATCTGAAAAAATGCTGAGTTCTTTGGCTTCTTCCCAAATTCGGATGCTTTCAATGATTTTGTCAGTGTTCGGATTTTCTTTAAAGGCTTCATAATTGGCCACAAAAGCATATCCTGCATTGAATCCTGCGGCACGGGCCATCATCCATTCAATGTCTTCAACAGAAGTATCGGATGTCATAAGAAACCATCCGAGCATATTGTGCATATAATTGCGTTCTAAAAAGGGCTGCAGGTTAAAGCGGTGCTCTGACTGGCTTTCCCTGAAACTGGCGTACCAGGGTTCCCCCCAATTGATATAACTGTTACTGTTCCAATAGTAATGGTTGACGATGCTTGAGCCATTAATAACTAAATGGTCTACCCTGTTTAAAAACTCTTCTGCAAAATAGTTGGCAGCATAATCTCCATGACCGGTCACAAATACGCCTTCATGTCCGTCAAAATCCATGTGCGATACACCTGTCTTGTTGAAAAAATCAGCCAGGTTGTCAATCATCTGCTCTTGCATTTCCCAATCCGGAAAAAATGTGTTGTAAGGATGATCAATCAGTTTTTTTACATCGTCTCCTTTTTTGTGAGATGCTGCAGTTGTGCCAAAGGCCCCTCGTACACAATTTTTCAGCGTGTAGGGTTTTTCCCTGGTTACTTCCTGGTAACGTATGATCTCATTACCTATTAAAATGCTGTTCAATGAATATTTGTATACAAAGTTCTCATAATCGTCAATGACAATATTAGTTGCATCTTTACTTATGTCTTCCATAAGTAATGCTGAGCCTGCATCCATGAGATTACTGTTCAGGGGTGTTGTAACAAAGGGGTCGTTGGTGGTAATGAAATTGGTGAGAGTATGAACGCCAACCCGGATATTTTTTTCTTTAGCCTTTTCCACACAGGCTTTCATTCCATCCAGACCATTGGGGAACAGGTCTGTTCTCAGATCGAATTGGCCCCAGTTTTTAAAAGGATCGCTGTGATAGATAGAATAGAAGCCAAGCCTTTCAGCATATTCGAGAATCTCATCAAAATTGTCTTCAGAAAATAAAGTAATAAGATATGGTTTACCGGTTGAGCCGGAAGTTCTTATCCACTCACCGTCGATAACCTGATGTGGCAGTCCTTCCGAAATGCTGATCTGACCAATCATTTCCAATGCCTTATCGGGGTGCGTACCAAAAAGGGTAATGGCAATTCCTTCAAGGCTATATCCGGGCAGGCCTTGTACCATGAATTCTTTATTGTGGCGCCAGACGTTGATCTCTCTGTCAAGGGCCTGGTTGATACTGAAAGCCTGCAGCGAAGAACCGTGTTCTTCTTTTGTGGCGGTGCTTCCGCCAATGCCTGCATGGGCAAGACTGCTCCCCTCACTGTTCAATAATTTACCTCCGATGGTTTTGGAATTCAAAGCACGAAGGCCAATCGCAAAATCAGTATTGCGAACCACTCCGACCACTTCACCAATGGTTTCATCAATTGTTGTATTAAATGGGCCCCAGAAGATCGCTTCAATCTTCTCAGGATGCACAACATTGGTAACTTCAAACCTGATATACTCCGGTGTCTCCTTTGCATCAACGTGCAATTCAATTTCATTTACAAACTTTAGCAGCAATAAACTTCCATTTCTCTCCATAGAAAGAGGTTGATGTTCCGTTCCCCCGCTTTTTATCCGTAACAGAGATCCGGGATGATTCTTCGGAACAAAATTTTCACCG
>SKSE01000310.1 GCA_007118135.1 Bacteroidales bacterium | reverse complement strand
TATGTGGGAAGTATGGAACATTTTAAATCTTTTTTTGGAGGGATTTATTGACATCCCTTCGGGATTAAACTGATTGTTGTCTTGTTCTTTTAAGCTATAATCATTTCACTCCTTCGGAGTTTTTTATTTAGAAGTATCTGATAGTAAATACCTTGTTGATTAATTTTTGGTTTATTTGATAAAATAATTGCGAATATACCATTGGTTTTATCGGTGATAGAAAGCTGCAGCGCAGCAATAACCTTTGTAATCGGATACATGGCAACACTGACCAAAAGCTGCAGAGCAGCGAAACGCTGAATGGAAATGTGGTCAGGCATTGGAAATTTTTTTAATAGTATGATAAAAAACCTGCACAGCATGGGGCAGTATTTCATCGGGAAAATCATAGTCATTGTTGTGAAGGCCGGGGCTGTCAATACCAGCTCCAATACCAAAGAGTACTCCTTTAAAGTTACTCGTAAAGTTTCCAAAATCTTCTGACCAGCGAAATGCCTCATCGATCTCAATGATTTCTTCACCCAGTTCATCACACACCTGACGGATGGTATCATTGAGTTTTTTATCGTTGATAGTTGCCGGAAATTCTTCGGTGTAGGATATCTCAACTTTCATTTTATGCTCTTCGGCCAGTGATTTAACCAGCCTTTCAGCTTCCTTAACCAGCACTTTCATATCATCGTTATAGAAGGTTCTCAAAGTGGCCATCAGTACCGCCTTGCCCGGATTGGTGCCGAATGCCACTTCTCCCAGCTTTGCATGGATAATGGTTGCCAGGGCAAAGTCTTTGAATTTTGACGATTTTTTTTCGGGTATTTCAGGAATTTCCTGCATTGCCTGTGAAAGCATCTTTACCGGACTGTTGCCCTGCTCAGGATGGGCAGCGTGCGATGATGCACCTTTGATATTAACGATCATACCTGTTGATGCAGCAGCAAAAGGTCCGTCTTTAAGCACTATGGCAGCTTTTTCAAATCCCGGCAGATTGTGCAGTGCAATGGCATAATCAGGTTTAATCATTTTGAAAGCTTCATCGGAAATCACTTTGGCAGCTCCTTGTCCGGTTTCTTCTTCGGGTTGAAACAGCAAAACGATTCTTCCGTTGCTAAGGGGTTTATTTTTCAGAGCCAGTGCCAGACCCGCGAGGATGCTACTGTGACCGTCATGTCCGCATTTGTGCGATACACCTTCTACCTCTGATTTATGTGCAAATGTATTTACTTCATCAATGGGAAGTGCGTCCATATCGGCCCTTACTAAAACCGTAGGACCCTTTTCACCAAAAACATACACAGCCGCAACACCATAACCCCCCAGTCCTGTTATGATTTTATCAGGAGAGGTTTGCCTGATGAATTCCTCCAGCTTTTGTGAAGTGTTTTTTTCCTTTCCGGAGAGTTCGGGATTTTTATGCAACCACTTGCGTAGTGCAAGAAGTTCTTTTAACTGGTTATTAATAAGCAATTCCATAAAAAACAGGTTATGGAGCGCAAAATAATAAAAAGGGGTGGATTATAAAAATAAAGTTACAATCCCTATTGTATTCATCTCACAATCCTCACTTTCACTTTATCAGAAATCTGCAATGCTGTAGTAATGGTACCCAGATCATTGAATAGCTCGCCTGTTGCTCCTGACCAGTGACTGTGGCCGATAGGTTGCATGGTATATTCTTCCTTTGGGTCATCAAGATCTACAACAGTTTTATAAACCAGAGCAGGCTGACTGGAGGTTTTATAATGTGGGTCATCGGGAAACTTATTGTTATGCCAGAAACGGTTCCAGTCCCAACTCTGGTTAATTTCCATCATAACCTGGAATACACGGGGTTCCATGTGACGTGTTCGTGTGGTAAGGATAAAATCGGCTTTGGGCGTGGGTCCTGTAACAGCATCGGGCATAGGATCGTCCTGTGTCGGAATAAAATAACCGTCGGGAGCTTTAATTCCCCGTTTATGCCCCCAATAGGGGAGAGCTGCCGGTCTTCTTAATGGACCTGGCTCCCACCTGCCTGTGGATGGATCGCCATGACGAAAATACCCTTTGGCAATGGATTCGGCCACATAAAGGCTTTGTATATAATTTCCTGCTGTATCTTCCAGCCAAAATGCCATCAGTGGGTGGTTGTGCGATCGGCCAGCGGTAAATCTGATTTCAATGGTATGGCCCGGTGCTTCAGCAAGGGTGTTGAACTCCATAGGAGGCTGTTTTTCCCTCTTACGCTGCCACCAGCGTTGCTGCATGCTGTTGTCGGAAATGAATGCTGTTAGAAAAGGTAAAACCAGCACGACAACAAGCATAAATACGATAGATTTTTTATTTCTCAACATAATATCCTCTTTTAAAATTCAAACATAATTCCAATACTGGGCAGAATGGTACCTGTTGTATTGCGAAGTTCTTTCAGTTGATATCGGCCATCTTCAGCTGGCAGGGGAGTTCCCGCATCGTCGGTTTCGCGCAATAGATTAGGTGGCAATTCTGACTGAAAGTTATAAACATTCTGGATATCCAGGTAAAACATCAGTGAAAAATTATCGAAAAAGTATTGTTTATCTATGCGCAAATCCAACTGATGAAATGCGGGCAGCCTGTTGGAATTAAACCGCGAAAAATCAAGATACCCTAATCTTTGTGCATCCCAGGCTTCAACTCTTCGCGACAGTTCAAGGTCAAAAGGTGTGTAGGGAGCACCTCCTGAAAAGCGCCATTTTGCTCCTATATCCCAGTTTCGGGGGAGCTTTTTGGTGGCAGTAAGGTTTACAATATGTCTGTTATCCCATGCAGAAGGAATAAAATCATTTGAGCGCACATCTTCAAATTCACTACGTACAAAAGTATAAGAAAGAATGATATTAAGTCCTTTGAATCGCTGTTCACGATAAAGTAACTCAGCCCCATAGCTTCTTCCACGGCTGGTGGATGTAACCTCTTCATCCCCGAAAATTCCAAAATCAACACTCTTACTGCCAATAGCAACAGAGTCGGTAACAGAGAAAGGATAATTACGGTAGTTTTTATAGAATCCTTCCAGGGTAATTTTGGTTTGCCGGGTTGGCAGATATTCAAACCCTGTAACATAATGATCTACGCTGATAAACCTCAGGTTATTTTCTTTATTGCGTAAAACTCCTTCGCGATCTCTGAATCCAAGGGTGGTGTATGAAGGAAGCTGAAAAAACCGGCCTGTGCTGGCACTTAAAGAGAGATTCTCACGCAACTGGTAAGCAACTGAAAGGCGGGGCGAAAGTTGATTAAGCGGATTGGCCATATTGGATGAATAATTATTGGCATCGGTTCGTACCCCAAATGAAAGTGTTACTTTATCATTGTAAAATCCGCGTGTAATCTGCCCAAACAGGCTCCACTTATATAGTTCGAGAAATGAATCGTATATTATAGTATCAGGTTGATTGAAAAGGAAAATTTCGCGGTACGTATCATTCAGATATTTTGCATATTCACCGCCTGCACCTGCAATAACACGCCAGGGACCCAGTTGTGAAGTGCGCTCGTACCTGATTTTGTTTTCAATTTCATCTGACTCGTAATCGAAATTTCTGCGCAACGACTCATCATTATCAGGATATTTGTAGGAAAAATTCCGTAGCATATTCCTGCTCACCACAAAACGGTCAAACCCGTTGTCGCGAAATCTACGATAAACTGCACCAAGGGTATAGTTCCATTGCTCGCTTACCGGTAGATAATCCAAAATAAAACGTTGGTCTTCCGTTTCATTGGCATCCAGGTTTAAGCGAAACTGATCCAATGCACCAATACCAATGACTGTTAGTTCAGATCTTTCATTGAGACGGGTATCGGTCTTGAATTGAAAGCTGTTGTAGGTAGGTAAAAAGGGCAAACCTATTACACCAAAAAGAAACTGTAAATAAGATCTTCTTGCAGAAAAGATCATGGTAGTATTTTCGCTGAGCGGGCCATCAAGGGTAAGAGCTAAATCACTGGCACCTATTGTTCCACGGAAGTTAAGCCTTTCTGAATCTCCCCTGATCTGACGGAATTCAAATACTGAACTTAGGGCATTTCCGCGGTTAGCCGGAAAGGCTGATGAATACATTTCTACTTCACGAATAAAATCTACATTGATAATTCCTACAGGCCCACCGCTGGCTCCTTGTG
>SKSE01000203.1 GCA_007118135.1 Bacteroidales bacterium | reverse complement strand
AATTCAAATACTGAACTTAGGGCATTTCCGCGGTTAGCCGGAAAGGCTGATGAATACATTTCTACTTCACGAATAAAATCTACATTGATAATTCCTACAGGCCCACCGCTGGCTCCTTGTGTGGCAAAGTGATTCAGGTTGGGAATTTCAACACCATCAAGGAAAAAACGGTTTTCGTTGGGTCCGCCGCCACGAATGATAACGTCATTACGAAAAGCCGGTGTAAAAGCCACACCCGGTAAAGATTGAATAACCTTTGATATATCGCGGTTACTTCCCGGGCTGCGTTCAATCTCCGAAATTCCCAGCCGACGCAATGAAACAGGACTCTCCTCACGGCGCTGAAACTGTGATGCTTCAATTACAACTTCATCCAGCTCAAACTGTTTCTCACGCATCTCAATATCAATATTGGCGGTGCGTGCATTGGTAACCATAAACTCTTCGGTTACTTTGTCTTCAAATCCCACTGCCGAAACACGTAAACGCACAAAACCGGGCTGAAGCCCGGTGAAAAGAAAATTCCCGTCAAGGTCGGATGTACTGCCGATATTGGTTCCGTCGATAATGAGATTGGTAAAGGGCAGGGGTTCGTTGTTTGCTTCATTAAATACCCTGCCTCGGATGGTACCATTTTGTGCCTGCAAGTCGGGTAATATTAACAAAAATATGCCTGCAATCACCAAAATCAGAGTGTAGTTTTTATTCGTTTTCATAAAACATGTAAGAATAACCCATAAATTGTTTTTATTTCAACAAACAAAAACAATTGAAATATGTTTGCGGATGAATTAATATTTGATTGTGTTGGTCTTTTAATAATAACTAAATTCGTAAAGTTAATTCGGGGCCTATTGATTTACACAGCATGAAAAATAAATTCAATAACATTACAATCTTATTGATAATTGTTTTTCTGGGGGTTTTGTTTCATAAAAACTTTATTAACGAGTACCCATCAAACATTCATGCCTGGGCTCAATCCGACAGATATGCCCTCGCTGTGGGATTCACCAAAAATGGTTTGAATTTTTTTAAACCTGAAACTTTCGTACTTAATCACCAGTTTCCCAATAAATGGGAAAAACCGGCAAATACAAGTATTACTGCAGTTGACTTTCCCATGCATGATTATATTCCTGCGGTAATTATGAAGCTTTTAAATACCAATGCGCCCTGGGTATTTAGGTTATATGTCTTGATTTATAGCTTCATTGGGTTGTTTTTTGTTTTTCAATTGGCAAAACTTTTAACAGGAGATTTTCTGAAATCTGTTTTTATTACACTTTTTGCAGCTACTTCACCGGTATTTGTTTATTATCAGGCTGGTTTTTTGCCAACCATACCTTCGCTTTCCAATGCATTTGTCGGAATTTATTTTTATGCATATTATTTATCAACCGAAAAGAATAGGTTTTTTAATATCAGTATTTTGTTTCTGACTCTTGCAACATTAAGCAGAACCACCTTTGCAATTCCATTGATAGCAATACTGGGGTTAGAATTTTTACGCATATTAAATCAAAAAACACATCTGAAACCTAAAATAATTCCTGTTGTTATTTCGCTTTTTTCAATTCTTGCTTACTTCTTTTATAATAATTATCTGACAGATAAGTATGGTTCGATTTTTTTAAATCACATCATGCCCCCTTCCAATTACAGACAAATCCTTGATTTAGTCGTGTTGGTAAAGGAAAGATGGTTGACACATTATTTCTCCCTTACACATTACATCTTCATCGCTTTGTTAATCGGGTTGTTAATCATTAATGCGATCAGGAAGAAAATAAAATTTAATAAAGTTTCCATTGAGCTTTTGATTTTGGTTTCTGTAATGTTATTGGGTTGTGTAGCATTTGCGTTACTGATGCTGCAACAATTTCCTGCCCATGACTATTATTTTCTTGATACATTTTTTCTGCCTGTAATTGTTTTTTTAATTATTCTATTATCAGCAACTCCTGAATGGTTAAAACCGGCAAATAATTATTTTAAGCTGGTTTTAATTGCTGTATTTTCTATTCCGTTAATTATTAACGCCGGCATTGTTCAGGTTGAAAGACATGAAACCGGACATTGGGACCGGGTTAATGCAACTATAAATAATTTTAAGAATGCAGAGTATTATCTTGATTCATTAAACATACCTCAAAATGCAAAAATGCTCGTAATTGATGCCTATGCCCCGAACATTCCTCTTACTTTGATGAATAGAAAAGGATATGTAGTTATGAGAACCAGCAGAGAAAATATATCAAAAGCTTTACAATGGGATTTTGACTACATCGTAACTCAAAATGTTTTTTTCCTGTCAGATGTTTATCCTGAATATCCTGAAATAATAACGCAAACCGACAGGATTTGGGATAATGGAAAAATTACTGTGAGCAAGCTTAGAGATTCAAAGAAGAAAAGGTCATTGGAGCAATATTTAGGTTTAGATGAAAAGACTCCGGTAAAAACTGAAATCCTGAATTTTGATGAAGCTATTTCAGCTAACTGGGAAAATGTTTCGATTACATCTGATTTTTCCCATTCAGGCCAGAGTGCAGGAGTTTTGACTAAAGAAATGGATTTTGGAATTACTTATAAAACAAATAATTTACCTGAAATTCGCGAAAAAAATCTATTGCTGTTTTTCCAATCACATTTTCTGCTGAATGAATCTGTTGGTGATGTAGAATTGGTAGTTTCAATACATGAGAATAGTGAAAACACTTTCTATAAATCCTTGAATTTGCGCAATCATTTAGCAAGGCAGGGAGAATGGGAAAAAGTAAATTTACTGATTTATTTACCCAAAGTTGAAAGTGAAGATTATGAGTTTGGCCTGTATATCTGGAATACAGGAAGAACGGAATTACTTATGGATGATTTTGGATTTAAGATATACCAATAGCTCATGTTTACGATAAACAAAATAAATTTTTTTGCCCAAAAACCGGAAAATACTATTCGGAAAATAATGAGATAACTAAAAATTTCAAAAACCATGACACAACTAACTTTAACCACCCCGGCGCTTTTGTTTTCAGCCATTTCATTAATTTTACTGGCTTACACCAATCGTTTTCTTACTTTGGCACAGTTGGTAAGAAGTCTTCATGCACAATATAAGGCCAGCCCCACATCCATATTATACGGTCAGATAGAAAACCTGAAAAAGCGGGTTTATCTCATAAAAAGCATGCAGATTTACGGTGTTGGAAGTCTGCTTTTTTGTGTATTAAGCATGTTTTTGATATATGTGGGAAGAAACCTGGCAGCAGAGATTATTTTCGGCATCGGGCTGGTTATGTTAATTATTTCCCTGGCCATCAGCATCTGGGAAATCAACATCAGTGTTAAGGCATTGAATCTTCACATCAGTGACCTGGAAGATTCAAAAAATTGAAAAACTGCCAATTACCGACGCTACTGAGCCATTTACCGATTTTGGGTTGAAACGGGGTGTGTAATGATAATACATTTGCCCTGTAAACAAAATTATTCACACAAAAACGAATTGTTATGGGAACTTTTGTAGAAAAACGAATTATGCTGGGAATTTTACTGCTTTTAGCAGGTATATTTCTCTTGTTGCATTTTTATGAACTGCTGCCTTGGGTACTTCCGGTTTGGGTATACTCATGGAAGATGTTACTTGTTGTTCTGGGTGTATTTTTTATCATTACCGAAAGAAATAAAACTTCAGGTATTATGCTCTTTCTTGTGGGATCAATATTTATTGCGGGAGACATCTTCAGTATGGGATTCTGGGAAGTAGTAAGATTTGTTATTCCTCTTTTACTCATCATCGCCGGGGTTTCCATCCTGATGCGTAAGCAGGTTTTCAAGCCCAAGGAGTTTAATATTCCTGAAGGTGCCGATGTAAATGATTTCATCAACGAAACCAATATCTTTGGCGGTGGCGAAAAGAAGTACAACTCTCAGAATTTTAAAGGCGGACAAATGACCGCAATTTTTGGTGGTAGCGAAATTGACCTGCGTCATGCAAGGCTGGCTAACGGAGTAAATGCCATCGACTTGCTTTGTATCTTTGGTGGTACCTCCATAAGGGTACCCGAAGATTGGGTAGTAAAAGTAGATGTTACAGCCATTTTCGGTGGTTTCTCCGATGAACGTTTCATTGATAAAAAAGATATTCCCGAAAACCCCGAAAAGGTTCTTTATT
>SKSE01000197.1 GCA_007118135.1 Bacteroidales bacterium | reverse complement strand
TGAAAGTTTGCGCCGGGAGTTTGTTGCAAAAGGACTGACCCATCCCCGCTACCATGCCATGTCGCGACCACCAGAGTCGGAAAGCAGGGCAGTGGAAAAGGTTATTGATTTGGTAGAAAAGACGAATTGTACTACATACCTTGTGCATATTTCTGCCGCCGAATCGGCCGAACACATTGCAGAAGCACGAAAAAAGGGCTTGCCCCTCTACGCCGAAACCTGCCCCCAATACCTTTTGCACGACACCGGGGTTTATGAAGGCAGCTTGGAAGAGACAGCCCCCTTCGTTTTCAGTCCGCCGGCACGTCCGCCCGGACACCGTGAAATTCTATGGAACCATCTTATCCACAACACTTTTGATACCGTTGGCACCGACCATTGCCCTTTTACCATGCAGCAGAAAAAAGCCGGAAAGGATAATTTCACTTTAATTCCAAACGGCGCAGGGGGTCTCGAATTCCGGATACCTCTTTTATACCACTTCGGAGTAACGCAGAATAAAATCACCGCTCAGCAATGGATACAACTATCCTCGGCAAATGCGGCAAATATTTTCGGTTTAAAAAACAAGGGAAGTATAGATGTGGGAAAAGATGCAGACCTGGTATTTTTCAATCCCGACAGGAAACATGTTTTGTCCGCCTCATCACAATACCAGAACTGTGATATCAATATTTATGAAGGGATGGAGATTTCCGGAAAACCCGAATTGATTATTCTAGCCGGGAAAAAAGTTTCTATGGATTTATAAATCTCATGGCCGCCTTCACCCCATCGGCAGCACTTGAAATAATGCCTCCTGCATAGCCGCTTCCTTCGCCGATTACATAAAGGTTTTCAAAACCGGTACATAATCCGCCCTCTTCGCGCAAAACCTGTATGGGGGCAGATGTCTTGCTTTCCAATCCAATCAGATTTCCTGTTTCAAATCCGTGCATTTTCCGGCTGAAATCTTTCAGTCCTGCCCGCATGGCATTCACCACATTTTGGGGCAGGAGCTCCCAAAGCGGAGCAGTTTTTAAACCCAGCGGATAACTGCTCTGCAATTGGTTAGCGCGAAGTTTCCCTTCCAGAAAATCCTGTATGCTGCATGAAGGTGCCATGTAACCGGCGGAAAAATCATAAAATGAACGTTCCAGTTGCTCCACCAGTTCAAGCGCTTCCATGGCAGATACTTCACGACCGACCAGCTCATTGGGATGTAAACCTGCCACGCACGCGGCATTGGCAAATCGTCCGTCTCGTTTGTAAAAACTCATCCCATTTACAATGTTGGTATCGGCATAGGCTGCTGCAGGAACTACCATTCCTCCGGGACACATGCAGAAAGAATACACCTGATGCTTACCATCGCCCGGCGATGTTAGCCTGTATTCGGCAGCTTTTACACCCGGTAAACTCTCCCTGCCCCATTGTGCCAGGTTGATAATTTCCTGAGGGTGCTCCATCCGGCTGCCCAGGGCAAAATTTTTGGTTCGAAACTGTACTCCCCGTCTCATCAGCATCCGGTAGGTTTCATAGGCCGAATGACCGGGTGCGATGAAAACAGCATCAAAAGAGATATTTCCTCCGGATGTTTTGGCTTCCAACACCCTGCAGTCTTTAATAACCAGGTCTTCCAGAAGGGTTTCAAACAAAATCTCACCACCCAGTTCCTGGTATTGTTGTCGCAGGTTTTTTGCAATTTTAATGAGATTGTCGGTTCCCAGATGGGGATGTGCCATGTAGGCTATTTCTTCGGGGCCGCCCGCATGAATATAGCTCTGAAGGATAAACTGCCGCTCTTTGCTGATGTGCTTGGAGCGTGATGTTAGTTTCCCGTCGGAAAAAGTACCCGCACCCCCTTCGCCAAAAGCGTAATTGTTTCTGGGGTCGAAAACACCATTGCGCTCAAAGTTTTGTATGGATCTATTGCGTTTCAGTACTTCCGAACCACGGTCAATCAGGGTAGTTGTGAAGCCCGCTTTCTGCAAAATGAAGGCAGCAAAAAAACCTGCCGGCCCGCTTCCCACAATCAGAATACTTTCCTTGCGTTTTTTGAAAGGAATATCCAGACTTTCGGCTTGTGGCACTTCTCCCCCTTTTATCTCATCAGAAACCACTGCCACACGCAGCAACCAATGAATATTGCGCTTATTGCGGGCATCCAGACTTTTGCCTTCTATCTGAAATGAAAATCTGCGAATCTTCAACTGCCGGGCAATCATTTGCCGCAGCATGTCTTCATTGTATGCTGTTGGTGCTTTTATGGAGATTTGTGTATAGCCCATTATAAAAAATATGTGTTTGCAGCACTCCAGCTTTTATCAGAGCTGCAGAGCAGCGACAACATTTGTAGATTATAAATCGCCCGACGTCAATAAGCTCCAGCGGAGCGCAACATCCCATTCATAGGTAATTGCAATTGATGCAGGCATTTGTTATATTATTAACCGGACAACAATATTAATAAATAAACCCAAAGCACCACAAAGGTATGATGTTATCAATACCATCCTTTATGACATATCCCTTTTCTGTATTTTAAATTTGACTTTCGCTGAATTATTCCAGCGTTTTTCGCAAATAATGCATTTTTTAATTTGCAGTTTTCAATAAAAGAACGAGATGCTTCGCTTTGCTCAGCATGACAGGCTTTTCCACAGAATTTCAACAACCGTTCAAAAACGTACATTTTTTGCCCGCTGACGTACATTTCAGAAAAGTAAAATCTAACATTCTCACCCTAACAGTCTTATACCAAACATGTTGACCCATGTGGTATATTTTTGGATAAGGGAAAGCGGAATTGCTGTATTAGCAAAATGATTATCAGGTACAACGCAATTCATTCACCTGTAAAAACTAATAAACACAAAAAACCCATGAAAAAACTCATTATCATTTCTTTGCTGGTAAATGTCTTTTTATTTACTGCAACCCATGCACAAACCCTCCAAACCTACAGACTTTCAGAAAAAATTGATTCGCTGATGGCTTTACGTCAGAAGCCCGATGAACCAGGTGGTGCAATTGCGGTCATACACAACAATAAAGTGCTACACCAGAAAGCCTATGGCGTTAAAAACTGGGAAACCGGAACGAAGAATACGAAAAATACCCTTATCGACCTTGCTTCTGTTGGTAAACCATTTACAGCTTTTGCCATATTGTTGCTTGAAGAACAGGGGAAGCTTGACATGGATGCCGACATCAGGCAATACCTTCCGGAACTTCCCCAATACAAATACATCATTACTGTAAGGCATTTGCTTCAACATACCAGCGGAATTGCATCCACCGACCTGCTCAGGCTTTTCGGTGATATTCGCCTGGATGTGGAATGGACCCACCAGGATGAATTAAGCCTCATAAAAAAATACGCACAACTGAATTTTGAGCCCAATACCAGCTTCGTTTACTCC
This sequence comes from Bacteroidales bacterium, assembly GCA_007118135.1. GTDB lineage: Bacteria > Bacteroidota > Bacteroidia > Bacteroidales > UBA7960 > SKVR01. The sequence continues at coordinate 829 of SKSE01000197.1, read as the reverse complement.
AACGGGGGTTATGCTTTGCTGGCTTCCATAGTTGAATCGGTCAGCGGAATGCATTTTGCCGAATTTCTCAGGGAAAACTTTTTCGAACCCCTGGGCATGTATTCAACCAAAGTAAATTACTATGCCGGGCAGGAAATATCTGATCTGGCCAAAGGTTATCGAAGCATTCCCGATGGATTCGAGCATGTCAGTTCTTTTAGCGATTTCAGCTATGGTTCGGGAAATGTCCTCTCCGGTCTTGATGACATGATACTGTGGGGAAAAAACTTTCTCAACCCCAAAGTAGGAAGTGAGCAAATTATGGATCGCATTTTCAATACATATAACACCCTTGAAAACGGCGACACCATTGGTTATACCTATGGGTTTTATGTAAGAAGCCACAGGGGTTTAAAAGTGGTGAGTCATCAGGGTGGAGTACCGGGTTTTACCAGCAACATCGCAATATATCCTGATGAAAATCTGGTTATCATCGTAATGTTAAATAACCAGAGTATTGGTTCAATTGCAATGAAAAACGCCGTTGCAGGCTTGCTGTTGTCAGACAAATTTGCACCGGTAGAACCGGAAAAACCAAGGGTTGAAATTGCTCTTTCCCCGGAAAAGGCAGAACCTTTCAAAGGTACATACCGGATGGAAGACGGCATGGAAATGACCTTTGCCATTGAAAATGATGAATTCTGGATTTTGCTGCCCGGAGACAATAAATTCAGGTTATATCCCTACAGTGAAACCAGATTTCTTATGAAGGAAATAGAAGTTACCGTAAGTTTTATTCCGGAAAATGACGGAGAAGTCAACCAAATGGTATGGAGACAAAGTGGCCGTG
>SKSE01000169.1 GCA_007118135.1 Bacteroidales bacterium | reverse complement strand
TCCTGCCTATGTACATGTCAGCCCAGTCTCAGCGATTTACAATCCTGCATACAAGCGATGAACACAGTGTATTAACGCCTCTTCCGGCGGTTGATTATCACCCCGAAAAGAAAGATCCTGCCTTGGGAGGTTTTGCAAGGTTATCGGCCATGGTAAATAAGATCAGGGCCGAAAAAGCCAACGAACCTGTGCTTTTGCTTTCTTCCGGCGATTTTATTGGAGGTTCTCCCTATGCATGGCTGATCCTGGAAGGCTACTCTCCCGAAATAGAACTGATGATGGAGATTGGTTATGATGCAACCACCATAGGGAATCACGAGTTTGATTATGGACCCGATGAACTGGCAGAATATTTTAGCAGAGCCGGATATCCTGATGCACATAAGAAGCTTCCCCTCATTATTTCCAACCTGAGTATTCCCGATGGGCATGCTATTCTGGATGTGGAATTTCTGCCTCATAAAATCATGGAGCTTGAAAACGGACTAAAAATTGGTTTGTTTGGATTGCTGGGTATTGATGCATACTCCGTTGCCCCCAATGCAGAACCTGTGGCCATCAGGGATCCTTTAAAAATTGCACAGCAACAGGTTGATAAACTCAGGGAACTGGGTGCTGATGTTGTTATTGCACTTTCTCACTCGGGTGTGAAAGAAGATCGGGAACTGGCAGCAAAGGTCAATAATATTGACATCATTCTGGGTGGCCACGATCATTATCAAACGTTGAAGCCTGAAATCATTAGTAATACCATTCTTTTGCACAGCAGTTATTACCTTGAGCACCTGGGAATGCTCGAACTGGAGTATGACAACTCAACCCAAGAAGTTCGATTGGTCAATGATGAAAATAATACTCCCTATCAGATTCCGCTGGATGACAGTGTCGGGGAAGATCCGGCCATACTGGAACGCATCGCTTACTTTACATCAAGGCTTAACAATTTTGTTATAGAGTTCAGCGACAGCCTGTTTACTGATGTTTATGCACATATCCTGCATTCCGATTTTCCGGTGGTAAAACATCAGGACCTGGTGGAAACCACTGTAGGTAATTTTGTTGTTGACGCCATGCGCCTTGAAGCAGAGCGGGTTGCAGGTCACAGGGTTGACTTTGCTATACAGGCCAATGGTGTGATCCGTGGAGATATCATACCCGGAATCATGGAATGGTCCGAAGGAAAAGTTTCCTTTATGGACCTGGTTACCATTGCCGGATTGGGTTCAGGTCCCGATAAAAGGCCCGGATATCCTATGGTTTCAGTGTATCTTACAGCACCGGAAGTTTATAATCTGCTGGAGGTTGCCGGCTTGCTCTCTAAACTGATGGGCGATACTTATTTTCTGCAGATCTCCGGGTTGAAGTATACATACGATCCGGGTAAGATTGCCTGGCTTACCATTCCATTTGCCAATATACCGGTGCCTGCCTACCGCTCGGTGCAGGATGTGAAGATCTTTACCGGTGAAGGGGTGCAGCATGATGATGGATATGTTCCCCTTGACAGGAACGACCCGCGCTTGTTTCACCTGGTATCCGATTACTACCTTACATCGTTTTTGCCCATGATCGGCGAAATATTACCTAAGCTGGCTCTTGTTCTGAAGGACAGAGACGGCAACCCGCTTGAGCTTGAAAATACAATCCTGTATGAAAATGAGCGGGAATTTAAAGTCTGGGAAGCCGTTGCCCGTTATGCCGTTTCCTTTGAGAAAGGTGCTGACGGCTTGCCGGTAATGCCCGCTGTATACCGTGAAACCCAGAACCGCATCGTAGAAGAAAAAGGTGTTCCGCTGGCTGTATGGGCCTGGTCGGGCCTTGTGGCAGTACTGGCTGGGTTAGGCGTAATGATAGGCTGGGGAGTAAAGAAAATCAGAAGGAGAAAAAGATAAGTCCAGACTTTTTATTCTGCCTTCTCTTTTGTACCCTTTTCGGAATCTTTAAGGTCTTTGAGGATATTCTGAACTTCTGTTTCGGCAGAGGTCAGGGTTTTTCTGCAAAACCGTATAAGCTCCGAAGCTCTTTTTACCTTTTCTGAAAGTTCATCAACGCTGATTTCTGCATCTTCAATTTCCTGCACAATGGCTTCGAGTTCTTCAATGGCCTGGGTGTAGTTCATAGGTTTTGTTTTAGAAATTTGGTCATCACAAAATTAATCAATTAATAGTCAATATCGTATAGTTGTTCAATGGAACGCTGATAACGCTGATCTTCGAACGCAGATTTAACAATAAAATCCGCGAAAATCTGCGTTGCTCCGCATCTGCGTTATCTGCGTTCTAAATCCAGAATGTTTAACTATACGATATTGAATGAATGCCACTAAGATTCTTTATATTATTCTCCATTTTGAGTGTAATACACTCCCATTGACCCCGGGTTTAAACCTGTGGGGAATGAGTATTTTTTCTTCCCATCGCTGTCAAAGCAATATACCCGGCCGGTAGAAACAAACCCTTTGGCATCGGCAATGAAAACATTGCCGGTAGTTTTATCCGCATATATACCGTAAATAGATTCGATTTCGGTACCATCACTAATGAAGTTTTCAGAAACTACTCCCCGGGTTTCCAGGTCAACAACCAAAATGCTGGTAACACCTCCACTCATCCAGTCGATATGATAAACATATGCATGGCTTTCACCAAGTGTAAAGTTCATTGCCTGAAATTCGGTAAATGTGTGAATCAGCTCATCCGATTGCGAATCGATTATGTGCAGGTACATCCCTTCATCATCATAGTTTCCGCGCGAGATAACATATACTAACCCGTTTTCATCGGTCTCCAGGGTGTATGGATTGCTGCCAACGGTGATTGTTTTTATTTCTTCCATACTATCAAAACTGATTACCGACACTGTATTGTCGTAATTGGGAAAATCCAGACCGCCGGAGTTAGCGACATAAATTTTATTGTTGGCAGTGGTAATTCCGTCGGGGTTGCGACCTACGGTGATGTATTTCTCAACCTGAAGCGATGTGGTGTCAATAACAGCCACCGTACCATCAAATGAACATACAAATGCTTTGTTGTGAAGGAATGCAACACTCCTGGGCTGACGTGGTACCTCACCATCGAAAAAGGGGATTTGCATAAGTGATTTTCCATTGGCAGCATTGAGTACTTCAACCTGGCTGGAGCCACTCATCACAACATATACCTTGCCTCCGTAAATTTTCAGGTCGTTTCCCGTATCGCCCAGCTTGCGGTCGTTCTGTATTTCAAACCAGTCGGTTACATCCTGCCCCGACTCAAAATCGTACCAGGTAAGGGTGGAGTTGTTCATACTGAAAAGACCTTCATTCAGAACATAGATACCTTTTCCTGAAAGGTTAATGTCATTATTGTCGGGTGCTTCAGGTTCTTTCTCGCATGAGATGAATAATGCAATAACCGGTAATAAGAAAAAAAGCTTCAAAAACGATTTCATAAGTATTGGTTTTAAGTGATTATTATTGAAAAATTATTATTGTATTTCTTTCGGCCATCCGGCTCTTGATACTTTACATTTGATCCCGTATAGACGGGATTTCAAGCCTTCGGCTTTCAATCCCGCAGGAGCGGGACTTCGAGCCTTCGGCTCTCAGCATCTGAAATTAAATCCCAGCTTCCACCCTCACAAAAAACCCCCTTCCCGGCATGGGAAAACCCCTGATAACTTCATATTGCCTGTCGAACAAATTGTTTACCTCAAGCCTGATGCGAAAAAGGGTTTTGCCTGCTTTCAACTGATATCCCGCCACAACATCATGATGCCACCACGACGATAGCATATTTGTATGAATATTTTCCGCCAGCACATATCTGTGTCCGTTGAAAAGGCTGTTAAATCCCAGTGAGAAATTGTCATATTCAAAATTTATCCCACCCGAAAAACTTTCTCTTGGAATATAAGGTATTTGATGCCGGTACCAGCTTGCACTTTCGCGGGTAACATCAATGGCCCGCTGCAGGGTATAATTGGTGAAAAAACCTGCTGAAAAAATGCTTCCCGGATTAAAATGTCCCTGCAGTTGCAGTTCCAGCCCCCTGACATCCACCTTGCCGATATTTTGCATGGACCATACAAACAGGTTCTGGGTTGGAATGGCCAGAATCTTGTCTGTAATCGCATTGTGGAAAACATCTGCACTGCCGGAAACTGAGAATAATCCGTTAACATCATATCCGGCCATCATGCCCAGGTTGAATTGTCGTGCATATTCGGGTTTCAGATTTGGATTTCCCACCC
>SKSE01000318.1 GCA_007118135.1 Bacteroidales bacterium | reverse complement strand
TTCAACCTCAGCGTGATGTGGTCAGGCAAGCCAAAGTGGAAAAAACCAGAAGAGAAAATTTGCCCAAAGATTCACTGGGTATTTATGTAATGGGTAACGAGGAACTTTTGAAATATGAAGATGTAATCTCTTACCGGTTACCCAAAGAATCATCTGACTGGTTTGCATTTGCCATTGATTTTACGCGGATAATTGAAGAAATGGAAGATGTAGAAGAAACCTTGCAGGATACGATTCCGCCACATGTCCCTGAACCCATAGAGGAAGAAGAGGAGGAAAAGAAAGAACCCGAAACCGAAAAGCTCAAGCAGCTTGTTGTTATGAATCCTGTCACAGGCAACAGGCATGCATTTGATTATGTTGAGCATTATCAGATTTCTGAAAACGGCAAGACCGTTATATTTCTGCAGGAAGAGAAAAATGATAATGATACCCTTGAAATCAAAAAACTTTTTGTTTTTAATACAGAATCGGAATCGCTTAATTTGCTTGATTCGGCAGAGGGCGATTTTAAACAGTTGAGTGTTAACAAAACAGGTGAACTTTTTTCATGGCTTTTCAGTGCTGATACAACCGATGTAAAAGTTTATGATCTGTTTGTGCATCAATCCGGACGCAGGTCGCGAACCTACCAGGTTTCATCTGAAACAGAAAATATGCCTGCGGATTATGCCGTGAGCGAACATCAGTCATTGTCTTTTTCCGATGACGGTCACAGGGTATTCTTTGGCATTGCACCTAAACCCGAAGAAGAAAAGGAAGACACACTTCTGGCTGAAGAAAAATACAAACTTGATATCTGGCACTGGCAGGATCCATTGCTGCAAAGCCAGCAAAAAGTTAATCTGCAACGTGAACAACGACGTAACTACGATGCGGTATTTCATGTCAGAAATCAGAAAATGGTTCCTCTTGCCGGAGAAGACATGCCAAATATTTCCAGGGATCGCTATGGAAATGCTGACATATTCATGGGGACATCCAACCTTCCGTATCTGCAGGAAATTTCCTGGGAAGGATTTGCTGCACGCGATGTTTATGTGGTGGATGTGAATTCCGGTTCACGAAAAAAAGTGCTGGAAAGGGCAGAAGCCAATGTGCATTTTTCAGTGAAAGGTGATTATATCCTTTACTATGATCCGGTGGAGACAAACTGGTTTGCCTATTCGGTAAGGGATGATGCTCATCGCAATCTTACCGCGCAGATCGATGTGCCTTTTTACAATGAGGACAATGATATTCCCCGTGCTGCAAGACCATGGGGACTGGCAGGCTGGGGCGAAAATGACAGCTTTGTGCTTATTTATGATCGTTATGATATCTGGAAGCTTGATCCTCGTGGCAGAAACCAGCCCGTAAATATTACCGGTGGCTACGGTCGTGAAAACCAGGAACGGTTCCGCTATCAAAATCTGGATCCGGATGAATATCATATTCCAGGAGATGTGATCTACCTTAGTGCCTTTAATGTGGGGACCAAAAAGGATGGTTATTACCAGCTCAATATGAGAAACTTTGAACTTGAGCATCTTATGACAGATGATGCCCGCTTTACGCAGCTTCAGAAAGCGAAGGATGATGATACTTTCCTTTGGAGAAAGAGCACTTTTACCGAATTCCCCGATCTGTGGATCAGCGATATGGAATTCAATAATGCCAGGAAACTCACCACAACCAATCCGCAGCAGGAAGAATACCTCTGGGGAAGTGTAAAACTGGTGGAATGGATTGATTTCAGAAACGAAACTTTGCAGGGATTGCTTTACCTGCCTGAAGACTTTGATCCTGAAGAAAAATACCCGATGATCGTTTATTTTTATGAAAGATCATCGGATGGTTTGCACTCTCACTTTATTCCCTCTCCCAGCAGGTCAACCATAAATCGCTCATACTGCACCAGTAATGGTTACATTGTTTTTGTACCCGACATCACTTACCGTGAAGGTTTTCCGGGTCAAAGCGCATATAATGCAATTGTAAGTGGCACCAAGGCCATGACAGAGCGTTATCCTTTTATTGACAGGCATCGCATGGGTCTTCAGGGGCAAAGCTGGGGTGGTTACCAGATCGCCTATCTGATCACACAAACCAATATGTTCCGTGCTGCTATGGCGGGTGCCCCGGTGAGCAACATGGTGAGTGCCTATGGTGGTATTCGGTGGAGTTCAGGTATGGTTCGACAGTTTCAGTACGAAAAGACCCAGAGCCGCATTGGTGGTACACTTTGGGAAAAACCCTTTCACTATATTGAAAATTCGCCGGTTTTCTTTGCCGATAAAATTGAGACTCCGCTGCTTATGATGCACAACGACGAAGACGGTGCGGTTCCATGGTATCAGGGCATTGAGTTATTTACTGCTATGCGAAGGCTTGATAAACCCGTGTGGATGCTGGTTTACAACGGTGAAGCCCACAACCTTATGGAGTGGCCCAACCGCGTGGACCTTTCCATCCGTATGTACCAGTTTTTCGATTATTACCTGAAAGATAAACCGGCTCCTCAATGGTTGCTTCACGGAAGACCGTATATCGATAAAAACAGAACTGACGCCTACGAGTTGATAGAATAACTCAGGATTTTTTAGTCAGCACCCATAATTCAGCCTCTTCGTGCGAGCGGATTTGCGAAAGCCAGTCCTTGCGCGAAGAGGCTTTTTGCTGCAGCTTTTGTGTGATCTTTTCTTCCAGCAAAAACCTTTGTTGGTTTTTCAGCTCCGACTCTATGGGGTTTTCGGTTGCGGCATTCACTATCTGCGCGAAATTGGAAAACAGTATAATGACTTTGTATGAATCAGAAAGTTTTTCATATGCCTGATAAAAATACTCATCAAAAAACCCGGGTTGGTAATACATGGCCTGGTCAATGCTTGTGTGGGTTTCTGCGGGAATCCACGGTGGATTGAAAATCACAATATCAGGTTTTATCATTTCAATACCATCGAAAAAAGATGTCTGAATTAGATTTACATATTTCGACATTCCTGTTCTCTCCAGGTCCTGCTTTACGCTGAATAATGCATTGGGATTGATATCGGTGGCGGTGATGTTTTTTATTCCGTGTTTCAGCAAATAAAATGTAAGCACGCCACAACCTGTACCCATATCTACAGCACTTTTTAAACCCTTTTGGCCTGCCAGCCAGTTGTCAAATAGCTCAAGGTGTTCGGTGCGGGTTGGAAAATAGGTACCATAAAAAGGATGCAATTTGTGATTGAGGCTGGGAAATTGTATTCCCTTTTCGTACCATTGCCGTGCACCGTTCATACCCAGATAATCGGTAAATCGCAACATGAATTCTTTTTCTCCGGGATAAAATTCCTTCAGCCACGGGTTGCCCGGAGCTTTTGCAAGATCAGGTTTGTGGTTTTTGATGGACAGGAACAGGTTTTCTGCCAATGCATTCAGTTTTTCCCGCTGAATGCGCGATGATGAATAGTCTTTTACCGGATAGCGGTTTTGAACCTGCTTTTTAAGCCAGGAATAAAAGGCCATTGCAGTGCCCCAGGTGCCCTGGAAGCAGAACCTGTGTCCTTTTTTTAATTCAGCCAGTACCTGACGGTTGTTGGATGAAGCATTGATGACATGAAGTGGGGTTTGAAATTTGTGTGTTTCAGGAAAACTTATTTTGAAGAAAAGGGTTGAGCCATGCAAGGGATTTCCAAAAATTCGTTCCATGGTGTGAAAATTATACTTATTGGTGCTCTGCTATATATGACTGGCCAATTTCTATAAGACTACTCCGACTAATTATAGCTAATATATCATCCAGATTTTTAATGAATATTTCAATAAGCTTTTTATTGCTGATATTCCCTGTTTTGACCAGAATAAGTTTTCGAGGCTCCTGTTTTAAAAGGAATGAATCCAGAAAATCCAGATCTTTGGTTATAATAATGGCGTTTTTTTCAAGGGCAATTTTTAATATCTCAAAGTCACTGGTTTTATTTTTTTTAGGAAGTTCCAGGGTATGAACAGAACTTAGCCCTTTGGATTTAAGAAACTCGGATAAAGAAATTGGTAGTTGTGCGTCAATAATAAAATTCATTATGCCACTTTGTGTATGCTTTTGGTTTGAGCAAGTTTGGCAGCATATTCCAGACATGCCAGAATATCTTCTTCTTCCAGGTCCTGGTAGTCTTCCAGTATTTCACTATGTTTCATGCCGGAAGCCAGCAATTCAAGAATATTTTCAACGGGATACCGCATTCCCCGAATAGTAGGCTTCCCGTGGCATATCTCAGGATTGATGG
>SKSE01000028.1 GCA_007118135.1 Bacteroidales bacterium | reverse complement strand
CCGATGTAATAAAAGGTGAAGGACAAGGACGCGGAAACAGCGGCGTTTTCCTGATGAACAGATATGAAGTTCAGGTTCTTGATTCCTATGAAAACCCCACATACCCCAATGGCCAGGCTGCTTCCATTTATAAGCAGCATATCCCGCTGGTAAATGCCTGCCGACCACCGGGCGAATGGCAAACCTACGATATCATTTTCATGGCACCACGTTTTAACGACGAGGGAAGGGTAACTCATCCCGCGCGAATTACAGTTATCCACAATGGTGTTCTGGTACAAAATAATGTTGAACTCTGGGGTAACACAGAGTTTATCGGGCTGCCCCGCTACTTTGAACACAGTATGAATGAACCTTTGATGTTACAAGATCATGGCGATCTGGTTAGTTTTCGCAACATCTGGGTTAGAGAGCTATAGGCAATCCGGTCAGGAAGCGGATCCTACAGATTATTTTTAATCAATCCATTTATAAATAAGCGATTTAACACTGTTTTATAACCGGATTGCCATTGAATTGCCTATTTTCGGGAATTCAAACACTTTTTCATGACAGACGAAAACAAGAAAAACTCTTCTGATCCGCATTCCGTTACAGGGAAATTGAATCGCCGGCAATTTATCAGGCTCAGCACCCTGCTGGGCGGCGGAATTGTGGCATCGGGCATCCTTCCCGGTTGCATGGGTTTGATGGATGATGATACGGTTGAGCTTCTTGAAAAGAAAGGAGATGTTTATATTGTGCGCGCCGCCTGTCCCGGTCATAACTGTGGCGGCAGATGCCTTTTAAAGATGCACATCAGGGATGGCAGGATCATTCGTATAGAAACCGACGACCGGCCGGGAGATACCCTGGAAGATCCGCAGCTGCGGGCATGCATCCGCGGTCGTGCTTACCGTCGGCGTCAATACCACCCCGACAGGCTCAAATACCCCATGAAACGAACCGGTGAACGCGGTGAAGGAAAGTTTGAACGCATCAGCTGGAATGAAGCCCTTGATTTACTGGCATCGGAGATCAAAAGAGTCAGGGATAAATATGGAAACTCTGCCCTGCTGGTGCCCTACGGAACAGGCAGCTACAACCAGATCAACGGCCGTCAGACCGCTGCCCGGCTGATCAATATGCTGGGTGGTTCCCTGGGATATTACAACAGTTACAGTTGGGCCTGCATCTCAAGAGCTACACCTTACGTTTACGGAACATCTGTTACCGGCAACCAGCGTCAGGACTGGGTAAACAGCAAATACATCATCATGTGGGGCTGGAATCCAGCTGAAATGCGCGACGGCACCAACACCGAATTTTTCATCAAAAAAGCCCGTGAAAACGGGGCAAAGGTGATCTGTATCGACCCGCGTATGAGCATGAGTGCCGTGGCGCTGGCCGATGAATGGATACCCATCCGTCCCGGCACCGATGTGGCCATGATGAGTGCCATGGCTTATACCATCATTACAGAAGATCTGCACGATAAAGATTTCATCAGACGATGTTGTGTGGGGTTTGATAAAACACAAATGCCTGCCGGATGCGAGGATAAAGAAAGCTATTCGGATTACATTTTGGGTACCCACGACAGAATCCCCAAAACCCCGCAATGGGCCGAAGAAATTTGCAGTGTGCCTGCCGAAACCATTATCAAAATAGCCCGCGATTATGCCACCAGCAAGCCTGCTGTGCTTTACCAGGGCTATGGCATGCAACGCCGCGCCTATGGCGAACAGGTGGTTATTGCCGGATGCGCACTTCCGGCCATTACCGGCAATGTGGGTATTCCGGGCGGTTGGGCAGGAGGTCTGGCACTTCAGGCTGATGATGGCGGCCCCTTCTGGAACGTTTTTCCCACAGGGCGAAACCCGGTAACAACTTCTATCCCCGTTTTTCTCTGGACAGAAGCCATTCTTCGCGGAACCGAAATGGGACCCGAAGAGGGAGTTCGCGGTGCAGAAAAGCTCGATAACAATATCAAACTGATCTGGAACGTGGCTTCCAATATCCTGATCAATCAGCATGCTGACACCAACCGCTCTGCTAAAATCCTGAAAGACAACTCACTGGTGGAATTCATTGCCGTGCAGGATCAGTTTATGACACCCACGGCAAAGTTTGCCGACCTGCTTCTGCCGGTGTGCACCCAGCTGGAAACCTGGGGACTGCAGGATGGCTGGAAGTACGGCGATGAAGTAATCATCGGCACCAAAATCCAGGAGCCTCCCCACGAAACCAAAAGCGATTACCATATCTGTGCAGAGCTGGCAGAACGTTTCGGCATCAGGGAAGCTTACACCGAAAACCGCACCGAGAGGCAATGGATAGAGTGGGCCGTTGAAAGATACAGGGCCACACGGTTTCCCGACATTCCCGATCTGGATACGCTGGTTGAAAAAAATGAAGGAGTATTCACACGTCCGATGGATAAGCCAGCAGTGGCTTTCCGCAATTTCAGGCAGGACCCTGAAAAACATCCGTTAAATACCCCCAGCGGCAAAGTAGAGCTGTTTTCCAAAACCCTGTTTGATATGGGTAAGCCGGAAACCATACCGGCTGTTCCCAAATACATCCAGGAGTGGGAAAGCCCATTCGGGAAAGAAGCAGAAAAGTATCCGTTGCAGGCCATGGGTCATCATTACATGTCGCGTGTGCACTCCACCCACGATGGTATTGATTGGCTGGAGGAAGCTTTCCCGCAAAGAGTATTCATAAACCCTATTGATGCAGAAAAACGCGGAATCAAAGATGGCGATGAAGTCCTGATTTATAACGACAGAGGTAAAATCATGATGCCCTGCCGGCTTACGCCTAAGATCATGCCCGGAGTGGTAAACATACCCCAGGGAGCATGGTGGGAACCCGACGAAAACGGCATCGACCGCCGGGGAAATATCAACGTGCTTACATCGCACCGCTGGACACCCCTGGCCTTTGGAAATGCGCAGCATACGATAATGGTGGAGGTGGAGGGGAGATGGAAGACGAAAGACGGAAGTTAAGAAAATACGAAGCACGAATATCAAAGCACGAATATCAAAGCACGAAACTAGGCGAAGCCAAGTTCAACGAATCTAAATACGAAACACGAAAATAAATTTAAAGACTAAAATCTAAAATCCGAACCAAGCCGAAGACGAGTGTAGCGACGCTTTTTTCGAATTTAGCTCCGCTGAGCTCGGTTGCACCTCGGTTCGATATTCGGTATTCGAATTTTATAATACAACACTGCGAACTCCGCGTCTCCGCGGTAATAAAACAACCCAACCCATGAAACAACTGGCCTTCTATTTCGACGCATCGCAATGTTCCGGTTGCAAGACCTGCCAGGTGGCCTGCAAGGACAAGCATGATCATCCGGTGGGAATGCGATGGCGCAATGTATATGAAGTGGCCGGAGGCAGCTGGCAAGCCAAAGGCCACAACTGGATATCAGGCATCAGATCGTACAATATTTCCATGGCCTGCAACCATTGCAAAGATCCCATCTGCATGACCAAATGCCCCAACAAAGCCATATACAAGAATGAAATGGGATTGGTGCTTATTGATGAGAAAAGATGTATGGGCTGCCAGTACTGTGCATGGGCCTGTCCATACGGGGCATTGCACCTGGATAAAACTAAAGGGAAAATGACCAAATGCACCATGTGTGCCGATTATTTTGCAGAAGGGAAATTGCCCTCATGCATAACTGCCTGTCCCATGCGTGTTCTGGAAGCCGGGGAACTCAGCGAACTGAGGGAGAAACATGGCAATAATGCCGAAAGCTTCCCCCTGCCCCCACCCCATTTTACAAAGCCTGCGCTGGTAATTAAGAAACATCCGGCAGCAAAAGCACAGGTCAATTGGAAAATTATCAACAAAGAGGAGGTGAAGAATGCATAATTCAGAATGGTCGCTCATCATTTTTACTTTGCTGGGACAGTTTTCTGCAGGCCTTACCATAGGATTGGTTATCCTTGACATTACCGGTTCACAGACCAGGGATAGCGGTATTTCATTGATACTCAGAAAAGGAGTATTCATTGCCGCTACATGTATGATTATTGCCATGCTTGCATCATTTTTTCATTTATCGGCACCAATGTCATCATTTTACGCACTGAGCAACCTGAAAGATTCATGGCTCAGCCGTGAAATTCTGATGGTATCCCTTTTTACCGGCTTGCTCCTATTCACCAGTATCCGATTGTTATATTTTGACAGGGAAGGAAAAAGATTGCGCTTGTTACTTATTTTAAGCGCTTCAGCGGGATT
>SKSE01000096.1 GCA_007118135.1 Bacteroidales bacterium | reverse complement strand
TCAGGGACCTATAAGAGGACGTGAATTACGATGGGTTGCCGGTTTCGGATTGTTGAGAAATACTGTGGGTGCTGTGGATATTGAAGCATTGAATAAAGGTAGAGACGATGATGATTTGCTTCCTGATGTCCCCGGTTTGTATGATAAATATTTGCAATGGGGCATTATTGGCGATGATGAAAAGGATGGAGGATGGACCAACCACCTTAAGCTTGGAGTTGTTTATGACACAAGAGATAATGAACCTAACCCCATGAGCGGATTATGGTCGGAAATAGTTCTTTTTACAGCACCCGAATTTTTTGGCAATAGTGACTTCGGATATACCAAGATTTCTGCCACTCATCGCCAGTATTTTACTATTGTTGAAGATATTCTTTCCTTTGCCTATCGGTTAAATTATCAAGGCACAATTGCCGGGAAAGTGCCGTTTTATATGCAACCCTACCAGATCAATTCTTTCTCATCTTCATCCAATACCGATGGCATGGGTGGTTCAAAAACTGTAAGGGGTATGTTGAGAAACAGAGTTGTTGGGGATGCTATGGCTTTCGGAAACTTCGAGTTTCGTTACAAGTTTTATCGTGGTGTGATTTTTAATCAGAATATTTATCTGGCATTAAATGCCTTTACAGATATGGGGCAGGTTTTAAGGGAGATTGAATTTACCATAGAAAACTTTCCGGTAAATGCATCTCTCAATGATTTCTTTCTAACCGATGAAGAAAAACTTCATGTCACCTTTGGTGGTGGATTCAGAATAGCACTGAACGAAAACTTTATTGTGGGGCTTGATTATGGTACACCTGCTGATAAAAGAGATGGAGGTGGCGGTTTGTATATAGGCCTGAATTTTTTATTTTAGAACCTGACAAAATAAACCCGGACTCATTATGTCTAACCCCAATGAACCCATTTATCAGGGAAAATTAAAGAGAATTGTTAATCTGTTTTTATTTTCTCTGGCTGGAATTTCATTAAGTTTTGTTTCCATCTTTCTGCTGGCTCAGTTCCATTTCGGACGAATTAATCAACTATCCGTTGATTTATCAGAACCTGAATTGCCAATCAGTGAGAATGAAGTCCCTGCAGAAACCTTTCATTTTCACCAACCCTGGGTTGTAGTTCCTGATGAAGATACCACTGAAGTATTCGATTTAATAAAGGAAGATGAAAAAGAAACCCATGTCCCGGAGATGGATTTCCAATGGCCGGAATTGATAAGACAATCAGAATATGAAGAGTATCATGATTCTGATGTGATTATAAGGCCTTCGGAGTGGTGATTAATTTTCCGGTCTCAAAATCGAAACTTTAAACCTTTCATGAGCTTGAATCCATAAGTAATAATTTTGATATCTTTGGGCTTTTCTGAAGAATATCACAATAGAATATAGAATTGCTGAGTATTCTTATCAGGAAAGATTATCAGCTTGGAAATATATACTCAATAATTAATAAATGATTTTAGCAAAAGATATTAAAAAATCATATGGCACTTTGCAGGTGCTAAAAGGAATTGATATTGAAATTAAAAAGGCAGAAATAGTTTCTATTGTGGGTGCATCAGGTGCGGGTAAAACTACTTTGCTGCATATTATCGGCACATTAGATAAAGCCGACAGTGGAAGTTTAATAATAAACAACACTGAGTTAAGAGGAATGAAGGATAAACAATTGTCTGCATTCAGAAATAACAATATTGGATTTGTCTTCCAGTTTCATCATCTGTTACCTGAGTTTACTGCACTTGAAAATGTTTGCATACCGGGATTTATAGGAAACAGACCTACATCTAAGGTAACCGAAAAAGCCACTAAATTGCTTGATATGCTCGGATTAAATGAACGGCTGGATCATAAGCCTGGCGAACTTTCCGGCGGTGAACAACAGCGCGTTGCAGTAGCCCGTTCGCTTATCAATGATCCTGCGGTTGTCCTTGCAGATGAGCCCAGTGGAAATCTCGATTCCGAAACTTCAAAGGAACTTCATAAGCTGTTTTTTGAATTACGTGATGAGTTGAAGCAAACTTTTGTGATTGTTACCCATAATAATGAACTGGCTAATATGGCCGACAGGAAACTTACCATTAAAGACGGTCTTATTGTGGGTGCAAAAGCCATACATTAACTTCCTATTCAATCATTTTGTTAAAGTCCTCTTCAGTTATAATCGGAATATTCAACTCTTCTGCCTTTTTCTTTTTTTCGGGACCCATTTTATCTCCGGCCAGGAGAAAATCAGTTTTTGATGAGAGAGAAGAAACATTTTTCCCCCCTTTCTGCTCGATGAGATCCTTGATCTGATTTCTGGAATAACCTTCAAAAACACCCGAAACCACAAAGCTCTTTCCTTCAAGCGGTAGGTTTCCAGGTTCTTCTTGCAAAACAGTTTCTGCTTTGAAATTTAGCCCTGCTTCTACAAGCCGGTTTACTATTTCGCCATTTTGCTCATCATCAAAATAGTCTATTATACTGCCGGCAATTCTTTCACCTATTTCAGGAACTGCAATGAGTTCTTCAAAATTTGAATTACGTATTTTATCAATATTACCGAAATGTCTTGCCAGTTTTTTGGCACCGGTTTCGCCCAAATGGCGAATTCCAAGTGCATAGAGTACCCGCTCAAATGGAATATCGCGTGAAGTGTTTATTGCATTTAAAATGTTATTGACAGTTTTTTCTCTGAAGCTGATTTTTTTTTGTTTGCCGGTAATTTCGTCAGTTACAACTTTTTCCAGACCCAGAAGCTGGTCATATTTCAAATCGTAAAGGTCGGCCATGTTTCTGATAAGAGCATTTTGTATAAGCACTTCAACTCGTCCTTCCCCGAGCCCTTCAATATTCATCGCCCTTCGGCTGATAAAGTGCTCAATTTTACCCTGAATCTGTGGCGGACAGGTTTCGCTGTTGGGGCAATAGTGCACAGCTTCACCTTCATTCCTTATGAGAATTGTATTGCATTCGGGGCAATGAGTAGCAAATAAGATTTTTTTTGAATTTACCTGCCGTAATCCGGTATTTACCTCAACAATTTTGGGAATGATTTCACCGCCTTTTTCCACAAGAACAGTATCATAATAGTGTAAATCAAGTTCATCCATTTTATCTGCATTATAAAGAGATGCCCTCTTTACTGTTGTACCGGCAACCAGCACCGGCTCAAGAATAGCCACAGGGGTTACAGCTCCTGTGCGTCCCACCTGGTATGTCACGTCCAGCAAACGTGTTACACCTTGCTCTGCTTTGTACTTGTAAGAAATAGCCCACCGCGGAAATTTGCTTGTATAGCCCAGTTGCTCCTGCTGACTGTAATCATTAACTTTAATAACTATCCCATCAATGTCATATGGAAGGTTGCTCCGAAGGGTTTCAACCTCCTCTATGAAATTCATTACTTCTTGAATATTAGAACATTTACGGGTAAGATCTGCCACTTTGAACCCCCATTGTTTGGCTTTTTCAAGATTTTCAAAATGAGACTGAAAAGGCAGGTTGTTGCCCATGATTCCATAAACGTAGCAATCCAGATTTCTTTTAGCTACCAACGAAGAATCCTGTAGTTTCAGACTTCCCGATGCAGCATTGCGCGGATTGGCAAAAAGTGGTTCGTTATTTTTCTGTTTATCTTCATTAAGCCTTATAAAACTTTTGTGAGGCATAATGATCTCTGCGCGTACTTCAAATTCATCGGGCAGATTATCAGCGTAAATTCTCAAAGGGATACTTCTTATGGTTTTCACATTTCCGGCAACTTCATCGCCCTGTATTCCATCGCCGCGGGTTACGGCCTGCACAAGCCTACCGTTTTTATATGTTAAGCCGATGGCAACCCCATCAAATTTTAGTTCACACACATAGTCGAATTCCTGGTTAATTTTTTTACGAATCCGTGAATCAAAATTTTGTAACTCTTCAATACTGTACGTGTTCCCAAGGGAAAGCATGGGGTATTTATGCTTAACCGTATTGAATTTTTTGGTGATTTGCCCGCCCACTCTTTGTGTGGGTGAATCATCGCTGGCGAATTCAGGAAACTGTTTTTCAAGCGATTCCAACTCTTTTAACAGTACATCAAATTCAAAGTCGCTGATGGTAGGAGAATCCAAAACATAATATCTGTAATTATGTTCGTTAAGTTGTTTGCTTAGTTTCTCTATTCGTGATTTTGCTTGTGTTTGATCCATAATTCCGGTTTTTGCAAAAATAAGGTGAAAAAAGAAAAAGCCGGCTATGAACCGGCTTTTTTATCTATAAAATGTGTTGGCTTCCTATTTT
>SKSE01000327.1 GCA_007118135.1 Bacteroidales bacterium | reverse complement strand
ATATTTTCTGGATGCAGTCCTATGGCGACAAGGACGAACTCTTTAGCCGGATTGACAACGATTATGCGCGCAAATACGCAAAGATCCATTACGGACCCTGGGACAGGATTGATGCCAACAGGGCATTCCTGGACGGTTTCCCCGAGGATAAACCCCTGGGAGCCAACTTCTACCCTGCAGATATGACCCGCGAGGAGTTCGAAGCCTGGGATGAACCCACAAAATCAAGCTTATATACTCTTATTCACCGCGATAATGAAGGAAATCTTGTTGCCATTCCCTATTCAGAAGCCTACAGGGAGCAGCATGAAGAAGCAGCCCGCTTAATGCGAAAAGCGGCTGAACTGGCCGAAGACACTGGCCTGAAAAACTATCTGAAAGTTCGTGCAGAAGCCTTACTCACAGATGATTACCTCCCCAGCGATTTTGCCTGGATGGAAATGAAAGAATCCAACATCGATTTCATTGTTGGGCCCATCGAAAATTATGAGGATCGGCTGTTTGGATTTAAGGCGGCACATGAAGCTTTTATCCTGGTCAAAGATCTGGAATGGAGTGCCCAACTGGAAAAATTCAATGCCATGCTTCCTGACTTACAGGCCGGCCTTCCCGTAGCACCTGAATACAAGGCCGAAGAGCCCGGTACCGATGCCGATATGAATGTGTACTATGCCATTTATTATGCCGGCGATTGCAATGCAGGCACCAAAACCATTGCCATTAACCTGCCCAACGATCCTATCATTCACCTGCAAGTGGGTAGCCGAAAGCTTCAGTTGAAGAACTCCATGAAAGCCAAGTTTGATAAAATTCTGGTTCCCATTACCGAAATTTTGATCGATGAAAGTCAGCGTAAGCATATAACTTTTGATGCATTTTTTGAAAATACTACCTTCCATGAAGTAGCCCATGGAATGGGGATCAAGAATACCATCAGGGGCAATATGCCTGTACGCGAAGCCTTGCGCGAATATTATTCAGCCATTGAAGAAGCCAAGGCTGACATTATGGGTCTTTATCTGGTTACTCAGCTTTATGAAATGGGTGAAATTACCAGCGGCGAAGTTATGGATAATTATGTAACCTTTTTTGCCGGAATTTTCCGTTCCAGCCGCTTTGGTGCGTCAAGTGCGCATGGAAGAGCCAATATGCTGAATATGAAATATTTTGCCGATAATGGTGCATTCGTTTATCAGGAAGATGGTACCTACAAAGTGAATTTCGAAGAAATGAAAGCTGCCGTAACATCATTACTGGAAAAAATCCTGATTATACAGGGCGACGGTGATTATGCAGCAGCAAGGCACTGGGTGGAAACCGATGGTGTTATGACCGACCAGCTTCGTCAGGACCTTGACAGGGTAAATGCAACCGGCCTGCCCATTGATATAGTTTTCAGGCAGGGAAAAGAAGTTTTAGGTTTGTAGAATCCTGATTATTTGATTAATGAAGAACCCCGGCAAGATGTGAAATCCCCGGGGTTCTTTTTTTGGCCTTTCTTCCGGCAGCTTATTTTTTGGATGTGTAACTGGTTAATTTTCTTTCAGACTAAAAAACCGGAGCTTATTGGCTTCGCATATTACTTCGATCCTGTCAGTTTCAGGCATAATTTCTCCATCGATCTGCAAATCTGCCCCATCGGGGTTGCTGATAACAGCTTCCTCTCCAGACCAGATCTGAACAACTTCAGACTCATCCAGATTACCACGGAACATAGCTACTGATATTTCGGCCATTTCATCAATGCCGTCGGGGTTTAAGGCAATAATTTCCAATTTGCCGTCGTCTAATTTACCTGCGGGATTTATGATGGCACCGGTTCCGTATCGATCACCATTGGCAATGATTAGCATTTTTGCCTGTGTCTTGATTTCATCGCCGTTGATTTTTATTTGGAAGGAATAAGGTTTCATTTCCTGGAATTGCTTCAAAGAACTCCTGAAATATGCCATCATACCTCTTTCGCTTTCCTCTTCCTCAAACTTTTTGATAAGCCCGGCATTAAACCCGAAATCACTCAGGTGCAGGCATATTTCATTATTTATTTTTAAAACATCCAGTTTTTGTGTCTTGCCTGATCTGATAGCACTAAATGCATCTTCGGTGTCATTTATTTCAAGGCACTTTGCAAGTCCGTTTGCTGAACCGATAGGAATTATTGCCAAAGGAATATCAGTATTTCCCATGGCAGATGCAACCATCCTTATGGTTCCATCGCCACCCCCGATCCATAACTGGTCAGGTTTGTCTTTCAGGATTTTTTCCCTGATCTGTTTCGGATCGTTTTTCCCTTTGGTTTCAAAAACTTCAAATTGGGAATCTCCGGCCAACTTTTCCAGCGAAATCAGTATTGCATCTCTGTCAATTCCGCTTCCTGATACAGGATTGAGTACGTATAATATTTTACTCTTCATTCGTTTACCGGGATTAAATTGTGAGTTTTTGCATGATCAATAGCCTGCTGAGTGTTCTCCACAAAAATAATATCAGGAGCTTCGGGGTCTTTTACTTTGGCCTCCAATAGTCTTCTTCTCTGGTGGCTCACCTGTTTGATTTCCCTGATGTAAACTGCCTTAACCCGGCCCGGGTGCTTTTCCATCACCTCGGCATACAGTTCAGGATCGTGCTGACCACTGTCGCCAATCAGAATGAATTTCATGCCCGGGTAGAGGTCCATGAGCATTTCCACTTTTTCCAGTTTGTGATCGTGGTTGCCGCCGCCCGATTTCAAGATGTTTTTCAAATCAACATGCAGGTCTTTGAGCAGCAAGGGGCCTGCCGGGATTTTCCGGTAATTTATAAAATCTCTTATCATATCAAAAAGGTTCCAGTCGCTGCTCGAAACATAAAATACCGGATTCTTCCCACTGTGGGTTAATGCTTTGTAAAAATTGCTTACTCCCGGGAAAGGTCTGCGGGTATAGGCATTTTTTGAAATGGAGAGCCAGAATTTTTTCCCCACACGTGTAGCATGTGAAATCAGAATTGTGTCATCAATGTCGGAAATTATACCCAGGGGATGATCGGAAGGATATCGATATACATCGATGCATATTTTTTCCCTTTCAGGAACCATGCCTTCTTCTGGCAACAGACTGAAACATATGCGATCATTCTCATCTGTTTTTTCAAAAGAGTTTTTAAACGAACAGGAAATGATTCCTTCAACGTCGCTTTCAAGGGTTTTTGCTTGTCCGTGATAACTTACTCTTACTTTTGCTTCAGCTACGCTGCTGCCTGCATATCTGCGAAGAGCTGCCAGGATGTTTTGCAAATAGGTCTTTCCGGGAGCGGGTTTGCTCTGTTTGTAAGACTCAACTACCCTGCCTTTAAAAAGGATCTTTTGCTCATTCCCAAATGCATATAATGGTTCCACTTTAAGTGTTTCCAGTTTTCCGATTCTTCTTTTTATTCTTGAAAAAGTATATCGGAAGGGGAAAGTAATAATTCTTGTAAACATTTAATACCGGCTGATTAAAATTGGGTATGTTTAATTATTTGTGTCATATTTAAATCAGAAAAACTATTCGATAAATTTTTTATAGTGTTCATAAAGCTCAAAAATAGTTTCTACATAAGTTACCGGCTCGAGGCCGGATGCATAGCCAAAGCTTACAAAATCAAGATTGTAATAATCAGGGTTTGATTTTTTGAGCATAAACCTTTCAACATTATCATGCCAGATATCGGGATTAGCATTAAAAGCTTCGGCCAGCTTTCGTGCATCCTGCAAATGACCCTGCCCTACATTGTATGATGCTATAATGAATTTCAGGCGTTCTTCAGGGTTTTCAATCTCCTCCTGCCAGTAATTATCTAACCATAAAAGGAATTCCACACCTGCTCTTATGTTTTGCTCCGGGTTGCGGGGGTTGGATGCGCCGAATTCGAGGGCTGTGCGAGGCATAAGCTGCATTAATCCCGTTGCACCTGCCCATGAGCGTGCGTTGGGATTGAACTGCGACTCGCGGTAGATCAATGCCGCCAGCATTCGCCAGTCCCAACCCAGTTTATCGGCACCTTCTTTTATCAAATCATCATAGGGTGATATGGAGCCACCGGTAACAGGATTGTACTCACTTACGTAGCGTGAGCGGAAAGCCTGCCGGTTCTTATAATATTTGTTGTATATCACGTAGTAATCAGCATGATTCTGTGCTTCTCTGAGCCAGTTGTTAATGGTATCGAGCAGCATCTTTGATGATGGTCTTACTGCCCAGGCTGTTTGTTGCGGCAGACTTATTGGTGTTTGGATGTCAATATCCTGATAATAGGCCGATTGAATCTGGGCGATGTTTTCATCGGCAACGGTTAATGAAATAGAGTCATTTGCAACCAGATTGATAAGATCTTCAGTAGTTAGATTGCCCGGAGCCTCAACAACTTCAATGGTTTCGCCTATTTCAAGAGATAAATTGTGCAACCTGCTTACATATGCAGAGCCTTTGCGAACATGAATCGTTTTACCTGCAAGTTCAAAAGGGTTGCGTATAACCTGGTTTTCAATTTCATGCAATTTCATTTGCCGCCAGTTTTCAGGCTTTCTTTGCACCAGTACCTGCCGGGTAACATTCAGTGGTTCGGTAAAAGCAAGTTTTTCCCGCCTTTCGGTGGTGATGGTGAGGCCATAAGCAATCAGATCACCATCACCTCTTGCCAGCATATTGATCATTTCTTCAAGGTCATGAGCAATGATAATGTCTACCTTTAAACCCAGATGTTCACCCAGCATTTGCAACAGTTCGTACTCATAGCCCATAGGCTGGCCCCGGTAAATAAAATAAGATACAGGGCTGTAACTGGTAATAGCTGTGAGCGTCCCCTTTTCAAAGATCAGGGAAAGATTATCAGTTTTTTTCTCAGATTTGCAGGCTGTTAAAAATATAAGAAGCAGAAGAATAATGCCTGGTAATCTATTTTTCTTAAGCGCAATCATCATTTTATGATTTATTGTTCACAAATCAAAGCTATGGATTATTCCTTTTATTTTCAAACTCTTCGATGATGTTTAAAATCTTTTTTTGAAGGTCAAGTTTCAAAGAATTTAATAGTTTCATGATTTTAGGATGCGTATAGGCTAATTAAATCTACTCAGCAAAAATATTACCTAATCAAATTTTGTGTTGCTCATTAAAAAAAAGATACTTTATTTCTCAATGATTTTTATATATATTTGTGTATATGATTAATTAATGTTTTTTGTTATTTATAAAGTTTCGTGCTTTGGAATAATTGTTACATTTGTTAATTACTCATTAAAACTTACCAGTTTAAGTAAATAAATCTTTTAAAAAACTATTAAATCAAATTTTATTCATTAAAACTTTACATCATGAAGAGAATCTTTACCAATTTTGTTTTTATTTTTTTGATGCTGCCTTTTTTGGGTGCACAAAGTATTGAGACATCTCAAATTCATTGGGAAGGCTATGAACCAAACCTTTTAAAAGCAGGATCTTGCCCGGCCGGTTCCTTGTTGTCAAATCCATCGAACGGTGGATGGGCACTAACATCGTCAATAGACCAGGGATCTATTAATTATTTGCGTTTTGATAACACCATGCTACATGAATCTACTGAAGTAGATGGTTTTGTTTTATGGGGTCTACAGGCATTTAATGCTGCCGGCTCCTGGTCAGAATGCTTATCTGATGAAATGGATTTTCTTGTTAAGTTCTACGAAGATGATAACGGTGAACCCGGAAATGTTATATTCGAAGAGGTGGTTACCGCCGCTACTATTCCTGACCCGGATGTTGCATTTGGTACATGGACTGTGAAGAAATTTTCCATCAACCTTTCGGAAAGTGTTCCGTTTTATGAAGGATTCATTTCTCTTGCATCTACAAATTCACCAACCTGTTGGTATTTAGGGATTAATGTAGAAGATACTGGTTTGAATAATTCCTACATTTATGATGAAGGCGGCAATTTCGTTCCAAGAACTGTTACTCCTCAAGGAGGGGATCCTTATGTTACCGGAATTGGTTTTTGCCTTTTAGGTACAGATGATTACACTTCAGTTGTTGATATTATCGCAGGAAGCCCCGATCATGCTACCCTTGCAACAGCTGTTACAGTAGCAGGTTTGATTGACGTTCTCTCTGATATGGGTTCATCATTTACCGTTTTTGCACCTACCGATGAAGCATTTGATGCACTCCCCGAAGGACTTTTAGGTGATCTTTTAGACGACCCAGAGGGAGCTTTAACTAAAGTTCTTCTTTATCATGTTGTTGATGGAAGTGTATTGTCAGGCGACTTAAGCGACGGTCAGGTTATAACTACCCTCCTGGGTCAGGAATTAACCGTAAGTATTGTTGGAGAAGATGTGTTTATTGTTGATGTTTTTGACAATGCTTCTCAGGTAATTGCGGCTGACCTTGAAGCTGACAACGGTGTTGTACATGTGGTTGATGCTGTGCTTATTCCTGAAATATTACCTGCTACTGTTGTCGAAATTATTGTAGATAGTCCTGATCATACTACCCTTGCAACAGCAGTTACAGAAGCTAACCTGGTTGATGCACTTTCTGCAGAAGGTCCGTTTACGGTTTTTGCTCCAACTAATGCTGCATTTGATGCACTCCCCGAAGGACTTTTAGGTGATCTTTTGGCAGACCCGGAAGGAGCTTTAACTTTGGTTCTTCTTTACCATGTTGTTGATGGAAAGGTAATGTCAGGCGACTTAAGCGACGGTCAGGTTATAACTACCCTCTCAGGTCAGGAGTTAACCGTAAGCATTGTTGGAGATGATGTGTTTATTGTTGATGTTTTTGCCAATGCATCCCAGGTAATTGCGGCTGACCTGGAAGCTGACAACGGTGTTGTACATGTGGTTGATGCTGTTTTAATTCCTGAACTTCCTGATGACACATTTAGCGTTACTTTCAATGTTGATATGACCAATGTTGAAGGATTCGATCCTCTGCAGCACGATGTTTATATTGCAGGTACTTTTGGTGAAGGAATGCATTGGAACGAACCAGGTACCAATCCTGACCTGAAAATGGAACCTACGTTTGTTGTGGAAACCCCGCCATTTACCTTGTATGAGAACTGGCAAAGTTATGATGACTTTACTACTGATGTTTCACCCTGGCTTGTTCATCATATCAATGATAACGTTACATTTAATGCGTCTGACTTCAACTTTCCCGGTGAAGCTACAGCTTTTGCATGGATGGTATTTAATCCATCACAAACGGACCCTGCTATAAATGATAATCATCCATCAGTAGATGGTGATAAATACCTGATTGCTGTTCAGTCACAAACTCCTAATGATAATAAATGGCTGATTACCCCTGAGGTTTCATTCGATGCAACCAGTGTATTTAGCTTCAGTGCCAAGTCCATCACTGCTCAGTATGGTAATGAGAGAATCAGGGTTCTGGTTTCTACCACCGGTTGGGAAACTGACGATTTTACTCTTATCTCTGAAGGGGATCATATTGAAGTGCCTACCGATTGGACTGAATATGAATTCGAACTTGATCAATTCGCAGGACAAACCGGGCACATAGCCATTCAATATGTGTCTCATGATGCATTTATTTTTATGTTGGATGCCATTTCACTTGATGCAGAAGTTGATGGAGAAGATACAAAAGATCAGGAAGAATATATTTATACCATCACCCTCAACCTCGAAGAAGGTGAAGTACAGTATAAGTATGCATCAACTGTTAATGGTGAAGGCTGGCAAGGTGAAGAATGGCCTGGAGACCCCAACCGGGTAATCAATGTTACAGAAGCCATGACGGTTAATGATGTATTTGGCGAACAACCCGTTTCAGTAGTTGAAAACGAATTGGCTGAGCAAGGTTTTAATCTTTTCCCCAACCCTGTTCGTAACACCCTTTACGTTGAAAACAGCGAAATTATTAACAATCTGAAAATTTTTGATCTGACCGGTAGGTTGGTTTTAAGCCAGGTGGTTAATGATAATAATGTTTCAATTAATGTGAGTACTCTGAAAACCGGCGTTTATATTATGCAGGTAATGACCGTTGAAGGTGTTGTAAGCAAGAAATTCAACGTTCAGTAAGCTCAATAGCTATACAAATATTTTGAATTGACAAGAGGGCTGATCCATAAGGGTCAGCCCTCTTTTTTCTTTCTTTATGGCAATGATTGGCCATTTTTGAGTAAAAAACGTGTATTTCCCTTTTAATATTAAGGCTTCCCGGTATAATGTATGAATCTAAAAATGCACCTGGCCTGCATAATGATATTGTCAAAATAATTGGATTAATTAATTAAATATGAATATAAAGTCAATTTATTTTATGCCAAAATCACAAGATTATAAATAATATAAAAGATTAAACTATTTTTTCAGTACGATTATTTTCTCGCTTTTAACAATTAATTAATGTTTTAATAACAATTTTTTATAATTTTACACCTTGTTACGCTGTTTCCGAACAGTGTATCACCAATAAAAATAGGTTTAATTTATTAACTAAAACAAAACAACATGAGAAGTATTTTGATTTGTTTAGGTCTCGTAGTTGCCTTTGCTTTTTCTGGCTTTGCTCAGGGAATCAGGGTTACCGGGACTGTAACTGACGCCAGGGATGGATCATCTCTTCCAGGCGTAACTGTAGCAGTAGAGGGAACCACTCAGGGTACTGTTACAAATGCTGATGGTCGTTATGAGCTAACAGTAGCTCCAGACGCTGTTTTGGTATTTTCTTTTATAGGTATGATTACCGAACGTGTACCTGTAGAAGGCAGAACAGTGATTAATGTTGCCATGTCTTCGGATGTTGCAGTATTGGAGGAAATTGTTATTACGGCTGTAGGTATTGAAAGAACCCGCCGAAGCCTTGGTTACTCAGTTTCAGAAGTTGATTCTGATCTGGCTATCCAAAGAGCTGAACCCGATGCCTTGCGTGCACTGGAAGGACGTATCCCCGGTGTAGATATCAGTGGTTCAAGCGGTGCTGCAGGTTCTGCTACCCGGATTACCATTCGCGGTCAGTCTTCATTCCTTGGAGGCAACCAACCCCTGTTTGTAGTGGATGGTATTCCTTACAGTAATAATCAGGTTACTACCAGTAACCAGCTTACCAGTAGTGGTGGTGCCTATGGTACCAGTTTTTCAACACTCGACCCCAATGACATTGAGTCTATCAACGTTCTGAAGGGTGCAGCAGCTGCCGCTATTTACGGGTCAAGGGCTGCTAACGGTGCCGTTATTATTACCACCAAATCAGGCTCAAGAGACAGAAGACCTTCGCAAAGAGGTATGGAGGTATCATTCCGTAGTTCACTGGCCTGGGAAGAAATTGCCAACCTGCCTGATTACCAGAACACCTATGGTGCAGGGGTTGACTTTGTTGCTCAAAATGTTAACGGATCATGGGGAGCTCCATTTTCTGAAGTGGATTCATTAGCCACATGGCCGGGATACCAGGCAGCATGGCCCGATTTATTTGGCGCAAGAGTTCCTTATCGTGCTCAGCCCAATAATGTTAGTGGCCTGTTTGATACCGGTTCAATGGTTGAAAACTCTGTAAATGTAAGAAGTGTCTCCGACAGAGGCTTATTAAATCTTACAGTTTCCAATATGAATCAGGATGGCTATATTCCTCATTCGGGTTTCGACAGAACCAGCTTTAGCCTTGGGGGTAACCAGAGACTGGATAATGGACTGCGTGTAGGTGGTACAGTATCTTACTCTAAGTCACAACAAAGAGGTGGTTACTTTGGTGAAAACCAATATGGTGGCGCACACTCTTCTTTTGCACGTACACTTATTATGGCACGTAACTGGGATATAAGCTTGCCTTATCAAACACCCGAAGGTGACAACCTTATGTTTGTTGGAACAGGACAAGCTGACCACCCGCTCTGGTCATGGGAAAACAATACAATTGTTACCGATATGAACAGGTCAGTTGCCAACTTTAACGCAGGTTATGACCTTACTGACTGGTTGCAGGTTGATTATGCTTTTGGTATCAACAGGTTTACTCAATCCAGGCAGGAATATGTACAGATTGGTAGCCGTGGTTCTGACGGAACCGGTGCTATTACCGAAGACCAGTATACGAATGAGGAGATTGAATCTAACCTTCTCTTCACTGCCTATCGCCAGATTACACAGGATTTCAATATCAAAGGTGTTTTTGGTCATAACGTAAACCAAAGAACAGCTACAAGGTATGCTACAACAGGCGATAGAATTATCATCCGTAACATCAAGAATCTTAATAATACTGAAGATCAGCTTGTGCTTACTCAAAGTTTCTCTCGTCAGCGTCTTTGGGCTCTTTTTGCTGACATCTCATTGGAGTACAGAAATTTTGCATTCCTGAACCTTACCGGTCGTAACGACTTCTCTTCTACACTTCCTGTAGATAACAGATCATTCTTCTATCCTGCTGTTGCAGCTTCTTTAATCTTTACCGATGCTTTCGATATTCAAAGCAACATTTTAACTGAAGGTAAACTAAGAGCCAGTTGGGCACAGGTAGGTAATGATGCCGGTCCTTATTTTACAAGTGGATTTTTCAGTACAACCACTCCCTGGTTAGGAATTAACAGGATGCTTTTACCCTCAACAGGATATGACCCGGAATTAACACCCGAGTTTACCACAGAGATTGAGTTAGGTACTGAGCTGAATTTCTTCAACGGTCGCGCTACTATTGACTTTGCATGGTACGACAGAAGAACTACTGACCAGATTGCCCCCATTTCTCTGCCTGCCGCTTCTGGTATTACAGCATATTACACCAACTTTGGTGAAATGCAAAATACCGGTATTGAAATCGGGCTGAATGTTGTTCCGGTACAATTAGATAATACTTTACGCTGGGATATTTACGGTACATTTACCCGTAATAGAAGTGAAGTACTTGAACTTACCGAAGATATCGAAAGGATTCTTCTTCAGGCTACCGGTGTACAAGCAGTTTTGGAAGTTGGACAGCCTTATGGTATGTTAAGAGGTACTGTTGCTGCCAGGGATGATCAAGGTAATTTCCTTATTAACCCCCAAAGCGGAAAAATTATTGAAGCTACAGAGGTAGACTATTTAGGTGATCCTGCCCCGGCATGGCGTTCAAGTTTAACAAATACCGTTTCTTACCGCGGATTTAGTGTAAGCGCTGTTTTTGATGTTAGTATGGGTGGAAATATTTACTCAAATACTATTCAATCATTACTGGGACGTGGTGTTACCAAAGACACAGAAGACCGCGAAGGTACCAGAATTATTCCTGGTGTTTTAGGTAATGCTGATACTCAACAGCCATTACTTGATGCAAATGGAAACACCATTCCTAACTATGTACAGGTTTCAGAAAACTCATTGTGGTTTGGTGAATCTTTCGCCATAAACACTATGGATGAGTTTAGTGTATATGATGCTACAGTTTACAGATTGCGTGAAGTATCTGTAGGTTATGAATTACCTGCTTCCTGGTTCAACGATATTTTTATTGGATCAGCATCTATTAGTCTGGTTGGTCGTAACCTTTGGTATTTTGCCCCCAATGTACCCAGGCACACCAATTTTGACCCTGTATTAAATACCTTTGGTGCAACAAATGTTCAGGGTATTGAACATGCAGCTGCACCCAACGTTAGAAGGTATGGTATTAACCTAAGGGTTAATTTCTAAAATTATTAATAAACCAATAAAGAAAACATATGAAAAAGTTTCGTAATATATTGGCATTGGTACTGGTCTTCTTTATGATTAGCTGTACAGAAGACTTCCTGGATATCAATGAGAATCCAAACGTGCCATGGGAAAGTGAAGTAGATCAGCTAATGGCTTATGCTCAAACCACTATTGCTTATATGCAAAGTGCCGGTATAGCATATATCCTTAATGTATACACTCACCAGGTTACTGTCCGAGAGCAACCTGATCAATATGGAATGACTCCATCTTACGGTTCAGTTAACTATACATGGGCTAACTTCTATTCGGGTGTTCTGCCAAATCTTAATGCAGTAATAGAAGCAGCCGATGACGAAGAGCTTGGTTTTCTGTATACCAATACAGCCGCCGCTGCAAAAGTTTTAAAAGTCCATTCTTTTACTACTCTTGCTGATTTGTGGGGCGATGTTCCGTTTTCAGAGGCCATTAGAAATATTGAGGGTATTATTCACCCCAAGCTTGACTCAAGTGCAGAAATTTACAATGCCTGTTTTGCTTTGCTTGATGAAGCACGTGAAGCATTTGATACAGGTGGAAACCCGGTATTAGGCGATTTAATTTATGCAGGAAATGTTACTGCATGGATGAGAGCAGCCAATACTCTTGAGCTTATGATGTTGAATAAAAGCCGCCTGGCTAAGTCTGATATTCCCGATTGGAGCCAACGCATGACCAGACTTATGAGTGCACACAATAATCCTGATGTTCCCGGATTTATTGCAAGTAACCAGCCTTTTGAAGTATTCTTCACTGAATCAACTGCTCCCGATCAACGTCACCCCCAATATGGTGGTGCTTATATCGGAAGTCAGCTGTCTACTTATATAAGTCCCTGGATTTATGAGCTTATGAGCGGATTATCTATTAATGCTACAGATAATCCTTTCAACGGTATTCCTGACCCACGCAGAGCTTACTACTGGTATCGTCAATTGGAACCGGGAAGTGATCCTGATAACCCATGGGAGTACCGTCATGGTACTTTTGTAAGTATATTCTTTGGTTCCATCGGACCCAACAGGGATATGAGTATGACTGAACATGCCACTACATCTGGTATTTATCCGGTAGGTGGAAAATTTGATGCTGGTGAAGGCGGATATCTTTCAGGTGAAGGAAATGGTGTTGCACCGGGAAAAATTTTCACTTATGCAGACTTGTTGTTTACCATGCTTGAGTTGTCAATGCAGGAAGGTCAGGACTTTGGTGATGAAACTGAACTTTTTGAAGCTGCCATACTGGCTTCCTTCCAGCACATAGACCATGTGGTAAACAGAGGTGGTCAGGAAGACGTTCCTACCCTGGTTGGTAGCGAAGCTGCCGATGACTTTATTGAGGCTGCAAGCAACCGCTTTGAGGGTGCTGATGCTGAGCGTAGGTTCGAAATCGTTATGACTCAAAAGTGGGTATCGGCATTCTTTAATGGTATTCAAAATTATAACGATTACAGAAGAACAGGATATCCTGTTTTATTCGATGCCAATGCTGAATCAATTACACCTGAACCTACTCCTGACGGTGACCCAATTGTACCAACCCAGGTAACAAGAAGTTATCCAAGAACCATGTGGTATCCCCAAAGAGAAGTCGAGCTTAACCCTCTGATGGATCAAAAGGGCAACCTGGTTGATTCGAAGGTATTTTGGGACAAATTATAAATAGTACTTAAGTTTTGAAACAAAAAATAATAAATATGAAAAATATAGTAAAAAATTTCATAATGTTGTTCCTGGTAATTCCGTTTTTATTTACCAGTTGTGACGATCCGGATCTTCCTTATCCGTTAGATGAGGTCGAACGCGGAGTGCTTGTGGATATTGCCAGAACACCTGGCACCGAAGCTTTTATTGATGCTGTTTCTCCCACTTTACCTAATCCTGACCTGGGTGTTACAATTTCGGTTGTTCCTAAAGGAGATGGAGAATGGGAAAGCCTCGATGTAGTAATTATATATCGTAATGTTGTGGCTCAGACCTTTCAAAAGGCCGTAGTTGCATCTAACATTACATCTCTCCCGCAGGAGATTTCTATTGATTATCCGGCTCTTCTTAATACTTTGGGTATTGAACGCGAGAACCCGGGTGATGCATTTACTGTGGTTACCGACATAAGACTGCCCAGTGGTACAGTACTTTGGGGATGGACCCCGGAGGCTGGTTTTACCAACAGCGACTTTGCATCATGGCAGTTTGAAGGAAGAGGTTATAGCCGCAGAGTTGTTTATCCTGCTGCCTGCCCGATTACTCCGGAGGTATGGGAAGGACCTGCTGACGTGCACCGTATCAATGCTGCAGGAACCTGGGAAAATGATTATGAAAATTCCTTCATTGTAGCACTTGATCCGGAAGATGTACCACCTGTTTCTTTCTTTGAAGATCTGGGTCTTGATGCAGATGAAATTGAAGCTCTTGACCTGGTGGGATTGCATCTTTTTGGTATTTTCCTTGAAGAAGATTATCCCCCTTCACTCTGGAGAGGTGATCTTTCAAACCTTAAAGTCTGGATTGATAACAATACGTTTAGTGTTTTTATTCCTGACCATCCGATGGGTGTGGAAGTAAACCTGGGTGCTCTGCTAGGTGCAGCCGATGACTGGCATGAAATCATTTTTGCTGATGGATATGACTTCGAGCTTGATTCATGTAATGGTATTCTTATTTTTACCGGCGCTCTTGATATTGGTACTTCGGGATTCTGGTTTAGCTGGAATACCTTTACCGTGCGGCCTGGGTTATTTGGCGGAAATGGTGATGATGAACCCCTTGAAAAAGATGATGACAATGAAGATGACATGGATTTAGATTTTTCTTCTCACTTCAGCATCAGATAATTAATCTGAAGTGTTTCAGAAATTAATTTTAATTTATTATGGGCTCCTCTGTTTTGTGCAGAGGAGCTCTTTTTTTAATCCCTTTTAGCCTTTAAAGATTTTTAGGGATTTTTACATTTATGATATGGAAACAATTTATATTTTTGTGTGTTTAGGACATTGT
>SKSE01000287.1 GCA_007118135.1 Bacteroidales bacterium | reverse complement strand
TGGTCAATGTAGTTTTTGCATGCCAACCTTTACATGAAGATTCATTTACTATAACAGGAACCGTTGAAGGACTTGACGAAGGTAAAGTATATCTTCAGGACAGAATTGACGGATTAATGGTGAATGTTGATTCTGCCGAAGTACAAAATGGAAAATTTGAATTTACAGGTCGTATGGATCACCCTGAGTTATATTATCTTAACTTAGAAGGAGTTGCCAGCAGACTTGCAATATTTGTTGAGAATACGTCGATTGAAGTTTATATTGACAGTGAAAACCCTTCGCGATACACTGTTGTTGGTTCAGGTTCTCATGATATTTACAGTGGCTTAAGTGATGTAATTGCACCTTTTGATGAAAGCATCAGGCATGATCAGCAAGAGCTTCAGAAAGCTGAAAGAGAAGAAAATATAGCTCTTACAGATCAGCTTCGAACCCGCGTTGAACAAAATCAGAAGCTTAGAAAAGAAGCCATATTACAGTATATTGAACAATATCCTGAACAACCGGCTGCCGTTTTTCTTGCCATAAGACAGCTTAGCCATGGACTTGACCATGATGAACTCGGTGAAATTCTCAGGATATTCGAACCGGGTCTTGCGGGTTCAAGATACTATGACGATTTGGCCAACCGCGTTGATGATCTTGAAAGGGTTGCCATTGGTAGACCGGCGATTGATTTTACTCTCCCGGATCCGGATGGTAATGAAATTTCTCTCTCTGATTATCACGGAAAATATGTACTACTGAGTTTCTGGGCTTCATGGTGCCCTTTTTGCCGGGTAGAAAGTCCCGAAATAGTTGCAGCTTATGAAAAGCTCGCTTCATACGATTTTGAAATCATCACTGTTTCACTCGACAGAGACTATGAAGCTTGGGTAAAAGGTATTGAAGAAGATGATTTTACCTGGCCACAGGTAAGTGACCTGGAGGGTTGGAGAAGTGGACCTGCAAGCCAGTATGTAGTTCGCAGTATTCCGCAAAATATTTTGATTGATCCTGAAGGAGTTATTGTTGCCAGAAACCTTAAATACAGCGAATTACAGGAGTTAATTCCACGGTTACTTAAAACTGTTTGAATAAATTTTCTTTAAAGCTTATCAGAAAGAATATCGTGCCATCAATATTATATGATTATTGAGGGCTGCATCCATGGATAACGTTGGTCTACCATAAGTGTCAAAATCTGCGGCATATACAGCACTATAAAAAGAGTATTCAACGCCAAAACTCAGATTATTGGAATACCAAACCAACCTGGGTGATATGCGGAAAAGGTGGTGTAAGTCGGTGTAACGTGCCAGACCGGGAATAGGAATATACAACTCCCTGGCTCCCAGGTTTTCGGTATATCCTGCAAAAAGTCCCCATTTTAAAACTTTATTGGTAGACTCAATATCAGTCCATAATGATAGAGTTCTCAGGTTTGTATAATCGTAATCACTTTCCCAGTCAAAACTATCGGGTGTTCCTCTTGCACCATAGCCACCAATCATGGTTAAATGGCTGAGATTTTCACCGTACAATCCCTCAACCTTAATAGTAAATTTCTCACTTTTAAGCCTTGAGAATGCCTGAAGATTATATGCACCCACTACTTTGCTGGTGGCTTCTCCCCCATTGGTAATATCTCTGGGCGACAAAAACTTGTAGCCTGCAGTTACTCCGAAAAGAATATCAGAGGCGTTTCCAAACCGCAATTGTATAACCGATTCTGGCAAACCTGAGTTTCGTTGCTGATCATCAGGACCGGCACTTTTATGATAGCCATGTACGAGAAAAGTAACTGATGCAGAAATATCAGAACTTAGTTCCTGTGTTATACGAAGCTGTGCTGAGCGATTTAATGGATGAAAAGGAACTGCTGCGGCGAATGATATAGTATTTGGAAAACAGTCCAGCACAAAAACCGGATGAAACGTATTACCCAGAATAAGTTCAGTGGTCTCCCAGTTCAAGCGCATGAATGCCTGGCGGAGCCTGAACATCCTGACAAGGTCTTGCCGGGTGCCAAAAAAATCTGCTTCAATCCTTCCCGAAGTTGTTGCACCCAACGCATCGGGTCCTTTTATGTCCATTCCTACACGGGATTGTACCGAAAGCATGTTAAACTTACTCCTTTTGTTGATATCATTGCCATGAATATCATATTCAGGTTTTTTGGGGAAAAGATAAAGTTCGCCATCCCTGGAGTCAACCGAACGATAGGTGTCGTAAATGATTTCGTAACTGATATATCCGTAAGGCTTAATCCTGAAAGGATTTTCATCAGCAACAGCAAGAAACCCCCATAAAAGTATTATTATCAATAAAACTGGAAACTTACTCATTATACTACCTTTCATTTAAGCGGCAAAGGTATATAAATTGGAGCAATCTGGTATATAAAAAAAGCCCGGCAATCCAGGCTTTTTAAATAAACAAATACTACTGAGTCCAATAGTCGCTATCTCCTTCTTCCGTGTGGACCATTGTCCTGAAAGCGCCCTTGTCCGCGGCCGAAATCACTCCTTCTCATGTTTCGCTGTTCAAAGCGTGGACGATCTCCGGTACGGCTGTCAAATGCGACTCTTTGTTCGGGAGTAAGTATTTCCCGAATGCTTTGGTGATGTGCAGCATTGGCTTTCATATGCCGGCCTCTGAGGCTTGCCATCTGATCTATAACTCTATCGATTTCGGCCATGTTGGGATTTTCAGCTAATCGCAGTGTCCTTTGACGGGCCCTGAGTTCATCCATTTGTGCGCGATGTGTTGTGGTTTGATTAATACGCTCTGTGCGGATTGCCTGAATTTTGGCTTCCTGTTCCTGCGTTAATTCAGGAATGTTTAAACATGCCCGGGCACCTTCCTGGTTGCCACGTTGCCCTCTTTGGGCAAATACGTCTGAATTTATTGCAAAAAAGATAACTATTGCAATTACGAAAAAATTTCTTGCTTTCATGTTCATCAAAATTTAATGTTAATAATAACGTGATTTGCTTCTTTGATGAAAAAAAAGCATAAAGGTTTAAAAGAATTATGAAATATATTTTGGAGAAGAAATATAGTTAGTAAGGTTCGTTAACAAACTTCTCCAGGGTTTGGCTCTCGAAATAAGATCTAAACTGATCAGTAACAGACTTTACCATTCCTCCCATCAGGCATTTATCGAAGGGACAAATTTGACGATCTAATGGGCATTGAGGTGTTTCAATTTTTCCTTCGATGGCCTGGTAAATATCAAGAATTGTTAATTCGGAAGGATGTACATTCAGGACAAACCCACCACTGGGACCACGAACAGATTTCAGATAATTAAACTTAACCAACTGCTGCAGTACCTTGGCAAGGTGGTTTCGTGAAGCGCCCATCTCCTGGGAGAGAATATTTACATTGATATGAGTATCAGATTTTGCTATAAGCACCATAGCATGTATTGCCAGGGATGCAGCTTCAGATAAATGAACAATTTTAGCCATTAGAGTTAAATTAGATAGTAATATTTTTTATTAATTTCTTTTAAAATGTCATTTTCCTGACCATTACTCCGTCTAACATTAAAAGCTCATTTTCGAGTCGACCACATTCTTCCATATCTCCCATAAGCTCAAGTATAATGAGGCCGGCTTCACCGGCTTCGGGAATATCAAGTTCATTTAAGCCCAGCCGGGTTTTTATGCTACAGCCAAATTTGGTGAAAATTTCCTGTAAGCGGATGGCATGCTTTTCCTTTTCTTTTACCATTACACCTAAAATCACAAGTTGATCCATGACAATACAATTAAGTTTATCAAATTATTTTATTAAGCAGATCAGGAATTTTTGAATTTCATGGTCTGTACTTCAACACCACCAATTTCTTCAAGCTCTGTTTGAAGTTTATCCCATATCTGTGGATCGCCATGCAAAACCAGAAGGATGGTACCTACTCTGCTACATACATCTCTGGAAAGTTCATGAAATCCGAGCCTTGTACGAATGGCTGCTGCATATTTGCTAAGCACTTCCTGGGTTTTACCGGCTTCTTTTATCCGATCGTAAACCATTACCCCCATTATTCTTGTATGATGCATATCCGATTGTTTTTGTAAATATATCTTTTATTTAAAAGTAAAGATCACGTTTACCATTTTTCACTAGTTTGACTTTTTCTTTAAGCTTTTCAACATTCTGATGATTTGACAATTCGGCTATTTTCTCATCTATAAGTTTATAACCCTTTTCTTTGGTATCTTGCGGGGCATAATCTTCAAGGTACTCTGCCAGTGTTAGCAGTGCATTGGGAGAACAAAATCTCTTAATAAAACCAG
>SKSE01000027.1 GCA_007118135.1 Bacteroidales bacterium | reverse complement strand
TGGAAATGGCATCTAAATGTTTATCGGTGATAAAGTCAGTTATTTTGAATGCATTTCGCAAGAGAATCATGATGGTAAGTACCATGGCAAACCCCGAGAAAATTGCTCCCACAAAGAAGTAGGGTGGAAGTATAGTAGCATGCCATCCAGGCAATATGGAAATGGAAAAGTCCAGAGCCACAATGGTATGCACCGAGATTACCAGTGGTGCTGCCAAGCCACCAAGCAGACGTGTAAGTGATTCGTAACGGTTATAAGCTATCATAGAACCGTCCCAGCCCATACTGAAAAATCCGTAAATAGCCCGGGATATTTTATTTTTGGCCCTGTCGCGCATAGTAGCAAGATCGGGAACCATGCCAAAATACCAAAGAGTAATTGACATTAACAGATAAGTGCTGATAGCGAAAACGTCCCATAGCAAGGGTGAGTTAAAGTTAACCCAAAGCAAACGTGTGTTGGGGTAAGGCATTATAAAGAAAGCAAGCCATGGTCTGCCCATGTGTATCAAGGGAAACAACCCTGCGCACATTACTGCAAAAACAGTCATTGCTTCTGCTGTTCGGTTTATGGATGCCGCCCATCGTTGTCTGAATACAAGGAAAAAGATGGTAAAAGCAGTTCCTGCGTGCCCGATACCGATCCACCATACAAAATTGATGATATCCCAGCCCCAGCCCACGCTGTTGGTAAGTCCCCAGGTTCCGAGCCCCACGGTTAAAGACATGTAAAATGCCCAGGCTCCGTAGGCCAGCATAAGAGTACCCAGCCCCATTCCTACAAACCACCATAAAGGTAGTTTGTCTTCGCCGGGAGCAACCAGTTCGCGGGTAATTTCATTATTGCTCTTAGTGGCCGCTACCATAGGCCATCGTATACCACTTGCTATCATATGCGTTTATTTTTCAATGTTCAATGATCTTCTGTTATTGACCATTTATTTATTAACCTTTTTTGTTTCTGATCTTTGTCAGATATCCCACTGTGGGAAGTGTGTGTATCTCTTCCAGCAGATGGTAATTGCGTGGATCTTTTAAAAGCTTTGCCACGCGGCTATCAGGATCATTCATGTCACCAAACACCAGTGCATTTGACGGACATGCGCCTGCACAGGCTGGAGTAATATCTCCATCCTTTAGTTTTCTTCTCTCATTCTTGGCCTTCAGTTTCCCTTTCTGAATCCGCTGCATGCAGAATGAGCATTTTTCAACAACTCCCCGTTCTCTAACAGTAACATCGGGGTTAAGGATCATGCGGCCCAGATCAGAGTTCATATGATAATCGAACCTGTCGTTTTTGGCATACTGGAACCAGTTGAAACGGCGCACTTTATAAGGGCAGTTGTTAATGCAGTATTTTGTTCCCACACACCTGTTGTATGCCATCTGGTTAATGCCTTCATGGCTGTGATTGGTTGCAGAAACGGGACAAACATTTTCGCAGGGAGCGTTATCGCAATGCTGGCACATCAGGGGCTGATAAACCACCCCCGGGTTTTCAGCATCGCCGGTATAGTAGCGGTCAATGCGCATCCAGTGCATGATACGCCTCCGACGGACTTCATCTTTACCTACAACAGGTACATTATTCTCGGCCTGGCATGCAATTACACATGTGCTGCATCCGGTACAGGCATTCAAATCTACCATAAGAGCCCAGTGATGCCCTTTATATTCGTGACCGGGATAAAGGGTTACCATATGTTTCAGATGGTAATCGCGAATCTCATTCCCGGCTTTAGGATTCTCTTTATACTTATCGAGTGTTGATTCCCGCACAATATGTCGCCCTTCCATGCTATGATGGGTTTGTGTTCGTCCAAATTCATAGCCTTTTCCGGTTTTTTCCCAGTTTTCCAAATTCCAGGGGAATGCTTTGTCATTCAATAATCTGAAGGCATTAACCCCGGTATGGTCTCCAACCTTGCCGGCATGTTCTCTTCCATATCCCAAAGCCATAGAAATACAACCATAAGCCTGTCCGGGCTGAACTGCCATAGGTATTTCCAATCCGTTTACACTGATGATATCTCCGTCTTTTAATCCATTCTCTTCGGCAAATTTTGGTGAAACTGCAGCAAAATTGTCCCAGGTAATTTTTGTAACCGGATCGGGAAGTTCCTGTAACCAGGGATTGTTGGCATAATTACCATCGGCAACGGCAACATTCTGATGGGGCATAAACTGAATATCGCCTGCAGTTGCTGTTTGATTTTTAAGCCTGGCAACAGCATCCGATAATGCACCCTGTGAAATGCTGATATTAAAACTTATTGTTTCATCAGCTTCAAAAATGCCGGCCTGAAGTGTATTTACCCAGAACTGATTGAAATCAGGGTATTTATTTTGTTTTGGGAATAGTGTTCTTTCAGCGAATCCCTTTATGTAAGCATGATAATCATTATCCATATTCATCCATGCAAGCAGTGTTGATTGAAATTGTCTTGTATTGAATATGGGTTGCATTACCGGCTGCATAAGAGTATAAGTTCCCAGTTTGGGCATTGCTTCACCCCATGATTCCAGGTAGTGGTTATCGGGTAAAATGTAAATACACTCTTTTGCTGTTTCATCTTTAGCAGTGGCAAAGGAAACACTATGCGGTACATTTACCAGGGCTTCTTTTATCCTATTTGCCCGGGGATGGTTGTAAAGGGGGTTGGTTTTCCAGAACAATACCAGTTCGGCATTTCCACCTTCCATGTTTTCAATCATCTTATCCATGGCTTCCTTGCTATCCTTACCGAAATTCAAGGGTTGTGCATTATCAAGTGTATTGCCATAGGACTCAGCCATATGGTTAATGCCATTGATGAGAATTTGGGCTTCAAGGTTATTATGTCCGCATACTATTATGGTCTTCCCTTTATTATCAAGTATTTCACGGGCCAGCGTTTTGGTATCATAATCTGTAGCTGGTGAACTGAATACCTGGTTTCCTGTAAGCGAAGCCATTTCGTTATACAGCTCCATAATGATTTCCAGTTCTGTGGAAGGTTTAACGGCAATACGCTCATCAGCATTGGAGCCTGTTACCGACATTCCTGCCTCAAAGTGGATGTGCCGTGACATGGTTTTTTTGATGTCGGATAATTTTCTTGTTTTGGCATACCTGTTTGCAAAAGCAACAGGGGAAAGCCAGGTGGCAAGAAAATCGGCACTGAAGCTAACGATCAGTTCTGCCTTATCAAAATGGTAATCAGGAATTATAGCTGTGTTAAAGGTTTGATTGTGTGCCTGCCTGATTGCTTCGTAGCTTATTGCATCCCAGCTCACAAACTCAAGAGCCGGATATTTTGCTTTGAGAGATGTTATTAGTTCAGTTGTCGAGCTACTCAAAAGGGTAGGAGTTACCAGGTAACATTTTTTACCCTTTTCACCGGCTTCCTGCAACGCTTTTTTGATTTCCTGGTCTGCCTTCTCCCAGTTTATTTTTTCACCATTTTTGGTTGGATACTTAAAGCGTGCTCCATCATCATACAGACTAAGAACAGATGCCTGTGCAATAGCATTGGTACCACCACCCGTAAACTTGCAGAGATCATTACCTTCAATTTTAATGGGTCTGCCATCGCGACTTTTTACCAGTACGCTGCAAAACTGATTGCCATCGATAAATGATGATGCATACCAGCTGGCTTTCCCGGGAGTAAGTGTTTCGGGCTGGTGAAGATATGGGATGGCTTTTTTAACAGGATTTTCACAGGCTGAAATTACTGTTGCAGAGAAAAAGCTTATTCCACACCATTTCAAAAAATCACGGCGTGATGATGATTTGTCATTGGCTTCATTGGCCAGTACTTCCATCATAGAAGTTTCTTTTTCTTCTGCATCGGGTTTAAAATCAGCCCGCGTTTCTTCTATGCTTTGCCAGTATTTCTTTTCCATTGATGATATATTGTTATATGGCTTATTTTTTCTATTACTCGGAATTATTATTCCAGTTTCTGTTAACTTCCCAACGCTTAAATCTCACTTTCTCAACTTCTTACTTCTTACTTTCGCATTTTCTTATTTACCATTTACTTAATTTCTCTCCCTAATAGTGACAACTCATGCAATCCTCACCACCTAAATCGGCGGCAGTAACAGCATCAATTTCACCATTGCGGATTTTTTCGTGCAGCTTTTCGTAAATTTCGAAATATGGATTATCAAGGAAATCCACGTTCTCATCACGATGGCAGGTAAGACACCAGCCCATGGAAAGGTCTTCCACCTGCTGCACAATGTGCATGGTTTCAACTTCACCATGGCAATCGGCACAGTCTCTGTTACCTGCATTTACATGCTGTGCATGAC
>SKSE01000298.1 GCA_007118135.1 Bacteroidales bacterium | reverse complement strand
TGGCAGGGCATACGAAAAGGCAGGCAAGGGAGGCACGTCGCAGGATTATGGAACTGGAAACCAGCATGGCTGAAGCATCAATGACACGTCTGGAAAGACGCGATCCCTATGCCACATATAATAAGATGACGATTGAAGAACTTAAAAACATCATGCCTTCCTTTAACTGGGACAAATATCTTATTTCAAAAAATCTTGATATTGATGAGTTGAATGTTGGTCAGCCCCTGTTTTTCAAGAATGCAAATAAGCTTATCAAAGAGAAACCGCTGGATTACTGGAAAACATATCTTGAGTGGAATGTTCTGAGAAGCACAGCTCAATTTATTGGAAAAGATTTTGAAGATGCCCATTTTGAATTTTACGGCAAAGTGATGACCGGAAGTGAAAGACAACGCGAGCGCTGGAAAAGAGCATTGGCCAGCATTAATGCAGCGATGGGTGAAGCTTTAGGTCAGGAATATGTTGCACTACATTTTCCGCCTGAATCAAAAGAAAGGATGATAGACCTTGTTGAACATCTTCGAAATGCATTTGAGCAAAGAATCAGTCAGTTAGATTGGATGAGTGATGAAACCAAACAAGAGGCTTTTTCCAAACTGAAAAGGATGAATGTAAAAATAGGTTACCCCGACAAATGGACCGATTACTCTGAGCTGGAAATAAAAGACCAGCCATTTGTTTTGAATTTCCTGGCAGCCCGGGAATTCAATATCAAAAGAAACCTGGCTGAAATTGGAGAGCCTGTTGACCGTGACAAATGGTTTATGAGCCCACAAACGGTAAATGCCTATTACAGCCCTACTATGAATGAAATTGTTTTTCCTGCAGCCATACTGCAACCACCTTTCTTTTACCCCCACGGCGATGATGCAGTAAACTTCGGAGCTATAGGTATGGTGATCGGGCATGAAATGACACATGGATTTGATGATCAGGGCAGACGCTATGCCAAAGATGGAAACCTTAGCGACTGGTGGACGGAAGAAGACAGCAGGCGCTTTGAAGAAAGAACAGAAGTTCTGGTTGAGCAATATAATAATTACGTTATGCTTGACTCACTTACGATTAATGGTCGACTAAGCCTTGGAGAAAACATTGCTGACCTGGGTGGTCTTACTATTGCTTTTCAGGCACTTCGTAACAAACTTGAAGAGGATGGCAGACCAGAAAAGATTCAGGGGTTTACACCTGAGCAAAGATTTTTTATTTCATATGCTCAGATATGGCGTAATCATATGCGTGATCAGAGGTTAATGCAGCAACTTAATGAAGGGCCCCACTCTCCCGGCGAAGCAAGAGTAAACGGGATAGTTTATAATATAGAAGAGTTTTACGAAGCTTTTGATATCAGCCCTGAAAACTCCTTGAGATTTATTGATCCGGAACTTAGGGCTGAAATATGGTAATCCGGAAAACTTACTTTATTCCGCACAAGTCAAAAAAACGTAGCTAGCTGAAATTCAGATTTAATTTAACTACTGAGCAATCCGATAAACGGTTATAAAATCTGTCGAAGTGGAAATAGACTGCTAACCAGTTTTCGTTTCGAAAGATTTTACGAACAACTGATAGTTTTGATACATTCCTGTTTTTTTATTCCAGAATTATCTTCTGAAAGTGTCTGGTATTATTTCCTTTAAAATAAAGCAGATAAATGCCCGCAGGAAGATCAGCTACATTCAGATGTAAAATACCCTCATTGCCCTGATTTAATTCATAATAAATCAACCGTTGACCCATAGTATTGTAGAGAGCAATCGAAGAAATATCATAAAAATCATTATTTTCAACATATAACCAATCTGATGCGGGGTTGGGATAAACTTTAAATAATGCTTCACCCGGATCACCTTCAAAAACGGATGTGTGAAGCTTAAAGTTGGCTTGAATATCTCTGTTTTCACTAATAATGAAGGAGTATTCTTTGCTGGTGCTTAGCTCAAAATCATTTTCTGTCCAGTTTACAAACTTAAACCCATCGGCAGCAGAAGCAATAATGGTATGGTTTTTATTTTCCGGATAAAGACCGTATCCTGAAACAGTTCCAGCATCTTCAGGTGATGCAGAAAGATTGATTTCAAAAAAGTCAGTAATAGTTTCATCGTTAACAATCATTGCCCTGATGCTCCAGTTACCAGTAATATCATAATCCGAAAGCAGATTCCAACCTTCAGGATCATTAACATCCAACCTAATCATATTTCCCTTACCATCATAGTCAGTGCTTTGATCACGGCCTGCGGGGAAAACGCCCTCCCCCGGATCATTAAACTCAACGCCGAACCACAGTTCATGGTTTGGATTTATTATAAATGGTTCTTCAAATTCAACCCATATCCATTGTTTTGCAACCTGATCAATCGGCAATGTTAGATAGTTTATTAAAGAATCAGATGAAGATCCCTGCCATATTTTAACATCGGCATAAGTTGCTGGATCATTAATATA
The DNA here is from genome assembly GCA_007118135.1 of Bacteroidales bacterium. Lineage (GTDB taxonomy): Bacteria > Bacteroidota > Bacteroidia > Bacteroidales > UBA7960 > SKVR01. The sequence continues at coordinate 12,368 of SKSE01000298.1, read as the reverse complement.
GACAATTATTCCTTCAATTCTGGTGGTAGAAAAACTCTCGATATCTTCCGGCGTAAACCTTGATGCAATCTGATATACCCCACCGCTGTTAACCCCCACAGATCCATGATTATGCCCTTCATCCCAATGCATCCATTGGGTAAGTTCTTCACTTTCCATAAAATCAAAGCTAATAGTTCTCTCAATAGAATTATGGGAGATATTGGTTAAAGGTTTATTGGTAAAGGAACGTGACCATGAGCGTGACCCCGGTATAGTAAAATCAGTAAATGATGTATTATTGGTTGAGCCTGGAAATGGTGTTTCAGGTGAACTGATAAAACCATACGATTCTGGTGTTGAATCAGGGTAAGTCGTTGCTCCTGCAGATATAGGATACATAAGTTGAGGATGTGAAGCATTTACTCCATTACCGGCCGCTTCTACATTGGCATGAATATGATAAATAACCAAACCCTCACCAGGGACAAATTGATCAAATCCGATGTTTTGTCTGTTTTCCAACAGGAAATACTCACCGGGTGTAAGAGTATTTATGCGATAAAAGCTTTCTGAATTTTCAACTGAGTTTTCTAAAGTAAAATGTCCTGGCTCATCTAAAATTTGTTGGGGGGCCCAATTATAAATATGGGTTTTGGTATAGGGATTATGATGTGCCGGTGTAGCACCTCCATTGTTCCAGGTTCCACTTGCCATCATATCCCAACGGCCTGTTCCCTGGTAATTTCCTCCACTTCCTTCACCATCAGTATCATAAAAATCAGGGGCACCTAAAACATGACCGAACTCATGCCCAACAACACCTATTCTTGTAATTAATCTGTTTGGGTTCGACTGCGAATTACCCCTGCGTTCTGGTGAACAAGCATATCTGCTAATGGATACACCATCGAGTACTATAGCGGGCCATATTCCCCATGCGTGAGACCAGATGGTATTGGGACCGCCCCCTGCTTCCTGTCCGTATCCGGCAAATATCATATATACACCTTCAACAGCTCCATCTCCTGAATTATCGTAATCTGCATAATTTACAACTGAATCCGCAAGATGAATGCCTTCAATCATGAGATTTCGGGCTCCCTCAAAAGAACTGTAATATGACATAATAGAATCGGCAGTAAATGGGCCTACAACATCAATCGTAAGGTCAAATTGACCATAAGAGTTTTCGAGGTAATAATCTTTTACGCTACCAGAAGCACCGTCAAGAGTGTAGTTTAATTGATTAAATAATGCATCAAACTCCTCCTGTGTTCTTTCAAAAACTACATCCGGTGTTTGCATAAGTATACAAAGCAAGGTGCGTTGGCCTGTTGTGGGAAAACTTTTGGCAACAGCATCATCCTTCATTTCCCAGACTGATAGCATCATTTCTTTTTGCTTTGAGCTATAGCGCAAGCCCCTTTCTAATTCCAACAACAGAGATTTTTCATTCGAAGTACGGCTATTGTGTGGAGATACAGTTACACCAGAAAACACGAGATCATTATTTGCATCCGTAACAGCATATTGATACTCGCCGTCCTTTGTAACCAAAATAGTATATCCATCAGGTGTTTCTGCCCAGTTAATCTTCTCGTCGCCTTTCAGATAGATATTTATAATTGTTCCATCAGGTTGTCTGAATTCAATCAAACCGGGATATGCAGGAACGGCAAGAAGATTAATATTAAACAACAATATTATTGTGGTAAGAATATAAGATAACAATCGAAAAAAACTCATTGTCAGATATTTACAGTTATAAAAACTAATTAATCGTTACTCCTTAATTCATTAAGAACCCGCCATTCATCATCGGTCCGGTCTTCAGCATTTCTTGCAATAATACCACTTGGCTGAGGCAGACCCTGATCATCATAAATTGCATATTCATAAAAACCTTCGGGATTCATAAGAATACGAAAATTATCTACAGTTTTTGCCAGATGAAAGTATTCATCGCCACGGAGAAATAGTTTTAGGATATAACCATCGGGCAACTCATAGTGAATAGTATCAAGATATGCCGGAACTCCAACAGGGGGTTCAAGGAAAAATTCAGCAACAGATGTTGTATCCACATCTTGTTCTGTATTTTCAGTATGAGTTTTAGGTGTGCGGCAACCGGATATTATAAACACAATTGCCAGAAGGTATAAACTTTTTAAAAAAATGCTATTCACCAGATTGAAGATAAATAGTTAATAAAATCAAATAGTAAAGATAATTTATATTTAAGAATTTCACAAAGATACCCTTGTATCTCTGATACATAATCCGAAAAAATAAAAGGCTATTCATGAAGAACAGCCTTTATCTCATAACCTTAATGGTATGGAAGTTTCGTTTATTTCTTTATTTTATCCACAACCGCTTTAAAAGCTTCGGGGTGGTTCATTGCCAGATCGGCTAGCACCTTACGATTGATTTGGATTTCACTTTTGGTTAATTCGCCCATAAATTTTGAATAACTCATGCCGTAATTTCTTGCAGCTGCATTAATACGCATGATCCAGAGCTTTCTGAAATTTCTTTTCTTGGTACGCCTGTCGCGATAAGCGTAAGTCAGACCTTTTTCCCAGGTGTTTTTGGCTGCGGTCCAAACATTTTTTCTTGCACCAAAGTAACCTTTGGTAAGTTTAAGGATTTTTTTCCTTCTGCGCCTTGCGGCTACATTATTGACTGATCTTGCCATTTTTAAAAGTTTTGTATTCGTTTAGCGCTTTCCTTCGGTGGAAAAGACTTTTCGGGCTAAACAAAGGTTTTACATTTTTTTGTTAATTAAAATTTTTAGAGACAAAGCATTGCTTTTACGTTGTTTTCGTCTGCTTTGTGAATCAACGTAGTCTTGGTAAGATTTCTTTTTCTCTTTTTTGACTTCTTGGTAAGAATGTGACTTTTGTACGCATGCTTACGCTTTATTTTACCGGATGCGGTAAGAGCAAACCGCTTTTTGGCTCCGGATTTTGTTTTCATTTTAGGCATTTTAATTCAATTTACGGGTTAGAAATATAAATAAACGAAATATTTTACTTTTTCTTTTTAGGGGCTATAAGCATAATCATCCTTTTACCTTCAAGCTTGGGCATTTGCTCCACTTTACCCATTTCTTCAAGCTCCTGGGCAAATCTTAAAAGAACAACTTCACCCTGTTCCTTATATATGATCGACCTGCCCTTAAAGAAAACATATACTTTTATTTTAGCACCATCTTCAAGAAATTTCTGAGCATGTTTCAGTTTAAAATTGAAATCATGTTCGTCGGTATTGGGACCAAGCCGGATTTCTTTAACAACAATTTTTGCAGCATTGGCCTTAATGTCTTTTTGCTTTTTTTTCTGATCGTAAAGAAACTTCTTATAATCCAGAATTTTACAAACCGGTGGATTGGCTGTAGGAGCAATTTCCACCAGGTCATACCCCTGCTCCTCGGCAAGTGCTAATGCATCTTTAATTTGCATAATTGAAGGCTCAACATTTTCACCAACCACCCTTACAACAGGTGCCTGAATCTTTTCATTGATCTTATGCGGATCTTCTGGTTTTACAAAACCTCTTCTGGGTCTTGGTCTGAAAGGTGTAGCTATACTTAGTTCCTCCTTATTTGATTAATAATTAAATTTGATTATAATTGTTGTATTTTATTCTTTATATGATTATTGTTTTACTCGCAGGCACAGAGAAATCAGAACTCTGTCAGTTCTTTAATTTCATTTTCTACCAGTTTTATGAAATCATCAGGTGTAAAAGTGCCTAAATCACCTTTCCCATGTTTTCTGACAGACAAAGTTCCTTCATTTTCTTCTTTCTCACCGACAATGATCATATACGGAACCTTACGTGTTTCGGCATCTCTGATCTTTTTGCCGGTTTTTTCACTGCGCTCGTCAATAAGGGTGCGAATTTCGGAATTATTTAGCAAATTTAAAACTTTTTTTGCATAATTCTCATACTTCTCACTGATTGGCAATACGATAGCCTGCTCAGGTGTAAGCCAAAGCGGGAAATTTCCGGCACAGTGCTCGATAAGAACAGCCACGAAACGTTCCATTGAACCAAAGGGTGCACGGTGTATCATTACCGGGCGGTGTTTTTGATTATCTGCACCTGTATATTCCAGCTCAAATCGGTCGGGTAGATTATAATCAACCTGTATAGTTCCCAATTGCCATCTGCGACCCAGGGCATCTTTAACCATAAAATCAAGTTTGGGACCATAGAAAGCTGCTTCACCGGTTTCCACCTCGGCTTCAATACCTTTTTCTTCAACAGCTTCAATAATCGCCTTTTCGGCTTTCTCCCAGTTCTCGTCGGTCCCTATATACTTCTCTTTATTATCGGGATCACGCAAAGAAATTTGTACTCCATAATCTTTAAAATCAAGTGCCCTAAAAATATACAGGATGATATCCATTACTTTAAGAAACTCTTCTTTTACCTGATCGGGACGGCAAAATATATGTGCATCATCCTGTGTAAAGCCTCTTACCCTGGTAAGGCCATGCAACTCACCACTTTGTTCATAGCGGTAAACAGTACCGAATTCAGCCATCCTTATGGGTAGGTCCTTATAAGAATACTGCCTGATCTTGTAAATTTCGCAATGGTGCGGACAATTCATGGGTTTCAGCAGGAACTCCTCTCCTTCTGCAGGCGTTTGTATGGGCTGAAATGAATCCTTGCCATACTTATCATAATGCCCACTGATCGTATACAGGTTTTTATTACCAATATGCGGAGTAATAACAGGCACATAACCTGCTTTTCGCTGTACGTTTTTCAGAAATTTTTCGAGATTCTCTCTTAACTGGGCTCCTTTCGGCAGCCATAAAGGAAGTCCCTGACCTACATTTTGAGAAAAAGCAAAAAGTTCAAGTTCACGGCCTATTTTCCGATGATCGCGTTTTTTAGCTTCCTCAAGCATTTCAAGGTATTCAGTAAGTTGCTTTTGTTTGGGGAAAGTTATACCATAAACGCGCGTAAGCTGCTTGCGGCTTTCATCGCCACGCCAGTAGGCACCGGCTATACTTAGAAGCTTAACTGCCTTTATAGGACTGGTATCCATAAGATGTGGGCCACGGCATAAATCTGTAAAGTTTCCTGACTCATAAAAACTGATGGTACCATCTTCAAGGTCCTGAAGCAAGTCAACTTTGTATTCATCACCCTTTTTAGAGTAAAACTCAAGGGCTTCCTGCTTGGGAATTTCCTTTCTTACAAATTCCTGCTTCTGGCGGGCCAGTTCAAGCATTTTCTGCTCAATCTTCTCAAAATCATTGCTGGAAATAGAGTGATCGCCAAGATCAATATCGTAATAAAAACCATTCTCCACATCCGGACCAATTCCGAATTTGGTTCCCGGGTATAGGGTTTCGATGGCTTCTGCCATAAGGTGAGCCGATGAGTGCCACATGGTTGCTTTGCCGTCTTTATCATCCCAGGTATTGAGCTTAATCTTTGCATCTTCATTGATGGGGCGGTTAAGGTCCCAAATATCACCATTTACATTAATAGAAAGCACATTTCTTGCAAGTCCTTCACTAATGCTTCGGGCAACCTCAATTCCGGTAACGCCTTTTGGAAATTCTTTAACAGAATTATCCGGGAGAATTATTTTGATCATATAAGTACCTTAAAATTCAAGGGTGCAAAGGTACAAAAAAATAATACTTAAATTGTTCGAAAGGTTGGAAAATAAAAGAAAAATTCAAACTAATTGAAAAGGTTGTTGCAAAGAAGCATCGAAATAATTGTCAGAAAATTAAAAGTTACATTCTTTTAACTAAACGCAGTTTATGAGAGTATTTTTTAATTTCGGTATTGAAAATCCCCTGATGGTCAATTTTATCAATTCTTACTTTCTGGTGGGCATGCAGAATGTGTTCGCTGTCAAGCAAAATACCCACATGATTGATAATACCCTCATTGTTATCAAAAAACAGGAGATCGCCTGGTAATGCTTCATGAATGAGGTTTATGATTTCTCCTTGAGTGGCCTGCTGTGAAGCGTCTCTCAAAATGTATTTACCTGCAATTTTATAAACCAATTGGGTTAAACCGGAACAATCAATACCCAATGCCGATCTTCCGCCCCACAAATACGGGCAGTGTAGAAACATCATTGCACTGTTTACCAGTAAATCACGATCAAAATCTTTGATCATATTCATTGCGCCATGGTATACATATTCATCGTCCAAAAGGGTAAAACCTGCTTCATTACAATCATAAAAGGTGCTGCCCCCGGATACCAGAAAGCTAGTATTTTTCGTTTTGTTTTCAAGAACCTGAACCAGATCGGTGCTCACCCACTTTGTTGCATTATTCAGATTTTCAAAATCATTATCAGAAATTATAATAATCTGTCCGCGAGAAATCCAACCTATATAATTATCATGCATGAGTCTTACCGACAACCATTTTTCTTTGGTTTCAAGAATTTCAACCAGTTCTCCGAAAAGCAACTGGGAAACCATTTCACTTCTGTTGTCGGGCGACAGGCGCAAAGGTGCAGCGGCTATAAAACATATACCATATTTCATAATCTGATATTTAATGAGTAAAAATATACAAAAAGCTCCTATGGCTAGTAAAAAATCAAAAATTTTAATGTTTTATCATACGAAACCCATTTAAAACGATAAAAGACCATTTTTTGTAATTATTTTCAGAAAAGTTTTTTGATAGTTCTGCTAAACAGATAAATAGGTTTATTTTTGCCAAGCCAGTGATTACTCCCTGAAAAGAATGATAAACATAAAGGAACATTTTAAGCTATCAGCCCTTTACACCTTTTTTGCAACTTTTCCTGCGTTGTTGCAGCTTATTGTTTATCCCGTTATTGAAGGAGAGACCCGATTAGGAGCCGAAGACTTTGGCTACCTTGCCATAGTAGAAGTTATTATATCCCTGGTTTTTACCATTAGTGTTTTTGGAACGGGCAATGGGCTGGCAAGACTTTATTATGATAACCGTGATGATAAACAGTCATACAACCGGCTGGTATCAACCGTACTCTCAGGAATTATTTCGCGTGGACTATTGCTCACAGGTATTTTCTTTGTTTTTGCCCCTTTTATTGGAAATATTTTCAACCAGCCTGCATTACAGGATTTTAGTAATTACGGCCCATGGACAGCCATATCCGGATTAAACAGGGCAGTAATTTTCATGGCAGTAGTTCTTTATCGAAATGAAAAAAAGCTAATATACTTTATAATCATAAGTTTACTTTCCGGTTTGTTGCGTTCGGGCTTTCAAATTGCAGGAGTTCTTTTTTACGATCTTTCTTTCAAAGGTTATGTATACGGGACAGCTGTTGGCGGTGGAATAGTAGCCCTTGGAATCATTATTTTTATATATTCAACATGCGGAATTCAGAATAAAAGAAGCATTAATTCAGAACTATATCCCTTCTCCAGGCCATTGTTTTTTTCTGAACTCATCTTTTGGGGGTTATTGTTTGCCGACAGGTTTTTCCTTTTGGGAAATCCTGAACAATTGGGTATTTATGATAATGCCCTTAAGTTTGCCATGGGTATTCAACTGGTTATACAAGGATTATCTGCAAGTGTACAACCTGAAATCTTCCGGTTTTTGAAAGAAGGTTTGGATAAAAGACATGATGAAATAAAAAGGCTATCATCGCTGCTATTGGCAGAATCAATCGTAATCATGGCACTTGCTATCGTACCTGTAATGCTGTTTATATTTATCTTTTATGAAACCAGCCTGCAGCTCTCTGCAGGAATTGTGGCCATTCTTTTTGTCAGATACATTTTCAGGGTGCAATATGTAATTTTCTCGTGGCCCTTAATGTTCACTAAAAAAACAATCTGGTTTTTTATACTCAATTCCTTTGTTCTGATTATAAACCTTGCAATAAACTGGATATTAACTCCACGTATCGGTTATTATGGTGCCATTACCGCATTCATGGTATCATCATTCTTCCAGGTACTAATTCTCTTTATCATTCAGCAGAGGGTTATACCCATTAAATGGAATTACAAAAAAATGATGTACTTCCCCATCAGTATTATTGCAGTGGCATCACTGCTGGAAATCATTAAAGTTGTTTATAACATCAATGCATTTGTAATTTCTTTTTTGCTAACAGCTTTCATTATTTTTGGTCTTGCAGCGGTTTATAAAAATGAGCTTTCAGGGGTTTTGAAAACCTCCTGGAAGAGGTTATTTTTAAAATATAAATAAAACAGATCATTACAATGAAGTTAAAGAGATTTTTTGAAGAATATTTTCTCAAAAAAAGATATATATTCTCCGTCGCTGAGAGAGATGTTGATTTTTCAGATATAAATCATTTACCAGATAATCTGAAAATTAGTTTCTACAATATTCCATCGGCATCTAAGGAAAATTTCAAAGACCTGCTAAAACAAATCGTTCCTGATGTGCTACTGGAAAGATATACCAGCAGATATGAACAGAACAAAAACTGGAAGTTACTGATAGCCTATTCAGGAGAAAAGCCCGTGGGATGTAATTGGATATTAGAGATTCCCGATAATAGTTTTCTTTTTGATAGTTTCGTCCATAATACTGATCATATTTTGCTTGGGAATTTTTTTGTCATTCAAGATTTCAGGGGCAAGGGAATAAACAAATTAATGGTTAAAAAAGCATTGAAATACATTTATGAAAACCATAAAGATAAAATCCCTGTTTTTATTGTAGAAAAATCGAATACGAGTTCAATAAAAAGTAGCGAGGGAATTGGGGCAAGGATTTACGGAGTTAACTACCTGGTAAAATTCCTTAAGCGCAACATCATTTCTATATATTTTCAAAATGAGAAGTTTGAAAAAGCATGGGTTTTACACCGTTATAAACAAACTATTTTCTAAATCGTAATGAATTCAATTAAACCTGCCTATACCCATCCGGTTATCGTTTTTAATTGCGGATATAACGGCCTTAGCATCCTGCAGGAGTTGGGCTCAATAGGTGTGCAGTGTTACGCAATGGACTGCAAGAGGTCCGTTGGTACATTTACAAAATATGCAAAATTTTACAAGTGTCCTGACCCCTTATATGATGAATCGCAATTCATTGATTATTTATATAACTTTTGTGGAAACCAGAAAGCGAAGCCGGTGCTTTTTCCCACCAATGACAAGTGGGCTTATGGAATCTCAAAACATAAAACAAGACTGCAAGAAGTAGCTTTGCCATGTGTTGCAGAATTTGATGTAATAAGAAAGCTCATTCTCAAAGATCAGTTTTATAACATCGGTCAAAAAAGCCAATATATGACACCAAAAACATGGAATTACCATGACGCATACAAGATAAGCTTTCCTGTTATAGCAAAACCGGTATTCCGTGGCATTTCATCTGATACGAATGAAGCCGAAAAATTCAGATTCCTGAATGATAACCGTCTTAAACTTATCCAAAATACTGATGAACTTCGTGATTTTATTGAAAAAGCAGGTGACTATAAAAAGTACATTGTATTTCAGCAATTTGTGCGAGGAATGTCAGATATGATGCACACAGTGGGAATTTATGCAAATGAAAACTCAGAAGTTTTATCTGTATTTACAGGTAGAAAGGTTCGGGGTTATCCGGCAGATTCAGGCGACAATGTAGTAGGAGAAAGTTACAAAGTTCCTGATAGCATAATAAAAAACTCTGTAAGGATTGTTAAAGAAATGAAATATAGTGGAATCGCAGAATTTGAATATAAAAAGGATGAAGTAACCGGTGATTATTTCCTGATAGAGATAAATCCACGGGCCTGGTCATGGATAGGAATCACACCCTATTGTGGAGTCAATATTCCAGTTATTGCATACCAAAATATGACAGGGGGCGACGTAGCAATCGAAAACCAGCAATACAATTACAATTTCAGATATGTAAAGCTGATGCAGGATTTTTCAAATTGTCTTTTCCGATATAGAAAAATGCACCCAAAATGGTCGATGGGTATTCTTGAATGGTGGAAAGAAACCCGATCAACAAAAAAAATATATGCTGAATTTCATAAAAAAGATTATTTAATACCTTTGGTATCGGCAGTTTATGTAACAGCAAATTTGTTATTATATAAAAACAGAACTGTTTGATTAAACAATCGTAACAGTTTTTACTTTGGGTTAATGTTAGGATGTGTATAAATTATAATAGACTACCGGGTAAGGATTATTACATTGCAGTGGTTTAAAAAGTAATCAAGGAAAAAAATGATAAAAATTTATCACTGGCTACAAGAAAACTTTGGAAACATAATAAGGATATTGATTTTTACTATAAGCATTATCTTAATTGTTATTTTATTTCCAAGACAATCCGGATTTTTCTGGGAGTTTTCGCAGGCTCGTCCCTGGATGTATGACGACTTAATTGCTCCTTTCAATTTTGCCATTCAGAAAACACCCGCTGAGCTTGAAAGAGAGAGAGAAGAGATTCTAAAAGAATATACTCCGTTTTTTCGGGAAGAACCGGCAATTTACGACCAACAGTTTCAACTTATGAATACCCGGTTTGAACTTCTTTGGTCAGAAAACTTTGCAGAAATGTCAATTCCTGACCGTATTAAAGATTATCATAAAAACATTGCTATTAATATTTTTGATTCCATCTATCAGACTGGTATTATTTTCCTTGAAGGAGAATTAACAGATGCGCCCGCTGAAACCAATATTCTGATTCTTGATGGTGCTGTTGCGCGTTCAAGACAAGTGGGTGATTTTTTTACTGTAAGGGAAGCCTTTCAGTTTGCAAACAAAATACTCGAAAAAGAAAATATAGAACCCCGATATAGAAGTCTTTTGCGTAATGTAATTGAGAACTCCATAACCCATACAGTTTTTTGGGATGAAGAAACTAACAACAAAGCAATATCATCTGCGCTTGAAAGAATTTCTCCCACCAGAGGCATGGTTCAGCAAGGAGAGAAAATTATTTCCAAAGGAGAACTTATTACAGCAGAAAACTTTAAGATACTTGAATCATTTCGGGCAGAATATATAAGGCAACTGGGAAGTACATCAGCAAATTACCTTGTTTTCTGGGGGCAGTTTTTACTGGTATCTATTTCTATAGTTGTTTTGAGTCTTTTTCTTTGGGTTTTCAGGAAAGATGTATTTTTTAACACCCGTAAGCTAATTGTAATTCTCCTTTCAATTTTCCTGATGATATTCCTTACAAGCCAGGTAGTAAAGTACAATATTAACCTGCTGTACTTAATTCCGGTGTGCATTGTTCCTATTATTATCCGTAGTTTTTTTGATAACCGCCTGGCTCTGTATGTTCATATTACGAGTATTATTCTTATTGGATTTCTCGTACCAAAAAGTTTCGAATTTGTGTTTTTACAGTTTATTGCTGGAATTATAGCCATATTGTCTATAGCGGGTTTACGCAGGCGGTCACAATTATTTACCACAGTTTCCTTTATTTTTATTACTTACGCAGCGGTTTTTACAGGCCTTACACTTGCACAAACAGGAACATTTTCTGAGATAGAGCCCCTTAATTATGTATATTTTGCCGGAAGTGCTCTGCTAACGCTATTTTCATATCCATTGATATACATTTTTGAAAGAACATCGGGATTACCCACCGATTTCTCACTTCTTGAATTATCAGATACCAATTCTCCTTTGTTAAGACAACTTAATATTAGTGCTCCGGGAACGTTCCAACATTCATTACAAGTAGCAAATCTTTCAGAGGAAGCCATTAACATTATTGGTGGTAACAGTCTGCTTGTAAGAACCGGTGCATTATATCATGATATTGGGAAAATGGAGCAACCTCAGTACTTCATTGAAAACCAAAATTCAGAAATCAATCCCCATGATGAATTAAGTTACACCGAAAGTGCTGAAATCATAATAGGTCATGTTATTAAAGGCATTGAAAAAGCCAGGAAACATAACCTACCTGAATATATAATCGATTTTATTCGAACCCATCACGGTACAACAACAACCAGGTACTTCTATGCCATGGAGCAAAAGAAGAATCCCGATATCGAAATTGACAAAAAATTATTCACCTATAAAGGCCCCATACCCTTCAGTAAGGAGACCGCCGTATTAATGATGGCTGATTCTGTTGAAGCAGCATCCCGAAGTATGAAAAAACCTAATGAAGAATCTATTGACAAACTGGTTGAAAATATTATCAATACACAAATTGAAGAAAGGCAGTTTGATAATGCCAATATCACTTTTAAAGATATCAATATTATAAAAAGGGTATTCAAAGACCGGTTAATGCGCATTTTTCATGTCAGAATAGCTTATCCCGTAAGTAATTGACTTTTTCCAATAGGTTTTATCATAGTTAATAGATTGGATTATATCTGAAACTATTTATTCTAAATGGTGTTTTGAAGATATTCCGTA
>SKSE01000006.1 GCA_007118135.1 Bacteroidales bacterium | reverse complement strand
GCTTTCGGAAAGATGGAAAGCTTTACCAAAAGTGAAATCTACAACATGGCAACCCACAACGATGTAAAAGAAATTGACGCTACCGGAAAAATGGTATTCCCGTCTTTCTGCGATTCGCATACCCATATCGTTTATGATGGAAGCCGCGAAATAGAATACATTGACAAGATTCGTGGACTTTCTTATGAGGAGATAGCAAAGCGTGGTGGTGGCATTCTCAATTCGGCTAAACGTCTTCAAAATGCTTCGGAGCTTCAGCTCATTGAGCAGGCTATGGAACGGCTTGAAGAAATCAAGATGCTGGGTACAGGAGCAGTGGAAATAAAAAGCGGCTACGGACTTACCACCGAAAGCGAAATGAAGATGCTTCGTGTAATCCGGAAACTGAAGGAACTGAGTCCGCTCACCATTAAATCCACTTTCCTCGGTGCCCATGCAGTTCCTGCGGAATACAAAGGAAGACAGGGAGATTATGTTGATCTTATTATTAATGAAATGATCCCCGAAGTGGCCGGCGAAGACCTTGCCGATTATATCGATGTTTTCTGCGACCGCGGATTCTTTACCCAGGAAGAAACCGACCGTATACTTATGGCCGGCATCAAATACGGACTTAAACCCAAGATCCACGCCAATGAGCTCGATTTCTCAGGCGGTATTCAGGTAGGTGTAAAATACAATGCCCTGTCGGTTGACCATCTGGAGTTTACCGGTGAGGAAGAAATTGAGGCCCTCCTCCATTCCGACACCATGCCCTGTCTGTTACCCGGCGCGGCATTCTTCCTGGAGATGGAATACCCTCCGGCACGTAAAATGATCGATTCGGGACTACCCCTTGCCCTGGCCAGTGATTATAATCCCGGCTCATCACCATCGGGCAATATGCAGCTGATCATGTCCATAGCCTGCATCAAGATGAAGATGTTACCCGAAGAGGTAATTAACGCATCTACCCTTAACGGAGCTTACGCCATGGACCTTCAGCACGAACTGGGAACCATTTCCATGGGTAAAAAGGCAAATGTTTTCATCACCAAACGTATTCCCACCTATTCTTTTATGCCCTATGCATACGGCAGCAATAAGGTAGAAACCGTTATTGTAAACGGGCAAATCCAGTAATCCCATTTTATTCAAATTATATATCCGCACCTTTGAAAAATTCATCTGTTAAAATGATCGCCAAAACCTTTTCCGGACTGGAAGAGGTTCTGACCGCCGAACTAAAATCTCTCGGAGCAAAAGATGTTCAACCCCTGAAAAGGGCGGCTTCTTTTACCGGCGACCAAACTCTGCTCTACAAAGTCAATTTATGGAGCCGTGCTGCATTAAGTATTCTCAGGCCTGTTTACGAATTCGGCTTCGAAACCCAGCAGGAATTTTACGAAAAGATGCGCGAATTTAAATGGGATGATTTCTTTAACGTTGAAAAGAGTTTTGCCATTTCAACCGTTGCCATCCAATCAGTTTTTACCAATACACATTTTCTGGCCCAGCGCAGTAAGGATGCCATTGTCGATTACTTTCGCGATAACGCCAATGCACGACCTGATGTTAATACTGAAAATCCTGATATAAAAATTAACGTTTACGTTTTTAAGGACAGTTGCTCTGTTTCGCTTGACAGTAGTGGGATGCCCCTTTTTAAAAGGGGATACCGCAAACAGGCCGGACCTGCCCCTCTCAATGAAGTGCTTGCAGCCGGACTAATCATGCTATCGGGGTGGGATAAACAACAACCTTTTTACGACCCTATGTGCGGAAGCGGAACCTTCTCCATTGAGGCAGCCATGATGGCTCTGAACATGGCCCCGGCGACGTTTAGAAAAGACTTTTCTTTTACACACTGGCAAAATCATGATGAAAACCTTTGGCGGAGTCTGAGAGAAGAGGCTGCTGCAATGCAAACAAATACCCTCCCGCATATAGAGGCCTGTGATATCAATAATAAAAGTATGGCCATTGCCCGCCAGAACATCATGGAAGCCGGGTTATTGGGCAGAATAAAATTGGAAAAGAAAGATTTTTTTCTGTCCAAACCTTCCCAAAGCAGAGGCCATCTGTTGCTAAACCCACCCTACGGCAGAAGAATTGAGAGTGGCGATATCCATGAGTTTTATCAGAAAATCGGCTCTACCTTTAAGCATAACTATGCCGGATTTCATGCATGGATCATCAGTCCCGACAAAACCCTTACACATAAAATCGGGTTAAAGCCCATTGCGAAACATTACGTTTTTAACGGTCAGCTCGACTGTACTTTTCTGGGTTACAAAATTTATGAAGGGTCAAAAAAACCCGGAAAGCGCCCCAGGCTTTAGTTTCAAGATTTTTTTAACCTAAATTTAATATCCTTTTATCAAATTAGTTAAATTATTTTTTAACTTTGCGTGTGTTTTGATAAATTGGATAACGCTGTGAAGCATTATCCGTTGGGTGCACTTCTTGTTGACAGCCAGGAATGTGTTCCCGGATTTAAGGGTGATATGCTTGTTGTGAAACAAGCAAATTAAGGAAAAAAAGGAGATTTGCCGTACAGAAAGCATGGACTGTTCGCAAATTGAAAAAGTTCAATTTTTATTGGGTTTTGCATTTTGTTTTTGTGCCTTCACGGCAAATTTTCCCTTTTCCTTTTTTATCCGGAAAAGGAAGTACATACCCTCCCCCCGGGAAAAAAGTAATCCGAAATTTTATATACGTAGGAGTCAGATAATATAGGTTTCTGAAAAAGAAACATGTAAATAAAAAGACAGAACCGGCAAAATTACACCAGCGAATTTATTTGGTTGAATTTTGCTTTTTTATTGAGGAAAAAATCATTTTTTTATGAAGAAAAGAGTTTTAATAGCTACCGGTGGCGGCGATTGCCCCGGATTGAACGCGGTAATCAGGGCTATTACCCTTAGAGCATCGCAGGAGAAGAATTGGGAAGTTATTGGAAGTATCAATGCATTCGATGGCATCTTAAATGAACCCCAGGAAATTGTTGTTCTGGATGAAAGGCGTGTGGGAGGAATACATATCCGCGGAGGTACCATCATCGGAACAACCAATAAGGGTGGCCCCTTTGCATGGCCTATAAAAAATGCCGACGGAAGCTGGGGCAGTGCGGATCGTTCAGACGAAATGATACGACGTTTGCAATTCCTGGGTGTGGATGCTGTAATCAACATCGGAGGCGATGGTTCCCAGTCTATTTCACAGCAATTTTATGAAAAAGGTTTAAACATTATAGGTGTTCCCAAGACCATTGACAATGACCTGTCTGCAACCGACTTTACGTTCGGTTTCCAGACAGCCGTGCAGGAAGCAACCACCGCTGTTGATAAGCTTGTAACCACAGCCGACAGCCACAACCGTGTACTTATACTTGAGGTAATGGGGCGTTATGCCGGCTGGATTGCACTGCACTCTGCAGTTGCCGGTGGTGCGCATGTGTGTCTTATTCCGGAAATACCTTATGATATTCCTAAAGTGGTAGAAAGAATTTATCAGCGCTTTACCAAGGGCAGAGGCTTTGCCATTATTGTTGTTGCTGAAGGTGCTAAACCCAAGGAGGGCGAAATGTATTTTGAGGAAAGCGAAGAAACCGGCTACAGAAATGTAAGACTAGGAGGTGTTGCCACCAAGCTGATGAGAGAACTTAAGGAAGGCGGACTTGAGGCTGATATGCGCGAAACCGTATTAGGTCACCTGCAGCGCGGAGGCACTCCCATTGCTTACGACCGGGTACTTGCTACACAGTTCGGTGTTAGAGCATTTGAAATGATCCTGGAAGGCAAATTCGGCCAAATGGTAGCCTACCGCCATCCCAATATTGTTTCTGTACCCTTTAAGGAGGCCATTGCAAAATATAATTTTGTAGATCCCTCCTCCGACCTGGTTAAAACTGCCAGAGGCGTCGGAATCTGCCTGGGCGATTAATTACCGGAAGTTTTTCAAAATATACAGAAAACTGCAGCTTTCAGGAGTTGCAGTTTTTTTATTATGCCATTAATTCCCTAAATTTATCATCTGCTAAAAATTTTGTCAAACACCTATGCAAACCCTTTTTGCCGATATACTTCTCCCTTTGCCCCTGCCGGGCTATTTCACTTACAGGGTGCCGGCTGAGCTTAACGGAAGGATGCAAACAGGCATCAGGGTGGTTGTACCCTTTGGTCCCCGGAAGGTTTATTCCGGACTGGTGAGAAAGATACATCATACACCGCCTCAGAAATTCCAGGCTAAATATATTTTGTCGGTTCTGGATGAAGCACCTCTGGTATTTGAAAAGCAGTTTGAGTTCTGGGAATGGATAGCCGATTATTACATGGCAACCCCCGGGGAGGTAATGAATACCGC
>SKSE01000186.1 GCA_007118135.1 Bacteroidales bacterium | reverse complement strand
TATCCATTCCCCTTACAATAGCGTGTTGGCCATCACCACTACTACTTCGCTCAAGTGACACACCAGACACACGCTGAACTACGTTGGCAACTGTCACATCAGGCGAAAACTCAATTTCCCTTGCCGATATTACATTCATCACATTCATGGCATTACGCTCAGTAGCACGTGCACTGGCTTCAGTATTGACCAACCTGGTAGTTACCACCTCAACTGCACCTAATGTAAAAGACACAGTTGTCATTCCTATGTCAATACTGGTATTCCCGGAAAGATTAAGATTCTGAATAAAAGGTTCATACGAAATAAAAGATACATTCATTTCATATTCACCCCGGGGGATATTTCTGATTATAAAGGTTCCGTCAAGACCTGTTACTCCATAATAACTGGAGCCTTTTAAAACAATTGTAGCTCCGGTTAAGGGCTCTGATGTGCTTTTGTCATAAACCAGCCCCCTTATTGTCAAAAGTTCAGATGATTCATTTTGACTCGCGTTTGCGAGAAGGCTGGAAACAGAAATTAAAAATAGAATACTTACGCCAAGAATTTTGCCAATCATTAAAAGTGATGTTTTTATTTTAATTGCAAAATTGGCAATCAAATTTTTAAAACATATTTCGTGATTGTTAAGTAATTATTACCATATTTTTAATTTAATGTTTTCTCATTATTAATATAATATTACCGCAATGTTAACTTCAACGTAACACCGAGTAAATAAAAGAGAAAAGCCCCTTGCTTAAAAAAACAAAGGGCTAAACCTGAAAGAGAATCACTTATCATTTTTAATCAGGATTAAAAATTTCCTTTCCCCTCATCCAGAAACTCAATATACCTTTCAATGTTTAAATCGTAACCTCTGGGAGGAGCAATCATTTCCTCATCATGATTCAGTATCACATAATAAGGTTGTGTATTCATGTTATATCGTTCGGCCTGAAATACGCTCCATTTCTGGCCAATGGTTCTGATGGTCCTTTCACGGCCCAGTGCCGAGGATACAAATTGCTGATCTTCCGGCAATGCCGTACGATCATCCACAAAAAGTGAAATCTTAACGAAATCATTGCCCAATCGTTGCAATACCCGTGGGTCGGACCAAACACCGGCTTCCATTTTACGGCAATTGGCACATCCCAGTCCTGTGAAATCGAGAAAGACAGGTTTTCCTGCCTTACGTGCAGCGGCCATACCCTCTTCGTAGTCGGTAAATGCCATTAATCCGTGAGGACCTTCTTTCACACTTTCACCCACATAAATATCAGATGTGGCAGCAGGAGATACAGAGGCAACTCCACGACTCAGGTCAAAATCCTGTGTTACGGGTGATGGAAGGAAAGAACTTACCGCTCTCAATGGCGCTCCCCATAAACCGGGTAACAGATAAAATACGAAAGCAAAGGCAACAATGGCCAGCACCAGACGTGGCACACTCAAATATTTCAGATCGCTGTCATGGGCAAATTTTATTTTTCCTATCAAATACAATCCAAGAAGCAATGCTATGGCAATCCATAATACTATAAATACTTCACGGTCAAGTATGCCCCATTGCGCAACAGCGTCGGCTGTAGCAAGGAACTTAAGTGAGAAACCAAGTACCACAAACCCCAATACTACTTTTACGGCATTCATCCAACCGCCTGACTTGGGAAGTGATTTCAATGCTGTCGGGAAAACTGCAAACAAACTGAAAGGTATTGCCAGCGCCAGGCTAAATCCAAACATTCCGATGGCCGGTCCAAACACATTTCCACCTGTGGCAGCATCAACCAATAAAGTACCCACAATAGGACCTGTGCAAGAGAAAGAAACCAGCACAAAGGTGAAACCCATAAGTATAACACCGATCAAACCGCCGGTTTTGTCAGCCTTACTGTCAAGTGCTGTTGACCAGCTTGCAGGCATGGTAAGTTCAAAGGCCCCAAAAAAGGATGCAGCAAAAAACACCAGCAGTGCGAAAAAGAACAGATTGAAACCCGGACTGGTAGCAAGTGCATTCAAAGTATCGGCACCAAAGATCATACTTATGGCCAAACCTAAAACCACATAACTGAAAATAATTGTGAAACCATAGAAGAAAGCATCGCGAATGGCTCTTGCACGGTTATCGGAGTTGCGCAAAAAGAAGCTTACAGTAAGTGGAATCATAGGAAATACGCAGGGGGTGAGCAACGCAAGTAATCCTCCCAGTATTCCTGTAATGAACATCCCCCAGAAGGAGCGTCCGGTATCATCATCAGCATCCGGAACATATATAAAAGTTTCTGAAGTGTCTTCTTCTGAATCTTCTTCTTCAATTACTTCATCTGTTGTTTCTTCTTCAGTTTCCTGCTGAAGATCGGCAACTGCAACCTCGGGCTGAGCTGCAGGACTTTCCCTGCCTGGCAGATTAAAGGCAAACTCAATGTAATCAGGAGGCAAACACGAAGTTGCATCACAGCACATAAACATCAACTCACCCGTTACCTTTACAGGATTTTCTGATAAAACTTCTACCGTGCGGCTAAAAGTAACTTCACGGTCGCTGTACATGGAAAGTTCCATGTCAAAGTTTGGGTCAAACTTCACTTCGGGTTTGGGAGCTTTCATATCGCCCACAAAGCGGAAACCACTGGGCTCATTAAATTCAAAGGTGGTGGGAATGGGTCCGCCCGGAGGAACATCCATACCATAAATTGACCAACCGGCATCTATATGAGCCGTAAATTTTACATCATAGGTGTTTTCGGAAATTTTCTCCTGCGAGAAACTCCATTTTACAGGCTCCAGAATCTGTGCCTGCAAATTCATAACTCCGGATATTATAATAAATAAACCGGCCACAAAAGTCTTTTTCATGAAATGTATCATAGCTGTTTTTTCGTATCTTCTTTAAAGCAACGATTAGCAAAGGGTTTGGTTTGAATAAGTAATCTTAAAAATATGTAATCATTGAACTATATCTGAAATCTTTTCAGGGTGCAAAATTAAACCAATCATTTGGTTTGATTCAAAAATTTTATTTTCAAAACCTTCCGGGTTGTTGTTTTTACCCTGAAACGGTTGTCTGTTCTGAATCCCATTACCCATACAATTTTATTATCAGATGTAATCAACCAGGTATTTTTTTTCTCATTTCTGGGAATTTTCAAATCAGTTAAAAAGTCGCTGATCTTCTTCTTTCCTGACATACCAAAGGGAACAAAATAATCCCCTTCTGCTGGATTTCTGAGCTTCAGTGGAAAACTCAGCAAGGAGAAATCCACATATGCGACATTTGAATCCGCCTTAAAATCAGTGATCTCATCAATATCAAGAATTCTCATCCTGATTACACCCCGCGAAAACAGAACTTCTTTCTGATCAGAATGAATAAGAATCTCTGCTCTTTCATTATTTTCCTTATGGGAAATAATAAGATGATGCCTGTCTTTCAGACATTCATAATCTTTAGAGTAGAATAACTTTCCCGGTTGTTTTTCAAGACTCAAAGCAATATCTTCAATTTCGGGCGATTGAAAGCCAAAATCTTTGAGCAGTTCGTAAATGATGATCTCTTTCTCAGGATATTCAAGTAAAATATTTACAGGGATATAAGTTTTCCCATCTTTCTCATGGATATGACTTTTGAAATCCTTTGAGATATAGTAATTCAGTAAACTTTGTGTTTGGGCAGAAATCTCAGAAAGATCCTGAACAGATTTGTTTAAGGATGGATTGATCTCTTTCAGAAGGGGAATGATCTTATGCCTGATCTTATTCCTGGTATACTTATCATCCAGGTTCGACAGATCTTCTCTATATTCCAGAGAATCGATCTTTACGTACTACTCAATTTCTTCGCGACTGAAGCTCAGCAAGGGTCGGATAATTTTTCCATTCCTAAGCGGAATACCTTG
Source organism: Bacteroidales bacterium (assembly GCA_007118135.1). Classification (GTDB taxonomy): domain Bacteria; phylum Bacteroidota; class Bacteroidia; order Bacteroidales; family UBA7960; genus SKVR01. The sequence goes on along the minus strand of SKSE01000186.1, from coordinate 464 downwards.
CAAGCCCTTAAGGCCTGTTCCCCTGGTAATATTGTACAATATTGTTTCTGTATTATCGTCGCTTTGATGCGCAGTGGCAATCCAGTCAAACCCATGTTGTACTCTGATCTTTTCCAGCCATTCATACCTTAATTCGCGCGCTGCCATCTGGATGCTTATGCCATTTTTCTTTGCATAAGAGCTTGTATCAAATGATTCCGAATAGAATTTTGCTCCAAGCTGTAAAGCCAGTTTCCCGGTAAAAACTTCATCCTGGTCAGCCTCTATCCCTCTCAATTTGAAGTTGCAGTGGGCAATGGCAAAATCAAAACCTGCAGACTTGAAAAGATGTGCCATTACCACAGAATCCATACCCCCACTTACAGCAAGAAGGATTTTTTCGTGCGGAAGGAAAAGTTTTCTCTTTTGAATGAATTGGGAAAGTTTATCGATCACTATATAAATGATTTGCTTAAAATCCTGAT
>SKSE01000105.1 GCA_007118135.1 Bacteroidales bacterium | reverse complement strand
GTAGAAGGATTTCTCCGTATACTTATGGGTGTAAGAAATTTCAGTATTAACTATACTGAATCAAATGGTACGCGCCTGCCTGGTTTTACACCTCAACCCACAGTATTGGGTCAAAGATGGGATTTTGATGCTGACGGCTATGGAGCTCCCGGGATGGGATTCATCTTCGGAAGTCAGGAAGATATAAGAAATAGAGCACTGGCTGGAAACTGGATTACAGATGATCCCATGCTCAACAATGCTTACGTAACCAATTATACCCAAAATCTGCAGGCTCGCTCCCAATTTGAACCTATTCCTAATATGAGGATTGAATTTAATGCTTTGCGAAATTTTTCCCGGATTCATTCTGAATTTTTTAAAGCCGATGAAGACGGAAACTTTGACTCATTTAGCCCGCAAACCACAGGTAGTTTCAGTATTTCCTTCTTATCTTTAGCTACTTCTTTTGAAACAACCGGCGATGATTATGCATCCCAGGCATTTGAAAACTTTAAAACTTATCGCTTTGAGATTGCAGAACGCATGGCCAATGAAAACACCAACTGGGGCGGACAATACGATACCATTACCGGTTTCCCGGTGGGTTACGGGCCCACATCTCAGGATGTATTAATTCCTGCTTTCATGGCAGCTTACGCAGGATGGGACCCGGCCAAGTCCAAAACCAACCCGTTCTTAAATATTCCCATGCCTAACTGGAGGCTAACTTACGATGGTTTATCAAGGTTAAAATTCATGCAAAGATATTTCCAGACCATAACCATTGGCCACGGATACAGAAGTACATTTACAATCAATAACTACAGAAGTATCTCAAGGTTTCGTGAACGGGATGGTTTCCCCAGTGTTATAGACGATTTAGGAAATTACATACCGGAATTTGAAATCGGACAGGTTTCAATCAACGAGCAATTTAACCCGCTGATCAGTTTAGATATGACCTGGAAAAACAGCCTGATGACACGCTTTGAATACCGAAGCTCGCGTAATATAGGACTTAGCTTTGCCAACAACCAGGTTACTGATTTGAAAACCCGTGAAATCATTATCGGTACCGGATACCGTTTTAAAGACCTGGCATTTAATATAGCACAGGGAAATAATACACAAAGAATTCAGAGCGACCTTGTGCTGCGTCTTGACCTGTCATTCCGTCAAAACCAAACTGTTTTAAGAAAACTGGTTGAAGAAGTTGATGTTATTTCAGCCGGACAAAATGCAGTGGGTATTAATTTCTCTGCTGACTACCAGGTTAGCTCAAGGGTAAATATGCGACTGTTCTATGACAGAAACATTACCAACCCATTCGTGTCTAATCAATTCCCCACATCCAATACACACGCCGGGTTTAGCTTCAGATTTATGTTGATGTAAGAAAATTATTTTTTCTGACTTCTAAAGATCAAATTTTGACGAGAAAGAAAACTTATTTTTGAAATTCATAAGCTCTTCCTTTACAGTAATGGGTTCATTGGTTTTGAGTGGCTCAATGCGATGATCTTTCTCCACTTTTATTTCACGCATTACAAGGTGCTGGTTCACAAAAATCATATCCATGTGAGCATAAATCTCCTTAATGGTATTGGCGATTCCGAATATGGAAAGGTTTTTATCAACCAGATTATAGATCCCCGAGCTGAGGGTAAACTCAGGATTAATGATGTTGCGAAGCACCCTTACCACTTTGTCAACATGGATAAATGCACGGGTTTGCTGCCCATTGCCATTGATTTGTATGCGCCCCATAAAGTTTACTTCAAACATAAACCGATTAATAACCGCATCAAACCTTACACTTGGACTGTATCCGTAAACATTTCCACAACGGATAATGTAGGTATCCAACTTATCAAATAACCTTTCCACATGTTTTTCGCCTCTAAGTTTACTGCTGCCGTAAAAAGTTTTTGGATCCGGAATAGTATCGATGGTAATGGTTTCTTCCGAAGCTCCATATACCGAAGTTGTGCTCAGATAAATAAATTTCTTTACATTACTTTCCTCTATTGCATAAACGAGTTCAGCAGTACCCCAGTGATTAACCTGCTCGAACAGGTGGGAATTTTCAGTAGCATAAGGAGTAGAAACAATAGCTGCAAGATGAAAAACCACATCGATATCCTTTAGCTCTTTTTTCAGCTTTCTTGAATCCAGAAGTTCGCCGTTTACAAATTGAATTTTATGAGGCTCGTAACGGGTATCCAGGAAAAGGTTGTAATTTTTCCTGCTCAGATTATCATAAACAATAACTTTTTCAACCTGGGGAACCTTAAGTAACTCAAATACAAGTTCGTTCCCAACATACCCTGCTCCTCCTGTAATCAGAATTTTCATCAGAAAAAAATGTTTATATGCTAATTTGAATCATTCCACTGTATATTAAGCCCACATTCTGTTTTTTTCATACCATACCATCTTCCTTCTCTGGAGCTTTTATTATGGTTTGGTTTGGTGCAAGGTTCGCAACCAATACTTTTATATCCCTTTTCTTCGAGTGGGTGCGGTGGAAGATTAAACTTTTCAATATAATTTTCAATATCATCTGTGCTCCAGTCAAGTAATGGATGATATTTTAATGCCCTTCCGTTTGTGGACTGAAAAACTGAAAATCCGCTACGCAGATGACTCTGATCAGCCCTGACACCGCTAACCCAAATATCATACCTGTTAAGGAGTGGCTCAACAGGTTGAACTTTATTTACATAACAGCAATAATCCGGGTCAAAGGTAAATAAAAGATTGCCCTTGTCATCCCTTTGATTGCTTTTGGGAATAAGAGGCATAAGGTCAATTACATTCAAATCCAGCAAAGAAGCTATAGTATTTTTATGAACAATGGTTTCAGGAAAATGATAGCCTGTATTAATGAAATAAACAGGAATTCGTGTATCTATCTGACTAATAATGTGTAGCAAAGGAATACTTTGGGTCTGGAAAGAAGATGTAGCAAAAATGGTTTTACCTTCCTCTTTGAATTTTTGCAACGTATCTTTTATTTCTACAACATTCATAATTACAAAAGTGATATTTATTCATATCAAAAATAAGTATTTTTCAGAGAAACAAATCCTTTGCAAGACTTAAAAGAATTTGTTGGTGTATTGTTGTTACCTTTGCAATGTTACTTTCAGCTAAAAAAAAATCAACAATAGCATTTATCAACTTGTTAACAGAAAAATCGAATTTTTTAAAGCTATATACTTTTCAATGGAAGCCCCTGCCAGACAAATTAAAGCAAAAAATATTGAAAGCTGGCTCCCTGCCATTCACAAGCCATTAATTATCAGTGGACCATGCAGTGCTGAGAGCCGTGAGCAGGTTCTTGATACAGCCGCCCGTTTACATACAACAGGTTTGATATCGGCTTTTAGAGGCGGTGTATGGAAACCCCGAACCAGGCCCGGTGCCTTTGAAGGACATGGTGAAAGAGCCCTTGAATGGCTTAAAGAAGTTAATGATTTATACGGATTTCCTATTACTGTAGAAGTTGCCACGCCCAGGCATGTTGAAGCCTGTATGAAGGCCGGTGTCCATATTCTTTGGATTGGAGCCCGAACCAGTGTAAATCCATTTTCGGTTCAGGAGCTTGCAGAATCACTCAAAGGGGTTGATATTCCTGTAATGGTAAAAAATCCTCTTAACCCTGACCTTGGACTCTGGATAGGTGTTATCGAGCGTTTCTACATGAATGGCATTACAAAGCTGGCAGCCATTCACAGGGGTTTTAATACTTATGAAAAAAGTCGTTACAGAAATGAACCTCTCTGGAACATCCCCATCGATTTAAAAAGCAATTTTCCTGATTTACCAATTATATGCGATCCAAGCCATATTGCAGGAGAAAGAAGTCTTTTGCAGGAAATAGCCCAACAAGCATTATTGCTTGATATGAGCGGACTAATGATCGAAGCACACTTTAATCCCGAAAAAGCGTTTACCGATGCTGCACAGCAAATTACCCCTGAAGAACTGGCTTTGCTTATAAATAAACTTAAGATTCCAACTGCAGCAGATGAAAATCCTTGCAAAGAACTGGAAATACTGCGAAAAAGAATTGATGAATTTGACCACCAACTTATAAACACTTTATCAAAAAGGACCCAGATTGTAAAAGAAATAGCTCTGCTGAAATCTGATTGCAAAATGACCATCCTTCAGGTAAAACGATGGAACCAAATCATTGAAACCCGCATGCAGGAAGGTGTTGAAAAAGGATTAAGTGAGAAGTTCATCAGAGATCTTCTTGATCTTATACACAAAGAATCCATAGAATTACAATCAAAAATCATTAAATAAGCTGAAAATCTGCATATCGTTAAGTACGTAATCTGCATAAATTTCAAAAGAATGAATAAAACACCCATAACGTCCTTAGGAGAATTCGGACTGATAGATCATCTTACCCGTAATGTAAAGCAATATAGTAATGGAACCATTAAAGGAATTGGAGATGATACTGCAGCTATTGATGCCGGTGAAAATCTAATCCTGCTAACTAAAGATTTGCTTGTTGAAGGGGTACACTTTAACATTATGTATACCCCACTTAAACATTTGGGATACAAGTCCATTGCCGTTAATTTGTCTGACATTTATGCTATGAACGGAACTCCCACACAAGTAATTGTGGGCATTGCCATATCAAGCCGTTACACGGTAGAAGCCCTCGATGAGATTTATGAAGGGATGAAACTGGCTTGCGAAAAATATAAGGTTGACCTGGTAGGAGGCGATACCACCAGCAGTGCTTCCGGACTGTTTATCTCGGTTACGGCAATGGGAAAGGTTCCTAAAGATAAAATCACCTACCGCAGCGGGGCAAAAGCTAATGACATTATCTGTGTAAGCGGAAACCTTGGAGGTGCTTACGCCGGCCTACTGGTATTGGAAAGAGAGAAGGAAGTCTTTAAGGCCAACCCCCAGTCGCAACCCGACCTGAATCAGTTTGCCTATGTGCTGGAAAGACAACTAAAACCGGAGCCGCGTAAGGATGTTGTTGATCTTTTTTTGAAAAATAAAATTATCCCATCGTCCATGATTGATATTTCCGATGGTCTGGCATCAGAAATACTTCACATTTGCAAGTCATCGGGTATGGGAGCGGTTATTTATGAAGAAAAAATACCCATTGATGTACAAACTGCAACCATAGCACACGAATTTAAAATTGATCCTACAACCTTTGCACTTAATGGAGGAGAAGATTATGAGCTGCTCTTTACTATTCGTCAGAATGACTATGATATCATTAAAGAAATGGAAGATATAGCAATTATTGGTCATATAACTGAAAACCCTGCACAGACTGATCTAATATCCACTTCAGGGAGCGTGATTACCATAAGGGCTCAGGGTTGGGACTCTTTCAGGGAAGACTCTTAGATGTATTGATTTTTAAACTGAAACCCAAAACCAGTGGCAAAAAAGAAAAAATTTTATGCAGTTTGGGAAGGGCACGAAACAGGTGTTTTTAACAACTGGCAGGATTGTGAACGTGCCATAAAAGGATATCCTTCCGCCAAATATAAATCCTTTGAGAGCGAAAGCCAGGCCAGGGAAGCATTGGGTGGAAATTACTGGAAACAAGTTGTAAACAAAGCCCCAAAATCTTCATCTGCAAATCCATCGGCAGGAGGTGGTCCTTTACCTGAAAGTATTTCAGTTGATGCCGCATACAGCTCGGCATCTAAAGACATGGAATACCAGGGAGTTTACACAAAAGACAAATCGGTTATTTTCAAGGTGGGCCCCCTGCCCAAAGGCACCAACAATGTGGGTGAGTTTCTTGCACTGGTGCATGCCCTGGCACTTTGCAAACAACGAAACATCCCTCTGCCTGTATATACCGACAGTATGACTGCCATGGCATGGATCAGGAACAAGAAGGCTAAAACTACCCTAAAAGAGGAACCCGCCAATGAAAAACTTTTCGATTACATTGACAGAGCCGAAAACTGGCTAAAAAATAATACCTGGAAAAATAAAATATTAAAGTGGGATACCGAAAACTGGGGCGAAATCCCGGCTGATTTCGGGAGAAAATAAACGGGCAGGCAGTGTATTAGGAATCAGCCAAACACACGCCTTAATAATTCGGTCACCCTTGCAACGGGATCATGTCGTATTTTCTGCTCCTGTTCAGCAAGTTTTAAGAACAAACCATCCAGTCCCCTTTCTGTAAGATACTGGTCCAGTGCCACATCCACGCTCGTTAGTCCGGCAAGACGACCCACTGCAGAGTTTGCCACACTGTTCCAGTTGCCTGTAAGGGTTTCCCAGGCTTCCATGGTAGAAACATTACCCACAATAGGCTTCTCAGTAGAAGCTCTGATTCTGGGTTGATAAAGCTGATAAAGTTCCTGGTAGGTATTTCTTTTTAAATACTGTGTTGCCGCGTCATTGTCACCTCTTAAAATTGAAAATCCATCCTGGATGGTCATTCGGGTAACTGCACGGGCAAAAATCGGAGCGGCTTCACGGGCAGCATCTTCCGCTGCCCTGTTAATGCGAAGTACAATATCCTGAACCAAAACTTCTCCGCCCGGGAGATATGATATATTTTCTGTTATAACTCTGGCTTCAGGAGGTAAATTAATCCTTACTGCATTATCGAGATAATAACCATCGCGCTTTGCCAATCCCGAGGCTGCTGAGTCTGCACCAATCGTTAGTGCCTGCTTCAGCCCGCGAACTACTTCCTGCTCGGTTAAAGGTCGCGGGGTGTCCATTTCTTCTGCAAACTGCCTGAGCTGATCACAACCACTTAAGATAAAGAACAATATAATGCCTGCCAGAATTTGTCTTTTCATTTTTTTACTTTTTAAGCCTGATAATAATGTCAGATGTAAAATTAAACCAATTTTCAAATCGTTGAACCAAAGCTATTGGTTAAATCTTTTTTTATGAGTTCAGAAAAAAACTGCAATTTAGTTAAGTAATTAGCTTCCCCTCGGATAATTGTCTTTTGTGAACGGCTTGCTCGTGCAGATTTCATAGGGTATAAAACACAAAAAAACGCCGCAATCATCAGATTGCAGCGTTTTGTCTTTTGGGTAACGTGGTACCACCCGGAATCGAACCAGGGACACACGGATTTTCAGTCCGTTGCTCTACCAACTGAGCTATGGTACCCCGTCTTTTTGACGTTGCAAATTTACGCAAACATTTTTAAATGACAAGTTGTTTTCTTCTTTTTACTGAAAATATTCTTTTTTGCAACATAGGGTGGAAAACAGTAAAATACAATAATTATATCCTATTTAAGGAAAATGATCTCTTACGGTACAGGTAATCAGCAGCATGCTATTGTAGCCTTTTTCATAAAAACCCAAAAACCTTCGCAACGCATCATTATTTATGGTAACTTCGTGCCCCCTTTTATAAAAAAGCACAATAATGAACCTGGTCATAGATTCCGGTAATACCCTGGCTAAAGCGGCATTATTTCTGGATGATGAAATAATTGCTTTTGCCCGGTCTTCTAATGATAACTGGTCGTTTGTGTTTGAAATGATAGGTGATAAGGAACCTGGTTTTGCCATCATATCAGATGTTTCCGGCAGATCTCAATCATTGATTGAAGAATTAGAGAAATATGTCAGTGTAGTTAAAATGACTGGCTTTACTCCCAATCCATTAAATATTGTTTATTCAACACCCGAAACACTTGGCCCCGACAGAATTGCAGCAGCAGTATACGGTAATAAAATATTTCCTGATAATTATGTATTGGTAATTCAGACAGGTACGTGTATAACTTATGAATTTTTAACTCCTGCCAAAGAATACCTTGGTGGTGCAATTTCGCCTGGCATAGATATGAGGTTCAAATCCATGCATACTTTCACAGCAAAATTACCGTTAGTTAAAAAAAAAGAAATTGACTATCTCACCGGTAATTCAACAAAAGAATCAATTTTGTCAGGTGTAATTAATGGATGCATTGCCGAAATTGATGGTATGATCGATAAGTATCATAAAAAATATCAGGATTTAAAAGTAATTGCAGGAGGTGGAGACATATTTTTTTTTGATGAAAAGCTAAAAAATAGGATATTTGCAATCGAAAATTTAGTTCTCAGAGGATTAAATGAAATTTTAAATTTTAATATTGTCAATTTTGAAAAGTAGAAATAGTTATTCATTTGTAATCACAATATTTATTGTGGTTTTGTATTTAGCGTCTTTTGCAGCGGAATCTGCTTTCAGTCAGGCAAGAATCAATTCTCCTTACTCTATGTTCGGCCCTGGAGAGATTAAAGGGAACGAGTATTTTCGTAATATGGGGTTGGGAGGTATTGCTCAGGGATTCAGAAAGAACACTACAATAAATTATATTAATCCGGCATCATATACTGCTTTGGATTCTTTGTCCTTTGTTTTCGATGCTACTGTTTTTTCACATCTTTACCAGCAAAAACAAGCTAATCAGGAACAACTTACCTCTTATTCTTCTTTGGGAAATTTCAATTTTGCTTTTAAACTGACACCCTGGTGGGGCATTGCTGCAGGTATTTTACCCTATTCGCAGGTAGGATATCGGATTTCTGATATGGGGCAGGCTGGTGGTTTGGTGAATTATCTCTACGAAGGTAATGGTGGTATTAATCAGGTTTATCTTGGGCATGGATTTAATTTATTCAGAGGTCTTTCTGCAGGAGTTAATGTATCTTATTTGTTTGGCAAATCAGAAGACCTTATGGTTGCGCAATCCGACAGTATGGGATTTTTCCGTACCTATTGGTCGTCAACCGATGACATTGATGGATTGTTGTTAACCTTTGGATTGCAATATAGACACGTATTTAATTCAAACAGAAACATCACTTTTGGGGCTACCTTTAGCGATCAGGCCAGTCTTAATATATCCCGGAACCAGCATATACTGAGAGATTTACCTGGTATATCAAATATTCCTGACACCCTCAATGTTATTTCCGGCGGAACCGGAACAATGGAAATTCCCCGAAGCCTTGGTGCAGGAGTGTTTATGAAGTTTAATAATAACTGGAGTGGTGGAATCGACTACCAGTCACAAAACTGGAGCGATTTTAGTTCATTTGGTGCGCAACATTCACTAAATGATGCCTGGCAGTTAAGAATGGGTATGATACATAACCCGCGTATTGAAACCTTTTCAACATTTTTTAGCCGACTTGAATACCGCGCGGGTGCCAGGTTTGGTCAATCCTTTATCAACTACGGCAATGAAGACTTTTCAGAATTTGGCATAAGTTTTGGAGTTGGTATACCTGTAAGAAGATCTTTGTCAGGTTTAAACATAGGATTTGAATATTCGAACCGCAGTTCAGGACGCGATGATTTGATTAGTGAAAGCTTTTTCCGTTTCAATCTGGGTGTCAATATATACGAACGATGGTTTGTTAGAAGAAGATTTTTTTAATAATTATTTATATTGCAATTTTAGTAAAAAACCAAAGCAAAAATGAAAACAAAAAAGATCATATCAGCTTTTACGCTGTTTTTGTTGTTTGCAACAACAACTTTCGCATTTGAAAAATTTTCAGGTGCATTGGATCTGGGCCACATGGATTATTTTGAAATAAATGAAATTAATGAAAAGATTGCCGGATATACCATGCAAAGGCCACCCAGATTCGGAGAAACTCCGGAAGACAGTATTGCATGTATAAGAAATTTATCTCTTTACCAGGAATATTATAACCAGAGAAATTTTAACCTGGCTTATGAACCCTGGAGAGAAGCTTTCTTCCTTTGCCCGCAATCAAGTCAGAATATCTTCATTAGGGGAGTAGTACTCGTGAAAATGAAATACAATGAAGAAACAGACCCCATTAAACGCGATGCCTGGGTTGATACCCTTATGATGGTTCATGATAAAAGAATTGAGCATTTTGGCAGAGAAGGGTTTGTACTGGGACGTAAAGCAGTTGATTTATATCAGCTCCGTCCTAATAACATTCAGGAAATTCATAAGATTACATCCAGATCTATCGAACTGGAAGGAAACGGTTCGCAAGCCGATGTGCTGCTGATTAATATGCAAACTTTAGTAAGGCTTGCCGATGCAGGCTTAAAAGATGTTGAACAAGTACTGCTTACCTACGACAAGATAATGGACATAATTGATTTTAATCTGGAGAACAATCCTGATGACAGGAGACTTTTTGAACCTGCCAAAAACCAGATTGACAATATGTTTGAACCTTTTGCTAGCTGCCAAAACATCGTTACACTTTTCAATCCACGCTTTGAAGCTAATCCGGAAGATGTTGAACTCCTGGAGAGAATTACAACTATGCTCAGCAATTCAAACTGTACTGAGGAAGCCTTATTCTACAGAGCAACACGCAACCTTCACAGGTTACAACCCAATGCAGAATCAGCATTTCTTATGGGCCGTCTTGAAAACAATGCACAACGCTATAATGAAGCTGTGGAATATTTTGAACAGGCAGAAAGGCTTTATGATGACGATAACGAAAAATTCAGAGCTCTGATGTTGCTTGCAGATATTTCCTACCGCAACCTGCGACAGTTCAGTCAGGCCAGAAGCTATGCCCTAAAAGCATCAGCCATTGACCCTGAAAACGGCAGGCCTTATATCCTGATTGGTGAAATGTATGCCGCAAGTGCCAGTGCATGCGGTGAATCCGATCTTACAAAAACAGTAGCTTACTGGGCAGCCGTTGACAAGTTCATTCAGGCACGCAATGTAGATCAGGATCCGCTAATTCAGGAAAGAGCCACAAGCCTTATCAATACCTTCAGTCAATATTTCCCTGACAGAGAACTACTGTTCTTCCATGGGCTTGATGAAGGAACAACTTACAGGGTTCAATGCTGGATTAACGAAACAACAAGGGTCAGAGCAAGACCATGATAAAAACTTCATCAAATATTACCATGAAAAACATTGCCATCCTTCTTGGGCTGGCAATGTTTTTTTCTTGTAGTCCTGATCTGCAGCAAATAGAATCCATAACCAAAAAAGATGAATTCCCTGTTGAAGAAGCAGAAAATTTAAGGATCTTATACAGCTCTCATGCACATATTCAAATGATTATGGAAGCCCCCCGTATGGAGCGATACGAAGGTGAAGAACCTTATATGGAACTTCCTGAAGGATTTGTAATGACTTTTTTTGATGAGCACATGAACGAAACTTCAAGAATTTCTGCAAACTATGCTATTCAGTATGAAAAAGATGATCTTATTGATGCTCGTAATGATGTGGTTGTAGAAAACATGGAAACAAAAGAAAAACTCAATACCGAGCAGCTGATCTGGGACAGAAGAAATGAATTGATATATAGTGAAAAGTTTGTAAAGGTAACATCAGAAGAAGATGTCCTTTATGGACAAGGCTTTGAATCTGATGAAAGATTTACTTCCTGGGTAATCACTGATATATGGGGCTCATTCTCCGTTGACCTTGGGCCCGATGAAGAGCAGGAAGAATTACTCATTCAACCCGAGTAAGAATTACTACAGATTATCCTTCAGAATCATCAGGAAAAAGAAATTATTCCCCTATTTATTTTTTTCATTTATATTTGCTTCTAATCATATACGTTACAAAAGCTCTCAAAATAATTGAATGCTTTTCAGAGCCAAAGAACTGTATATGACAGGAAAACAAAACCCACAACAGCAATTGAGTCTCTTCAAAACTACTTCAAATGAAAACAAGAATTATCTTTACAGCATCAGCTGTTACTACCGTTTTATTATCGGTATTCCTATCGTATGCTCCTGCTGAAACTTTAAACTTTACAGCAGAATATACAAATGATTTTAATCTTACAACAGAACCTAAAAAATCACCTCCACCCTTCCCTTTCGGGAAAACCCCTGAAGACAGCCTGAAATGCCGTGATGATATATCATTATATTCACAGCATTACGGACACCGTAATTTTCAGATGGCCTACGAGCCCTGGAGAGAAGTTTTCCTGAACTGTCCGGGTGCACAACAAAATACATTTATCAGAGGGTTGGTGTTGGTAAGAATGAAGTTAAATGAAGAAACTGATCCTGCCAGGCGAGAAGCCTGGATTGATACTTTGATGATGGTTTATGATAAACGTATCAAATACTGGGGGCATGCACCATCTTCAAGAGAAGGACTTGTAACTGGGCGAAAGGCTGTAGAATTATCCCAGCTCAGACCTAACAGCATTAAAGAAATATATCAAATGACTAACAGGGCCATTGAGTTGGAAAAAGAACAAACACAGTCAGATGTTCTTCTTGTCCACATGCAAAGTTTGATTCGTCTTGTTGATAGTGGTATCAGGAGCGTCGAAGATGTTTTGGTGACTTATGATGAAGTCATGAATATAATAGATCATAATCTTGAATATAATGTGCAGGACAAAGAATATTATGAACCGGCAAAGTCCACTATTGATAGATTGTTTGAGCCTTTTGCCAGTTGTGAGAATATCGTCAGGCTTTTTACTCCTCGCTTTCAAAACAATCCTGAAGATGTTGAACTTTTAGAAAGAATAACATCAATGCTTAGTAATTCGGGCTGTACAGAAGAAATATTATTTTACAATGCAACCAATAATCTTCACAGACTTAAACCGGATGCTGAAACTGCCTTTATCATGGGTAGGCTAGAGAGCAATTCTCAAAAGTACGAGGAGGCCATTGGATATTTTGATGAGTCCTTAACACTTTATGAAAACGATCGCGATAAATTCAGGGTATTAATGCTCATGGCTGATATTTCTTTCCGCAATCTTCGTGAGTATAGACGTGCCAGAGATTATGCACTGAAGGCATCAGCCCTTGAACCTGAAAACGGACGTCCATATATCCTTATCGGCGAAATGTATGCTGCTACCGCTGCCAACTGCGGCGATAATGAACTTACCAAAAATGTTGCCTACTGGGCTGCAGTGGATAAATTTATTCAAGCCCGCAATGTAGACCATGACCCTGTGCTTCAGGAAAGAGCTACCCAGTTGATTGATACTTACCGGCTATACTTTCCAAATGTTGAAACTACATTTATGTATGGCTTAAGCGATGGAGACATTTACGAAGTAGGTTGTTGGATAAATGAAGTTACAAGGGTTAGATCAAGAAGGTAGAAAAGAAGGAAAACGGTTGAATTGTTGTTCGCGGCCCTTCTTATAATTAAAAACTTTTTATCTTTTTGTGTTAACTTTGCATTTAATTACAACAATTTATCTTAGTGGATATCTGGAGTATTATTATTTTAAGTCTTTTGTTTTCTGCCTTTTTCTCGGGCATGGAAATCGCCTATATTACAGCTAATAAACTAAAAGTTGAAGTAGATAGAAAAAGTGGTGGGTTTTCAGCACGCATCCTTGCAAGATTTACCAAATCAGATTCAGGTTTTATTTCAACAATGCTCGTGGGTAATAATATTGCCCTGGTTATTTATGGTATTGCCATTGCTGTTGTATTGGAAAGATTGCTGCTTCAGACTTTTCCTCCCGGGTTTCACAATGATTTTTCTATACTTTTCACACAAACCATTATTTCATCTTTAATCATTCTTTTATTTGCAGAATTCATACCCAAAACTTTGTTTCGAATCAATGCCAACTCTATACTTAAATTCTTTGCTTTCCCGCTATATATAATTTACTACCTGCTTTATCCGCTTGTATTCATTACACTGGGAATTTCTGAATTTATTCTTGAAAAAATCTTTAAGCAAAAATTGCCTGATAAGCCTAAAACCTTTGATAGTGTTGATATCAACGATTTTTTAAAGGAATTTGGAGAAAGTAGTGTTCATGATAAACGTGAAAGTATTGAAATGCAAATTTTCAGAAATGCCATTGACTTTCCTGAAATAAAACTTCGCGAAAGTATGATTCCGCGTACAGAAATTATTGCATTGGATGAAAAAGAAAGTCTCGATACATTCCGAAAGAAATTCTCAGAAAAGGGCCTTTCTAAAATTTTAATTTTCCGAAAAAATATTGACAATATAGTAGGTTATGTTCATGCTTTTGATTTTTTTAAAAAACCTAAAGATATACAGAGCATAATCAGGCCCATATTGCTGGTTCCTGAAACCATGCGCATTAACAAACTCATGCAAAGCTTTATTCAGCAAAGAAAGAGTATTGCAGTTGTTGTTGATGAATTTGGAGGTACTGCAGGCCTTATTACTACCGAAGACATTATGGAAGAGATTTTTGGTGAAATTGATGATGAATACGATACTGATGATTTTATTGATAGAAAAATAAATGATTCCGAATATCTCTTCTCTGCCCGGCTCGAAATTGATTACCTGAATGAAAAATATAACCTCAATCTTCCTGAATCCGATGAATATGAAACCCTTGGCGGACTTATCATAAATTACCATGAGAGTATCCCATCAAAAAACCAGGAAATAATTGTTAAAAACTACAGCTTCAAGATAATTCAGGTTAGTGAAAAGCGAATAGAACAGGTTCACTTAAAAATTCTGGAAGATTAATACATCCTGAAATCAGAAAACTTCCCCGATTTCGTTATACTTATAAATTATTTTAACTGGCAATCAAAGGTTTTAAAATTTGTTATACATTTGCAGTTCGTTTTAAATCAAGTAAAATACAGATAAAGAATCAATAAAAATTATGGCTGTTATAGGAAAAATCAGAAGTTATTCCGGCTTACTAATTGCTGTTATAGGAATTGCTCTTGCCGCTTTTGTGCTGGGTGATTTTATGGGCTACGGACCCACCGGTACCCAGAATCTCGAAATTGGTGTTGTGGGTAGAAGCAAGATCATGTATCCCGAATTTGAAAACAGAGTTAATCAGCAGATTGAAAACTGGCGCCAACAAACCGGAAATCAATCCATGAGTCAAAGAGAAGCATTTCAAATCAGGCAACAGGTATGGACCCAGATGCTCAGAGAGGTTTT
>SKSE01000308.1 GCA_007118135.1 Bacteroidales bacterium | reverse complement strand
GGTAAAATACCAAAAATCAGTAATCTATAATACAACTTAATGCAAATATTCTTTAAATCATGGGGTCTGGTATGATGTATCTCATTTGCCTTTTGATAAAAAACAGGAGCAACGGCATTTGCTAATAGTCGCATAGGTACGTCTAACAAACTTGCTGCAAAAGTAAAATAGCCCAAAACAATATTACCAAAATACAAGCTTAAAAAATATATTGGCATTTGTGAGGAAAACATATTAACATAATTACCCGGGAATACATATTTTGGAAATCTTTTATATTCTTTTGCAATTTCAATTAAATCCTTTTTTATCGGTTTTTGAGAAAATGCATTTTTTTTACCATCTAACACAAAGAAAAAGTTTAAGAAAGAGCTTAAAATTCTCCCCATAAAATCTATAATTAAAATACCAAATGCAGCACCATTGGTTGCAAGTCCAAATAATATATTTGTGGTTTTAATGGTTAAACTGGCAGCCGGTCCGGTTTTCAGACTCCTTTTAAAAGCTTTCTCTCTGATTATCCATTGGCTGAGGATTTGATTTATACCAACCAAAAAAATACCTGGAGGTATCAGGTAAATAATAAACCTATATTTACCTGCTCTTATAAACTCAGAAATAGTATCGCCAAATAAGAGAATAATCATGAAAGAAAAAAGACTGCTTACCAAAACAAGTATAAAACTCAGTTGCATTAATTGATGAAATTTACTTTTTTCTCTAGGTAGAATAAGAGCATTTGGATATGCAAGTGTAGCTATCATTGCTACATTGGTAATTATGGCATTAAATATTCCAAAAAGCCCATAAGCTTCAGGGGAATAAATCCTACTTAAAATAGGCGCGGCAATAAATTGAATTAAGATATAAAGAAAGTTGCCGGTAAAAACAAAAGCAAAATTTTGTGCAAATGACCCCTTTTTCCGAATATCACGAATATCCTTAATATATTCATCAAGTTTATCTGTTACTCGATTAAACAGTTGACTTATTTTGGGATTTGCCAAATTATCGACGATTTAGGGTTTATTTGCAAAGTTAAATTGTTTTAAATTGCGTAAAACCCGAACCTGTATTTATGCGTAAATTTGTATACTGCAAACTTTTACTGAAAATGCGGAAATTCTTAAATATTATACTTCTCTTTATTTCATTTCAAATTTTTGCCAATCATCCTCCATCATTGGTTTTTCCAAAGCATAACATGATACTTAGCGAGGATGAGGTAACTTTTGAATGGAATATTTTTGAGAATTTTACAGGTGAATATAAACTTCAAATATCACACGACCCCGACTTTGTAAACAATGTTATTGAATATGAAACTAATGAAAACTTTTTAACAATAACCCTAAATTATAGTTGGGAACCCTATTTTTGGAGAGTAAAACCCAATGGTTCTGAAAACAACAATTGGACAAATGCTGGTTCTTTCCTTATTTTTTCACCATTATTAATTCCTGACCTTGAGATCTGGCTTGACCCTTTATATGGTGTAACTACTGATGTCAACAACCGTGTAACGGAATGGATTGACAGAGCAAATAATAATAATGCTATCCAAAATAATCCTGCAAACAGACCCTTATTGAGAATTAATGATACCCTTGGCTCTCCTTCAATCTTTTATAACAGAAACCATTTTCTGCAGGGATCTACAGAGTTAGGAAATCTGACTGAATATTCTTTTTTCTCATTGATTACACCACTGGAATTTGCAAATCACAGATGGATATTTCATAATGCACCAGTTGGAACAGATTTTTCATTTTCACTTTCGGTTGGGTCAACAAATAGTTTTCGATTCTGGCCTCAGGGCGGTTCCAGTGTCTTTAATTTTAGCCTCAATGCCTCAAATCAGCCCTATGTTGTAAGTGTATTAAATAACAATTCACTCGCAGCAAATAGAGCGAGGTTTTTCCAGAATAAAGCTACAGCAGGAAGTGCAAATTCCCTTACATCTACACACTCCGACCCTGGTTATCTGATAGGCAGATGGGCTGGAGGCACACACTATTTTAAAGGAGAAATAACAGAAATCCTCTTTTTTAGCAGGGAATTAAATAACCATGAAAAGGAGAGTATTGAAAATTATCTGTTTCAAAAATATGCACCACCCGTTAATCTAGGATTTGATGTAAATGTCGATTATGGGTTTTGCCCGGTTGAAATTGATGCCGGTAATTATTATGAATCTTACTTGTGGTCAACAGGTGAAACAAGCCCATCTATTTCAGTAAATACCTCTGGAAAATATATAGTTACTGTTACAGATATATTCGGGTTTGAGTCAAGCGATTCTGTTTTCGTGAAATTTCCTGATATTCATTTAAATGATACACAAACACTTATTTGCGCCGGCGATACAATAGAGCTTTATTCAACCGTTGAGAATCCTGAACTATACACATTTTTATGGAACACCGGAGAAACCTCTCAAAACCTTATGGTTTTTGATGCCGGTAATTACTGGGTTGAGGTTATTGATAATGAAGGCTGTTCGATACTTTCTGATACAATAGTCATTTCTGTTGATAATTTCTCTGATGTTGTAAGTTTGGGCGATGATCTTGAAATTTGTTCAGGAAACACCCTTTCACTGCAATGGCCTCCTCATAATGACAGCTATTCTTATCAATGGTCAACAGGTGAAACCACTCCTGAAATAGTTATTACAGAAAATGGAAATTATACGGTAGCCGTAACCAACGAAAACGGGTGTGTGGGTGAAGACGAGATTTATGTTGAAGTCATTGGTATTGCCCCTCAGACTGATTTCACAGCAACAATTGCCTGCCTGGGAGATTCAACATATTTCCATGATCTTTCGGAAGTATTGGATGAAAGCACGATAATTGAATGGGCCTGGGATTTTGGTGATGGAAATTTCAGCTTTCAGCAAAATCCTGTTCATTTGTATGAATCTCCTGGAAGTTATATCGTACAACTAACTACAACTTCGTCCAGTACTTGTACGAATAGTATTTCTTTACCCGTTGAGGTAAACGATACTGCTCAGGTATTTTTTTCTAACAGGCTTGCATGTATCAATACACCCATTGAATTTGAAAATCTAAGTACCATTCCCGAAGGTACTTCAGTAATAAGCTGGTCATGGGATTTTGGAGATGGAAATCAAAATGCAACACAAAATCCTGTCCATCAATATGAAAGCCCCGGTTCTTATGAAGTTTCGCTCGAGGTTGTTTTAGATAATGGCTGTGTAAATGAATTTTCCGCTATTCTTGAAGTGATTCAATCAGCACCTGAACCGGAAGATTTTACTGTGTATCTTCCTAAAAACAATCAAAATTTTACATCACAGGAAAGCATTGAATTTAAATGGAATGAGGCTGTTGGCGCTGTTGGTTATTTATTACAGATCGCCCTTGATGAAGATTTTGAAAATATTATTCTGGAAACTGACATCATCTCAGAAAATGAATACAATGTAATGCTGGAGAGTGGTATTTATTATGCAAGGATTAGCGCAGTAGATCTTTGTCTTGGGGTACATCCGGCAGCAACTGTAAATATTAGTGTATTTGACCCAGGTCAAATAAATGATTTGGTATTCTGGTTTGATTCTGACAGTATTGAGTTGGTAAACAACAAAGTTGCTGTTTGGTATGATAAAAGCGGGAATGAGAATCATGCCGGTCAAACGAACGAAGCAAACCGTCCGGTTTATCTGGAATCAGAATCGGAAATCGCAGGAAAGCCATCTTTAGGGTTTCAAAACAGTCAGGCAAAATATTTAACAGGAAATGCAATGGTAGGAGATTTTGAGGAATATAGTCTATTTGTATTAACCAGAGCAGATCAGTTTACAAACCACAGGTGGATTTATAAAAATGCCCCGGTAAACACATTTGAATCTTTTTCTTTATCTGCCTCAGGCAATAATAATTTTCGATTCTGGCCCCAGGGAGGCTCTAGTACAGGCATGACTGATTTTGGCCAGGATTCACAAATTCAAAAGTATCATATATTATCCGTTAATAACGATAATAGCTTGATTCCTAAAGCCAACCTATTTAAAAACGGATTATTAACCGGCTCTGTAAATACACCAACCAGTCTTCACGATACACCTGGCTTTACAATCGGAAGGTTTTCCACAGGTGCATCAAGTCACTACTATTCCGGTGCCATAGCCGAAATGTTATTAATAAACAGAAATATATCCGATGAAGAAAGAATTCTGATTGAAAAATATTTTCGTTACAAATACTCCCCCCCCATCAACCTGGGCCCCGACCGCAACATCTCCTACGGATTCTGCCCCGTTGTGCTGGACGCCGGTGAACGATTTGAATCGTACTTATGGTCTACGGGTGAAGTAACACAAACCATTGAGGTGAATACACCGGGTGTTTATGGTGTTACGGTTACTGATATTTTTGGTT
>SKSE01000146.1 GCA_007118135.1 Bacteroidales bacterium | reverse complement strand
TGCTGAGGTTGACCAGGTCTTTGCTGCCCGGGTCTTTGTTGTGGGCGAGCCATGCCCCGCTGGTTGATTTGTCGGAGGAAATCTACCTTATTGTAAAGATTTACCAGGTTGGCATTCAGATTTATTCGTTTAGTATTTGAGTTTTCAACTGTATTGCCAAATTGCTGTGCTGCCAGTGGTGCCGCCTGCCAGTCGAAATCAGCGGTGTAACCTGTATTGGCAGTCACCCAGTCGAGCATAGGTAATTTGTTAATGGGCAGATTGTAGGTAATATTGAGCCTGTGATTGTAAAAGGTTGTTCGGCCAAAGCTTCTGATGTTTTGCATGATTGAATCGCGTTTCCATTGCCAGTCATCATCGTTGCGGTTAATCCTGCCGGGAGGTTCATCAATACGGGCATTGTTGGTTGCTCTGAATTCGAGTCTCAACGCCCGTGTAAGATCCCACCGGATATCATAGAGCCTGTCCCAGGAGAAGGTTTTAACATAGTTGGGTTCAAGAATAATCTGGTAGCTGCTCTTATCGCGCATTAGTGATTCGCTGTAGCCACGGTCCATAATGGTTCTGAAAGAAACCAATCTTGGCATATAATTAAAATTGAAATCACGGATTATTCTGAAGGCATTGCCTGAAAATGCTGATACGCCTGAGAAAGGAGTTACATTGGTGGGAGATGTTTGCCAATTATAACCTAATACTCCTCTCCATAGCCTTTGCCGGTCATATTCAATGTCAATATTTCTGGCAAAAACTTCGGAATATGAATAGGTAAAATCAAAGTTTTCTATCTGGTAAAAGCGGTTACTTCCTCCTGGGGTAAGCCTGCTTTTTCCTACGTTGGTAAAATTAAAACTTTTTCTGCGCACGTAATCCTGAGCAATATTTCTGATAGAGTCTCTTTCAGCTTCAGTTTCATAGCTTTCAAGATCATCTCTGAAAAGTATATCAGGATTTAAAGGGTTATACTGGGGGTCGGTAAAAGATTCGGAAAAACTAAAATGGAAAGGAATTCGCAACCCGAAGTCTTCGGGGAAGAATTTGCCAAGTTCAAGATTGGATGCAATATCGTATGATCTCACATACTCTTTACTTCTGTCATTAACTTTTTGCTCAATGCTTCCAAAACCTGGCGTGCTTGTAAAACCTGCCATTGTAAGGTTACCAAGATCGGCCAGTTGTGCATTTACGCGGCCCGATGCTGCCCAGCCACCCTGGTCATCAAACTCATATAACCGCAGTTCATTTACCCATATTTCCGCCGATTTGGCCAAGCCGTCATCATTAGGCGTATTGAAAGTTCTTCTGGGGTTTCTTACCCCGATCATGATAACCTTAACATTACTCAATGTGGGAGTACCAATTACTGTCATTTTATTATCACCATCATATTCAGAATACGGTGTATTGAGTGTTACACCGCTATTGGTCTGTCTCATAAGACTATTACGGGTGAGCTTTAAATTGGTAAGATACTCCAGGTAAATATCAAAATCGTTTTCCTGTGGCCATACCAGTTCTCTAATCGGGCCTGTACCCCATGGTGTAACTTTCATGGGTACTTCATACTCATAGTAATTGCTGGTAAAGTCCGATCCTAATCTGATAAAAACAGTAAGGTCATCATCTCTCAGGGCATGCTCTTCACCAAAGGCTTCGGCGTGTGCAAACATACGCAAGCGACGATACTGCCTCATATCTAGGTCTGCTGTTTTGTACACGGCTCTTGAATCACCATCTTTGAGGTTGGTAAGGCGCATAGCCAGTGATTGCTCGTTTCTCCTTTGCAGGGATGTTGTACCCAGGTCGGTTTCTCGTTCAATACCCGGAGGAAGGGTATAAGGAATGGGAGAGCGGGTTCCATTTTCTTCAATATTTACAGTAAATACTTCAAAAGAAGTATCGGAATTGTCGTCGGGTACATATTCGCCCGGCGCGGTAAGTGAGCGGTCAAAGGTGCGCCAGTTTCCTCTTACCAGCTCAAGGGTTGCAAAACGCAAAAAGATGGGTTCTTCAAATCCTTTCAAAAACATACGCATGAAGCGAATAGATTTGAAGTCCTGGATATTATTTACTGCCTGCCGGTTGGGGTCGCGCAGTGGGATCTTAAACTGGTACCAATTAACTACTTCATTTTGCCCGTTTTTAAGTGTTACCCTTGCTTCAACAACATCTGTAATATAGTTTTTCCCAACTACCATATCCTCCGGGCGAAGACTTACCCGATACTGAAAATATCTCTCGGCTTCATTGAGTGTACCGTCAAGATTTATATCTTCAGTATTTGGAAGGTTAGTAGCTTGTGTAGGATAAGGCTCCGGCGATTGTTCTGCCGTAGGGCTGTTACCCTCAAGGCCGTTAAATCTTTTGTAGCGGTCAAGAATACTTACTCCATTCTGGTCAAGCTCCGTTCCTCTGAAATACTGAAAATTATCGGCCGATGGATCTTCAAAAGCCAGTTGATAGGCCTGAGATGAAGTGCCATACATTTGTGAAATAACATTCAAAAAGTTGTCGGCAAAAAATGTTCTTTCATCTTCCGTATTTAAACCATCCAGACCGATATCCTGAAATTCCCTGGCAGTGGGATTGTTATCAAAAGAGTTAACGATAGCCTGAATTGTGGGAACCCGACCCCAGATGGTTGTGTCAACATTAACCACTTCATCAGTGGTGGGTAGTCCGTTTTCAAATGCCTTTCGGCCGTCGCGTAGTACATCTTCCGAAATATCGCCAAGATTAAAATACAAGTCACCACCAGCATGATTCTCATCATAAATAAAGGGATCAAGCATCCAGAATTCAATATATTCAATATTATTGGATTCGAAGTCTGTGTTTCGCATGGCTCGCATGATACCACCCCAGCGGGTTTCCGGGGCAATAAGTGAACCGTCTTGTGCCATTCCCCTGCTGTAAAAATCGGGCATGGTGGTATAATTGTACATACCACGCTCACTGGGGTAAAAGGCCAGGTTTAATACCGGAATAGCAGATGGAATTCCTGAAGGGTTATCTTTATTGGGCCAAAGCTCATTTTCTCTAACTTCCCTAACATAATGGTTGGATTGCTGGTCGGGGTCATTACGGATGTGAGAGGGAGTAAGATTGTTGTTATCCCAGAACAGGCGGTCAATGATATACCATGCCAGCCTTGCATTGTTGTATCGAAACGCAAGTCCGGTGCCGGGTGCACCTTCAGGAAACATACCCGGCTGTGTCTGAAACTGGGGAGTACTAGCTAAATGCCACGAATGTACATTTTTCAGATCAATAGTTGATTTGCTACCCTCAAAATCGTCTATATAAGCTGTACCTGCACTGCCAATGAGCCTTGAGTGCCCCGGTATAAGATGAGCAAATTCACCAATAAATGTTATTCTTGAAGGTGTTGTAGTGGAATAGAAAGGAAGCCGGTCAAGCATTCGGGTCAGGAACAATGACTGAGTTTGATAAGTAGTATGCAATCCCCAGATGGTATTGGCAATGGGCTCATCGCCATAGTTTACTTTTTGGGTAAGCGGTCTCTCCGACAGTCTCATAATGGTTCCACCAATACGCAGGTTCTCATTTACCTGGTGATCCACATGCGTACCCATAAGAGTTCTGGTTTGTATATTGAAAAGGCTTGAGCTTTCAAGAGAAATACGAATGGGTGTTCCGGAATTCAGGATTCCTTCGTTGATAATTCTTACCCGGCCCAGCGTGTAATCTACAGTATAGTCAACATTTTCGGTAAGTGGAACACCCCCGGCAGTAACCACAACAGAACCTTGTGGAACATTAATGGCATTCAGTGGAATTTCCGAACCCGATGCCGATTTGTATCGACCTTCCATTATAAAGCGGTTTCGTTCGGGGAACTGTTGGGCCCTATACTTAGTTGTTGTATACAGAGAGTCGAACGCATATTTATCGCCCAATTCAGGGTCGACTAGCATTTTCCGCAAATGCGACCCGAAAGGTTCAACCACCGGGAAATAAATCCGCCCGTTGGAAGATTGGATTGTACCCCCTTGTGTTGCGGCATTATCAACAAAATCGAATACTCCGTCGGGTACCGGGTCAAGCTGTGTATTAAGGCGGTCGAGTCCAAGAACTCTGATAAGTGGGATACCTTCCACCGGCCCTTCGTTCAGAAATCCGATTGGAACCCCCATTTCTTCATCTTCGTAAAGGACATTCAACCTGAAATCCTGCCTGTTGATCTGAAATGCTCCAATGTTATAAACATTTTTCATCATGAGATCCCACATTGGAATGCGGGTGTCAACAGCAGTGCTTTTCAATAGTTTTACAATAAGTGAATTGGGAGCGGCTACTTCGTTGGAAAACTCACCAACACGATACGTTGTTGTGTCACCAATTATAGTATATTCAAAGGCTACAGCCAAAACATGATCGGGGCTAACCGTCTGATTAAGAGATATAAAGCCCAGGCGTGGGTTAAATGTATACTCATTGTCCCTGAGTCTGCGGGCATTTTCAATATTTTCATAATCACGACCTGCAGAAAACCCTTCCGGACGCTGGCTGAGATAACTGTTCACCTGCGAGATATTACGAATGGGTGTATTCTGCATCATGGTATACAGATTATTGGAAAAGTTTGAAGGTGCTCTTAAAGGACTCCCTCCAATTGCCTGATTGAACGGGTCGGCTTCAGCCAAATCGGCAAATGCCACAATGTTGCGGTTGTCTTCAGTTGCAGCACCGATATTGGTAATCCACACCTCTATTTTATTGATGATGATGTTGGAACTTACAATGGGCAGGGTTGCAAGAGCATCATCATAATTGTCGCGGAAATACTGTGCAAGAAAGTAGTGCCTGTTTTCTTCGTAGTCATCAGCCTTAAATTCATATTCGGTAGTTTGAGCACCCCCTTGTACATCAATACTTTTTGATTCTGTCCTTTGTTGCGAAAAAACACTTGTAACGGTGGTATTGCCAAAGCGCAACTGGGTTTTAAAACCAAATAACCCCTGGTTACCTGAAATAAGGGTTCCGGGGAGAGGCAGGGTTACATCTCCTGCTTCAATCAACTGTAGAATTTCATCTTCGTGTCCGCGGTATTCCAGTTTCATTTTGTTTTCAAAATCAAAACTGGCTTCTGTATTATAGTTACTTTGAATCTCTATTTTTTCACCAATCTGAGCCTGAACAGAAAGCTGGATTTTTTGCTGGAAGTCAAAATTGGTGGTTTGTCTTCTGCGTTCATCCAGGGCGGGGTCTTCTCTGCGGTTGGAAAGCACCCCGAAGATCAGTTCTGCTGAGCCAGTAGGCCTGATGTCAATAGTGCTGCCTCCGAAAATTCTGTCAAACACTTCTCCACCCACATAAATTTGCGGAATGACACCATCGCGCCGTTCAAAAGCCTGAGGTTTGGATTTCTGATGCCAGTATTCTCTCAGACTTCTGTCCATATCATAATTCATATAATCTTCGAAGGTGATATATCGTGGTCTGCCAATTACCCGGTCGCCCATCATCTTTACCTTATAATAGCGATTGGTTTCAGGGTCGTAAATTATCTGGGTAGTTACATTTTCAGGGTAATTTAAAATGAAAGGCTGCCTTGGCGGATCTTCAAAAAAGAAATCCCTGGGGCTTGCTCCTGTTACAGGTGGCACCGGTTGAACCGGTTGCTCAGTAGTATCGGGTAAAAGTGAGAAAAATCCGATGTTTCCTGCTGAATTTTCCTCAAAAAACACCTTAGCAACGGATACGTTAAAGGCCAGGATAAATAAAACAAAAATAAATGCTGTATAAAATTTTTGTGGTTTTAGCGAGTTTAGCACCAATATGTTGTTTTAAAAAGTATTTAATTGTGTTTCAGGAATACTTTAAAGCCTCTTTGATCAGTTGCTCAACGCTCATATCGACGCCGGCATTCTTCTTAAGGATTTGGTTGATAGTTTTTTGGGCTACGGGCTTGTTGTAACCAAGCATCACTAATGCAGATAACGCTTCCTCCCGCAATGTATTGTTTGACTGAACCAAATTTTCTTCTGCAATAAAGCCTTCCTTTTCGATCCGGTCTTTCAGATCTACAACAATTCTCTGGGCAGATTTTGCCCCGATACCTTTTACTGCCTGCAAAACTGATGCATTATTGCCAACAATAGCCTGGTTGACCTCTTCAACCGACAGGGATGAAAGGATCATCCTTGCGGTATTGGGTCCAACACCACTAACTGAGATCAGGTGTTTGAAAAGGTTTTTTTCGTTCTGGAGAAAAAAACCAAAAAGAGTATGTGCATCTTCCCTGATAATGAGAGATGTATGGAGTTTTACTCTTCCTGAATCAGGTAGTTTTGAGTATGTATTGAGCGAGATGTGGATCAGGTAACCTACACCACTACAGTTGATTACCACATATGCCGGGTTTTTCTCTACCAGTTCACCCTCAATAAAAGCGATCATAGGCCGGGTATATTTTTAACCGGCAAATTTAATAAATTAATCCAAGAGAAAATCAGTTTATCTACGGATGTTTACTACTATAACCTTACCTTTCTGATAGCAGTTTCGAGCGATTCCTGAAGGATTTTAGCAGGTGGTTCTTCAATGAGTTTATGCTCCTGCATAAAACTGGTGATCTTGCGGGTTTGCATAATATCATGGTAAGCCTTGTCGTAGGCTTCCTGCCAGGTCATTTTAGTTCTTGCCACACCATCCTTTATGGCCTGCATGGCCACATCTGCTGCTTCATGCGGAAAAACTTCCGTTTCATTCATATTGGCAATGATATTTTCAGTATGAATGCCTCGTTTTTCTGAGAAATCAGCAATTGAATATGCTGCTGCAATCGCCATCTCATCGGTAATCTTTCTTGCCTTAACCAGCAGAGCGCCCTTCAGAATTCCAGGAAATCCCACGGAATTGTTTACCTGGTTAGGGAAATCGCCCCTGCCTGTGGCAACGATATAGGCACCCGCTTCTTTGGCTGAGTAGGGATAAATTTCCGGAACTGGATTGGCACATACAAAAACAATAGGTTTTGAACCCATTATCTGTATCCAGTTTTGTTTTACCAGGTCAGGTCCGGGAGTGGAGAGCGAAAGTAATACATCGGCACCTTTTATGGCTTCTTCCATGGTATCAATCTGTTTTGGATTGGTGGTCTGGCAAAGCTCCCATTTCCTGTAAAACCGTGGGTCTGTTTCAATATCTTTGCGGCCCTTGTGCAATGCGCCCTTTGAATCGAACATTATGGCTTTTGCGGGGTCACCACCGGCAAGATTTACTATACGTGCAATGGTTGTATTTGATGCTCCTGCGCCCAGGTAAACGATTTTCACATCTTCAATTTTTTTGTTTACCAGTTTAAGGGCATTGATCAATCCTGCAAGTGTTACACATGCCGTGCCTTGTGCATCGTCGTGCCAGACCGGAATATCGCACTCCTCACGCAGCACATCCAATACCTTGTAGCAATTGGGTTGCGAAATGTCCTCAAGATTGATGGCACCAAAACTGGGTTGCACCATTTTAACAAAATCAATGATTTTTTCTGCATCATGCTCACCTTTGCTGTTTCGGCTGTCAAGACAAAGTGCCACAGCATCAATACCACCAAGATATTTCATCAGGAAGGCTTTCCCTTCCATAACGCCTAACCCGCCGGGAGGGGTGCAGTTGCCATCGCCCAGTACACGTGTTGAGTCGCTTACCACAGCTACAAGGTTACCCCTGTTGGAAAGTTCATAAGAACTGTCATTGGCATCGCGAATATGCGTACTTATACGCGATACCCCCGGAGTATACCATGCATTAAACCAGTTGAAACCATAAACAGGGGCCTTGGGAAGCGTTTGCATTTTGCCCCGGTAAAAATCGTGCATTTTTAACGCAAATACTTTGTAGAAAAGCGTTTTTGCACAGGCTTTCTCATAGGGAGTAAAGTCATCCGGAAAGCACTCTTCGAAATTGTCCAAAGATAAATTAAGTCTTTTCATGGGAATAAGTTTTGGTTTGGTAACGGTAAAGGTACCAAAAAAGAAACGGGGAAAAAGTAAATTCGGAAATAATTTACTTCTTCTTCATAAATTACATTTTCAGAAACCAGTAACACTGATTTAGAGGCAACTAATATATTGTTATACGTAAAAGACAACAATTCTTACCTTACGATAGTAGCAGGCTGTACGCGGAAACTATTTCCAACCAGGAACCTTAACAAATGGTTCGCAACATGTATATGACTGGTTTCAACGGACTCTATATTTCCAGAATGGAAAATCTTTGTGCTTTAGCAGTTTAATTGAGCATCAAAAAAAAAACAACAAGTAAAACACACTGTTATTTTTTTTCATTTTCTGGCTTTTTATTTTATCCGCTAAGGAAAAAATCCGGGAAAAGATTTCACAAAAATGGCGTCCGTTTTAAGATTTCTTTTTCATATCTTAGCATGATTAAAACAAGCATTATTAACTAAATATAAAACTGTATGAAACGATTAGTACTTATTTTTAATGTTTTTATTATTGTTGTCTTTTTAATTCCATTTCAGGCCAGTGCACAGGCAGTCGATCTTCCGTTTAGTGAAGACTTTGAAGCATATTCCGACAACGATGACTTCCTGAACAATAGTGGTTGGTCTACAATCGACCAGGATGGTGATGGAAATAACTGGTTTCTGCATTATGATGATTTTGACGACATAAATGTGATGGTTTCAAGGTCGTATGACAATGCTCCTTTAAACCCAGAAAATTATCTGATCACCCCACAGCTAAACCTCCCGGCTTTGGGCGATGGAGAGACCCTAATGGTACATTACCATGTTGCTGCTTCTGGGAACAATTTTTTTGAAGAGCATTATAAGGTGGTTATCTCCACAACAGGGAATAATGCCGGTGACTTCATTGATGATCAAATAGTTTTTGAAGAAACGCTTACCTCTGACGAAAGTGGATGGAATTTTGCATTAAGGGAACTTGACATCTCTATGTATGCCGGTGCACCGGTATACATAGCCATCGTACACTATGATTGTACCGACCAGGATCGTCTGCTGATCAATAATTTCTCGGTTTCTGTTATCCTAGAAGGTGATGATCTTCCTTTTGCTGAAAACTTCAATGCCTATGAAACCACTGAAGATTTTCTGACCGGCAGCGGATGGAGCACCATAGATGCAGATGGAGATGAGAGCAATTGGTTCCTTCACTCCATAAATGAAGGTAAGGCCTTGGCCTCTCAATCCTGGGACGGTGTAGCGTTGACGCCGGAAAACTATCTGGTAACACCTCAAATTCAGCTTCCCCAGCAACCTGGAGATGGCCATATCCTGTTAACCTACGACATTGCTGCAACCGGAAATAACTTTTATGAAGAACATTATAAAGTTGTAGTATCTACTATGGGAAGTGGGGCTGAAGATTTTACCGATGACAATATTGTATTTGAAGAAACCCTTACTGCAGCTGAGAGTGGGTCTAATTTTGCACTGCGGGTCATTAACCTGGATGATTACGCCGGAGAGTCGGTTTATGTGGCATTTGTGCATTACGACTGTACCGATCAGGATATGTTATTGCTTAATAACGTTGCCATCAGGCACATCAACAGCGCCTTTATACACCCCCTGGAAGCAGCTCACAACCCACTGAATCCGGTCGATTTGTCCACAACCGTTAATTATATAAATGCATCTGAGATTACCGCCATCCACGATGGAGCAAATGAACTTACTGAAGGAGTTGATTATACTATAACCCCGGGGGATAACAACACCGAGATTCTGACCTTTATGGCTGATTATTTCGAGGACGCAGATAGTGATATTGTTTTCGAAATATCCTTTGATGTGGGAGATTCGGAACAATTTACTGTCGTTATAGGCTTAGTTATTGAAGACGCAACAATCAGCCCCGCTTTTGCCACCTATTATCCGCAAGAGCCGAACGATGTCAGCACCACCATTTCATGGGGTAATGCAACTACGGTAGCTGCTGTTTATGATGGCGACGATGAGCTTAATCCCGACCACTATGCGGTTGTCGCAAATGAGTTAACCATTGTGGCTGGCTACTTTAATGAAGTTGAACCTGGGTACGTCTATTTTCGCGTTGTCTTTGATGTTGGCAACGATGCCCGGTTTGTTGTTAGGGTTTTCGATGATTCTGTTTTATCAATGCCATTTGCTGAAAACTTCACCGGGTTGGAATTGCTTGGAGAAGACTCTCCGGAAGAGTGGCTACCCAATGGCTGGAGATCAATCGACGCCAATGGCGACGGCCATAACTGGTATTGGGTGCCAATGATGGACGGAGACCAGGTAAGCTTTGGCCGGATGCAGTCCCGTTCGGCTGTTCAGATTGATGGCGAATGGGAGGCATTGACTCCGGATAACTGGCTTATTACTCCTGAAATTCAACTCGATCCCATCACATCAGAAGACCAGACCATTATGCTCAGCTTCCGTGTGGCTACCGGTGCAACCACACCCGGCTTTAAGCTCGAACATTACAGCGTAATGATTTCATATACCGACCTGGATCCATCGTCATTTATGGAAATATACAGTGAAACCCTGTCGGAGGATCACCCACAAAATGATTTACAATTAAGGGAGGTTGAGCTAAGCTTCTATGAAGGCCAAACAGTGTATATAGCATTTCGCCATCATGATGTTACAAACATGGATCGCTTGCTGATGTCCGATGTACAGATAAATATGCTTGGAGATGCTGTGAACGTTACCGACCCTGATGAACTCGTTTTCAATGTGTTTCCTAATCCGGCCAAAGATATGGTCTTTATTGAGGCTGGAAGTAAAATTATCGACATCAGGATGATAAGCCTTTCAGGAAAAGTTATCTATCAACACCATGTAAACGACACGCACCATCAAGTTAACACTAACATGCTCCCCAATGGGTTGTATATCATCAAAGCTACTACAAATCAAGGGATTGTAACACACAAAGTGCATGTTATGAATTAACGACAACCTGTTATATTGATATTAATATGCCCACTTGATCAAAACAAGACATGTGGGCATATTATTTTTCAAAAAGCTTGTATTTCCTGTTTTGTATGTTGCAGTAACCAATACATTAATGATATTTTAGATGTACTTTTTGTTTAGCATCACACCAAGAATGAATGGATACAATTATCACTATACCCTCAACGATTTAACCATTCATCTAATCAACGACTTTGTTTTGTTAAAAGCCTTTAAGCTCACTGAATGCTGCCAATGAGCCCAACTTATTCTTATGAAAATTTCTTGAATTGTTTATTTGATTATTGGTTAATATGCTTGTGAAAAGAAGTTTTAATGGTTAGAGGATTAAGGTTTGATGGTGAATTTTTCGCCGGGGAGAAATATGTCCAGACTCAGGTTTTTACCTCCAAGTTTGTCATTTTGTATTTTAACGGAGCCTTTGGTATTGCGGTACACCAGAACCTGGCTGACTCCAATTACTTCGGCATGACTACCCCTTACAAGGATTGCAGTGGATTCGTCTATGCCAATACCTGGCAACTTCGGATATTCCAGAACGGCAGTGATGAGTCTGTTGTGTCTGCTTCTCCACACAAAATGCTGATCAATAATGGCGGTGGTTAACAAGCCTAGCCCTTTTGCCAGCTCCAGGTTTTCACTTTCTATCACCGGAAAAGTGGCACGATATTCTGGATAAAGCAGTTCGTTGCCGGTAATCATTTTCTCACTCATGACGGCAGCACCGGCACTAGTTCCGGCAATCATTGCACCATTCTGATAGGCTTCGTGGATGGCATCATAGATGGGGGTACTTAAAACGATATCCATGAACCTATTCTGGTCACCACCGCTGATGTAAATCAGAGACGCATTTCGAAGTGAATCAATCCATTCTGCGGGAGGCTTCTCATCGGGAAGGAAATTAAAACCAACTACATTTTCAAGTCCCTGGGCAAAAAACTGCTCTCCCGACCAGATGATGGCCGAATCGGGCTCCGCGCTTGCCATTGGCAATATAACGGTATAACCACTGTTATGAAGCCCCGCTTCTTCGACCATTCGTGCTACCATTTCGTAAGTTCGGCTGCCGCCACCAATGATAAAAAGAGAGCCCGCAGGATCACTGTCTGTATTAATTTCTCCGGGGGTTTGGTATGCAGCCAATAAAAGTATTAGCAATGGTACAAACAATATCTGCTTTTTATTCATGATCCTGTTTTGTTTTTGATAAGGTCGGGTCATTTAACATTGTATATAAACCCTAGCATAGGCAGCTTTGGTTTAAAAAAAACTGCCTGTTCATGTTCAATAACAATGATTGTTGCTAATCGACAGTTTCATATACATGTACGTCCCTTAGAGCAATAGACCAGAGATCCGTTGAGTCATGATGACGAAAGGCAATATATATCTTTTCTCCTGCATAATCGGAAAGGTTTACGTTGCGAAGCATCCACACCCAGTTTTCCATATGTGGCTGCAGACGTTCTGTATAGATGGTTTCAAAGTCATCTGTTGCTGTTCCGCTAACCGATACTAGCACACTATAATTTTCTGTTCTGAACTCAGGTCCGGAAGCCCGGGGAGTAACTTCAAATTCCAGGTCAGCACCATTCATTTCGGACAGGTCTATTTGTGGAGTAATAATCCAGTTATCGGGTGTTAATGCTTCTCCAGTTCCTGAAATCCACGAATCAGACAAGATATAAGTTTCTCCTGCAGTTGATCCCCAATACCAGTTATTACCATCACCATCTTTATCAATCAACAACCAACCCTCCGGTGGAAAGTTATCTCCCAGGGTGGGGTCATCAAACTGTTCGCGAAAAATGGTTGGAACCAGTGTGAGCCGCTCGTTGTATTCGAGTTTGTTGTAATGTAATTTCACTGCAGGAGTTACGGTAAGCATAACATCATATGCTCCTCCTTGGGTATAAACTGCCACAGGGTTCTCTTCATTTGAAGTGTTACCATTTCCAAAGTCCCAGTGATATGCTATGGCATTGATGCTTTGGTTTTCAAAACTAACCACATAGTGAATCTCTCCGGTATCAGGGTCTGAAGTGGTTTCAAAAGTTGCCGTAAACGCAGCTTGTGTGCTTGGCGTAGGTACGCTTATTTCTTTGTCATCACACGACTGAATTAAAAAGACTGCGACTCCCAAAAAGGCAAAGAAAAAAGTAATGCTGATTATCCGTTTCATTTTTATATATCTGTGTTTTAATTTCTATTTCCTAAGTAACTTTTTAGCACCAAATGCACAAGAGACTATTCATATCCCGGATTTTGGTACATTCCATCATGGGTATTGGTTAGCAGTTCGCCCAGGGGAATCGGGAAAAGAAGTTGGTTCTCATTATTCACGTTATCCAGTTCATCAATGGCAAGGCCGGTCCTTATAAGGTCAAACCACCGGTGCCCTTCAAAGGCAAACTCTAACTGTCGCATATTTCTGATCTGCCGTTGCAGCAAAAATGGTGTGGTTGTAATGATTTCGGCCAATCCGGCGCGTGTTCTGATAGCGTTGATATCATCACGGGCCACGGTAAGGTCCTGTTCCAGCAGTACAAGTGCTTCTGCTCTCAGGAGGTGCATTTCTGCCAGGCGTAAAACATAAACGTTGTCGGTTCCGGTTTGAATATCGTTGTATTTTATGCCGTAAAGGTTGGTACCGTCCATTGCGATGGAGGCATCTCTTCTGGTATCGGCAGACTCAAAAAGGCTAAAAAGGTGCATTGTGGGTGCAAACTCTCTTCGGCCACTCAAGGATGTGGGGAAAAAATATTCGGCAAGGCGGTTGCGATCCTGTTCTCCAAAGTTTATTTCAAAGATTGATTCGCTGTTGGGTGCATCTTCAAAAAGGGTTGCAAAATCGGAAACCAGCTCGAGACCAAAGTTATCAATTACATTAGTGGCATATTGAACGGCATTTTGCAGATAGCTTTCCTGACCGGTAACTGAATAATAATACAGGCTAACCCTGGATTTCATGGCAAGTACCGAAGCTTTCGAAGCCTTTCCCCGAACGATTGTTTCCCTTATGTTTGCTTCGGCAGCATCCAAATCATCAAATACTTGTGCATATAATATTTCCAGAGGCATTCTTGGCACATTGAGGTCCTCCTCCGAAGATGTTGCAACAACTGTTCTTATCGGCACCGGGCCAAACAACCTTGCCAGGTCAAAATGAGCCATGGCACGAATAAACAAAAGCTCTGCTTCATAAACCAGCGCATCTTCAGCGGTAATGTTGAAATCTGCTTCAACAACTCCGGGCAAAGCTTCGATTACATAATTTACCCGGTGTATGGTATTGTAAATGGCACTCCAGATACCTTCAACAATTACGTTGTCGGCAAGAATGGTGTTATTGTCAATTTGGTTGTAACCGGCGGTGGTACCTGTCCATGTTAGGTTTTCTGCAGCGAGGTCACCGGCAACAAGATAATTCCGGCCATAGTACCCAACCGCCTGAAGTGAAGAGTAAACACCATTTACCGCACTTTCCACGTCAGCTCTGTTTGTAATTGCCTGATCGGCCGGAACACTGTGATAAGGCTCTACGTCAAGCACATCGCAAGCGATAAGGAAAATGAACAGAAGAAGTGGTATGATCAATATTTTTTTCATAATATGTGTTTCTTTATTTTTTAGAATTCAGGATTGTCCGTTTTACAATTCAAGGTTAATGCCTAATAACACCGAGCGTACCTGCGGATGGGTAAAGAAGTCTGTTCCCAAAACAAGGTCAGATGGACCGGCATAATTGACTTCAGGGTCCATGCCGCTATAGTTTGTGAGTGTGAACAGGTTTTGACCACTCAGCAAAATACGCGCGTCTCTGACACCAATCCGATGTACCAGACTCCTGTTAAACCGGTAAGAAAAAGTAACGTTTTTTACACGCAGGTAGGATCCGTCTTCAATAAACCGGGAAGAGATTCTATTATTGTTGTTTGGATCAAGCTCTGTTGCTCTTGGAATATCGGTAATATCACCCGGCTGTCGCCAGCGATTAAGAACATCTGTCGTTTGATTGTCGGAGCCTTTCATTGATTCAATA
>SKSE01000177.1 GCA_007118135.1 Bacteroidales bacterium | reverse complement strand
TTATCAGGTGTTGATATCTTTGGAAGTTAAATTAAACCTGATATGAGAATTCGCCTGGTAACATCAGTTATGGCACCTTTTAAGAAAGTACATCAGGGATTCAACAGAAAACTGTTTGAATATATGATGCCTCCTTTTTCGTTGGCCCGAATCGAGAAATATGAAGGTCAATCGCCGGGTGATATTGTAGATATCAGATTTAACCTGCCCTTTCTTGGTCACTGGACTGTAATCATCAAGGAATCGTGGTTTTCAAACCGGGAATATGGTTTTATTGACCGTGGTCTCAGGGTTCCTTTCGGAATCATTTACTGGAAACATACTCACCGTGTTGTAGCTCGCGACAACGACTCTTCATTTATCATTGACGATATTGAATATGAAACTTCATGGAAACTTCTGGATATATTGCTCTTTATACCCCTATTTCTGATTTTTTATCCCCGAAAATTTCAGTACAGAAAGTTTTATAAACTCTCCCCAAAAAAATAAACTATGGAAATCTGGAAATTATGGTTAGAAGGATTTGTTGTGGTTCTGGTGTTTATGAGCCTGATATGGTTATGGAGTGTAAAACTGAAAAATGCCGGAATAGTTGATCCTTTCTGGGGACTGGGATTTGTTGTGGTTGCCATATGGTATGCTTACCGGATAAATTTAAACGAGGTCCATCAATGGATTTTGCTTGCTATGGTTGCCATTTGGGGGTTACGGTTATTTATTTATCTGTTCATACGTAATTACGGTAAGGAGGAAGACTACCGCTATCAGCAGTTCCGGCGCAATTATGGTGAAAAGCGCTACTGGTGGTTCAGCTTTTTCCAGGTTTTTATGCTTCAGGGTGTATTACTTGCGTTTATCTCAATCAGTGTTTTAGGGGGCTTGTTCCCTTCACAAACCGGGCATCCATTCTGGTTCATCATTTCAATGATTCTTTGGTTTGTAGGTTTTGTCTTTGAAGCAGGTGGCGACTTTCAGATGGCACGTTTCAAAGCAGATCCAGGTAATGCCGGGAAGGTTATGGACAAAGGTTTCTGGCGCTATACCCGTCATCCCAATTACTTTGGCGATACAATGGTTTGGTGGGCCTACGCTTTTATGGGTGTTTACAATGGTTACTGGTGGGCTGTTGCAGGTGCTATACTTATGACATGGCTGATTGTAAGAATTTCGGGCGTGGCCATGCTTGAAAAAAACCTTAAATCCCGCAGGCAGGGCTATGATGAATATATAAAACGGACTTCTGCTTTTTTCCCTTGGTTTCCCTCCAAAAGCAAAAAGTCCGTATAATAAAAAAGTCTGATTCGTCGGATTATCTTCCCTTAATGGTAATATTGCTGGTAATACTCATTGTAAACTCAAAAGTTTCACCATCCATAGGATTCTGAGCGGTAACAACTCCTGACATATCCTGAATAAGGGTAGCATCTGAAACCCAACCGGTAGTTTTGTCAATTAATGCTGAATAAGTCTGGTTGCCTCCCATATCCATACTCATATCCATACCCGATGCATCTACGGGCATTTCTGAACTACTTATCTCTGATAATCCCTGAATATGATAAAACCCATCTCTTTCGCCCATAAACTGGTAAACCGTATTAATATTTAATGGCATCATAGAAACTATTTCTGTTGATGTTTGCCACTGCTCACCAACTTTAACAGGACCTTCAGGAAAAATTCTGAAGTAGCTTTCAATTTGAGATTTTATTGCACCCTCCCCAAACTGTTGTTGCAACTGGGCAGCTACCTGCATCGTAACAGGATCAGAAATATCTCCCATTCCTTCCATCATTTTATTGACCAGGGCATCAATGTTTTTTATTTCAGATACCTTTCCGTCATCGCGCATTCTTACCATAAAAGGAACATCCATTACTCTGGCAAGCATTGCTGAACCAGAGTCGTTTTCATCGGCTGATTTGGTATTGATCCTATTGGTACCATAGGGTGTTTCCATTTTCATAGACATAGAAATATACCTTACTTCTATATCATAGTATCTGTTATCTTTATTCAATACTTTATACCCTGCTTCCATAACCAATTTATTTCCAATCTCCATATCCATGCCCATGATATGCTGTTGGATCCTTGATTCTGTAATGACTTCCTGGAAATATTCTTTACCGGTTTCAAGATTATATTTTAACTCTGTTTTCTGGGCAAAAACGGCTGTAAAGCTCAGAAAAACAATGATTGGTGTGATTATATTTTTCATGATTTCAATAGATTTAAGGATTTAATTGTGATAATGAGTTTGATTTAAAATGCTTAATTTCGAAAATTAAAAATAAGGATTTATTTCGTTTATATATTGGTTTTTTTGATGCCTTTCTTTATGTCTCTTCGTTTCAATGGAATTCTTTTTGTTTTTCTGGGGTTTTTGATGTTTTCCTGCAAAAGTCCGTTTGAAGATTTATCGCACCTGATTGTATTTCGTTATAATGAGGATGGAAATATTACTTCACTCGATCCAATTTATGCGCGCAACCAGGCCAATATTTGGGCAACATCACAGATATTTAACAGCCTGGTTCAACTGGATACCCTGCTGAATGTGAAACCTGCAATTGCAAGCAATTGGGAGATTTCACACGATGGACTCCTTTATACTTTTTATCTTCGTAATGATGTGTTTTTTCATGATGATCGTGTTTTTACTGATGGTATAGGACGCAGGGTTGTTGGAGAAGATTTTGTCTACAGCCTGAACAGGCTGGTTGATCCCAACCTGAATTCCCCCGGAACCTGGGTAATGAATCCTGTTGAACGCCTACCCAATGGGAGCCTGGCGGTTTTCGCCCCATCTGACAGCGTATTTCAGATTAGGCTCA
The DNA here is from genome assembly GCA_007118135.1 of Bacteroidales bacterium. Lineage (GTDB taxonomy): Bacteria > Bacteroidota > Bacteroidia > Bacteroidales > UBA7960 > SKVR01. The sequence goes on along the minus strand of SKSE01000177.1, from coordinate 1,584 downwards.
GTGAGCCCTTTCCGCCCATGCTGGGTTTGTTGTGTATGCAATATTGTTCGGTGGTTCCCCGCGAAGCAGTTGAAGAATACGGACAGGAATTCCGCAGCAGACCTGTGGGTACAGGCCCCTTTCATTTTCAGTACTGGAAGGAAGGGGTGAAACTGGTACTTCTGAAAAATCACAAATACTTTGAATTTGATGGTGAAGACCGCCTGCCATATCTCGATGCAATCTCCATCAGTTTTATCATTGATCGCCAAACTGCTTTCCTTGAATTTGTAAAGGGTAATCTGGATATCCTTACCCGAATTGATGCCAGCTATAAGGATGAACTTCTTACCCCCTCAGGTGAAATGCAGAAGAAATACAAAGACCGTTTTTATAAACTCACCGGTTCTTTTCTCAATACTGAATATCTTGGAATTTTGATGAACGATGAGAGCGGGCGTCAGATACCGGCCATGAAACAGGCAAAAGTGCGCCGTGCCATCAATCATGGTTTCGATCGTGCGCGAATGCTGCAATACCTGCGCAACAACATTGGCACACCTGCCCATGCTGGTTTTGTGCCGGTGGGTATGCCCGGATTTTATGAAAATACCGGCGGCTTTTGGTACGATCCTGATAAGGCACGCCGACTGCTGGAAGAGGCAGGATTTGAAGGTGGGGCAGGTTTACCACCCATTGAACTGGCCACTACATCCCAATATCTCGATATCAGCCAGTACATTCAGCACGAACTGGCCCGTATCGGCATACGCATGCAGATCAACGTTATGCCCCCGGCCACCCTCAGAGAGCTTATGGCAAAAGGAGAAGCCGGCTTTTTCAGGGGTAGCTGGATTGCCGACTACCCCGATGCTGAAAACTACCTGGCACTCTTCTACTCACCCAATCACACTCCCGCAGGACCCAACTACACCCGTTTTACCCACACCGGCTTTGATCGTTTGTATGAAAAATCAAGACTTGAAGTAAACGATTCCATTCGCTATCGCTACTACCACCAGATGGACAGCATTATCATTGCAGAAGCCCCGGTGGTTCCCCTGTATTACGACCAGTCCATGCGGTTCCTTCCGCATTATGTTAAAGGCATGCAGACAAATCCGCTGAATCATATGTTGCTGAAGAGGGTGAGGATGGAAAAGGGAGACCGGAGACCGAAGCTGAGGGCGACAGCCCGAAATCCCTATAGCGATAAGCGATTCGGGAATTGAAGACAGGAAAATTCGAATCTCGAATATCGAAATTCGAAACTCGAAACTCGAAAAAACAAAGCATATTGGGATGGCATCCCTGACAACCCCGCCGGTTTTTGCTGATAAAAAACTGCTCTCAGTAACCAGGTATTGAAAATCAGAATGAATTGGAGGGATGTAATCCCTTGAGTTTCTTAGTCCTTTTTTAACCATTTAAGGCATTTAAGGGTTTATAAGGCATATAAGTGGCGGAAGACCCTAGACAGGAGACCGAAGACCGGAGATCGGGAGACCGAAAATTGAAAAATTCGAAGCACGAAGTTCGAAGCACGAAAAAATCATAAATCCTAAATCAATAATCATAAATTAATAAACTCTGCGCAACTCCGCA
>SKSE01000269.1 GCA_007118135.1 Bacteroidales bacterium | reverse complement strand
GGAATTGCTGCCCAGGCCACTGGTATTGCTGCAGGAGCATTTGAACTGGCACTAAAATACTCAAAAACCCGTAAAACTTTTGGAACTGAAATCTGTAATCACCAGGCTATTGCTTTTAAACTGGCTGATATGGCCGTTAAAATTGAGAACGCGCGAAATCTCTACCAGAAAGCTGCATGGTTGAAAGATGCCGGTAAAGAATACGGACTGGCAGGTTCAATGGCCAAACAATATTCTGCTGATATTGCCATGGAGGTTACCACCGAAGCAGTTCAGATACATGGCGGTTATGGATATATAAAGGAGTTTCGTGTAGAAAGATTAATGCGCGATGCTAAAGTAACCCAAATATATGAAGGTACTTCAGAGATTCAGAAAATTGTAATCTCAAGAGAATTGATACAAAACTTCTGATTAATCATCAGTTTTATGAAGGATGTAACTATCGGCAAGTTCTCCTTCAATCCTGTTTCCATCCATATCAAGATGGAAAATTCTGTTCTCGGAAACAAAATACTGATTGGGTTTTTCGCTTCCCTCAAGGGTAATGGTATTACCTGCATCATCCCATGTGTAAATACCACTTTCTTCAAATACCATATCATCCTTACCTAAATATTGTGTTCTCCTGATGAACTGACTTTCGTCTACAAGGACTATTTCTGTGCTTATTCCATCACAATTGGCACATGGAAGTATACCGGTGTAGGTACCAATATAATCAAGGGCTATTCTTGCATTGTGCATATCCGGGGGATATATACTGGTATCGTCTGTTGTTGACTGTTCTTGTGTGGGGCCACCACAGGCGGCTATAATAAAGATGGAAATGATTGTTATAATTCTGATCTTTTTATTCATAACAATGTAGTTAAAGTTAAAATCAAAAATATTTGTGTAAATATAAGGATTAATATATCAATGCCGTAGTTATTCAAGTGCTTATCTAAACGATATTGATTAACAATCATATATTAAGTTTTGAATTAAAAAATTGTCTTTAATATAATTAGCTCTATATCAGAATCAAATCATGATATGCCAGGATTATAATTTTAAAATGATCAAAAAGAATTTGTAAATACACTTAAAAATCATTATATTTGAATAAGTAGCATGTATAGCTATATGAATAGGGCTTTAATAAGGAAAAATTCATATCAGCTTAATTTGTAAAAAATGTCCGGAAGCAATCAAGCATACACTTCTGAAGTAACCTTGTATTTGCAGGAATTCAGCAATGGCAACAAGGATGCTTTAGATAAGCTTTACCCGTTAGTTTACAGTGAATTGCAAAAGGGAGCACATCGACTTAAAAAGCAGTTCTTTAATTTGGACACTCTGAATACCACTGCTATTGTTCATGAGGCCTATCTAAAACTGATTCAGTCATCAGGTGCTGATCTCAAAAACAGGGCACATTTCTTTTATATTTCTGCCCGGGCAATGCGGCAGATTCTTATCAATGCATCATTAAGGAAGAAAACTTTGAAAAGAGGCAGTAATCCCAAAGTCATCCATCTGGATGATTTACAGGAAGGCCTGGTTTTAAGTGACCGAACCACAGAAGATCTCTTGCTGCTAAATGATGCGCTGAAAAAACTTGAACTTCAGGATGAGCGACAGGCGGCAATTGTTGAATGTAGATTTTTTGGGGGCATGACTGTTGATGAAACGGCCATTGTCCTGAATATCAGTCCTGCAACGGTTAAAAGATCCTGGAGTTACGCCAAGGCATGGTTGTATGTTGAGCTTAGTGAGCAATAAAAAACAAAATGAAAGGCAGAAGTCAGAATAAACAGGAACGGATCAGCGAGCTATTTATTGGTGCACTTGATGTGCCATCAAATCAATGGAAAGCCTGGGTAGACTCTCATTGCACTCCCGAAGAAAAATCAGAAGGAATTGATACCCAAATACTTAAACTCTTAAAGAGCTCTGCCAGGGCTGATGCATTTTTTGAAGCACTTAACAAAAATATCGAAAATGATCTGGATGGTCAGGATAACTCAATTCCTTATAAACCTGGAGATATCTTTGAGAAATATAAAATCATCGACGAATTAGGTCATGGAGGAATGGCAAGCGTGTTTCTTTGTGAAAGAATTGATGGCCAGTTTGAGCAGAAAGTTGCCCTTAAAGTAATGAAGGTAAAGGGAGAATTTGATTTCCTTATGGATAAGTTTCGTCAGGAACAACAAATTCTTGCAGGTATAAATCATCCTAATATTGCACAACTTTATGATGGTGGAGTTAGCAAAGAGGGTTATCCTTACATGATTATGGAATATGTGGAAGGAGAATCGATTGATAAATACTGCGAAAGAATAAAACCTGATCTGAAACAGAAGTTAAAGCTATTTCTTCAGGTTTGTGATGCGTTACAGTATGCTCACAATAACTTTATTGTGCATCATGATATTAAACCTGCCAATATTCTTGTCAATGAAGCTGGTCATGTAAAGCTTCTTGATTTTGGTATTTCGCAGATTATCCATGAGCAGGAAAAAACCTTAAAAAGTAATGAAACATTTACAGGCACCCTTCAATATGCAGCACCTGAGCAATTTAAAGGATCAGGGCCTACGGTTGCCTCGGATATTTATAAACTTGGACTTGTACTTTTCAAACTTGTTACTGGCGAAAACTTTTATGATGTAAAGTTTATTGACCCAAAAGACTCCGACACAACTAAACATGAAAAATACAAGAATTATCTCAGAAACAATACTTTACAAGAGATACAAAGTAGTTTGATTTTATGTGATTTAAGTGCAATTTTTGAGAAATCATTGGCAGAAAATCCTTTGTCGCGTTTTATTACAGTAAATTCTTTTTCCCACGATATTCATAATTTACTCGAAAATAAGCCATTGCACTCTCATCATCCTTCGTGGAAATATAAACTGAAAAAAGGGTTATCCCGAAATAAAAGCAAAATCCGGTTTTTACTGGTATTTGGTATATTTTTTCTTACTGCTGTGGGTTTCTTTATTGCCCAATATTTTGAAACAGTTCGGGAGAATGAGAGAGCTGAACAAATCCTTGGTTTTATTAATGAAATATTTGATTCGGTGGATCCTGTTCAAACTGCCGGAGAAACTCTTACGGCTCTTGATCTCTTTGAGAAAAGTGCCGAAAGAATTGAGAGTCTTGAAGGACAGCCGGACCTTCAATCAGAATTATTCTTACTTACCGGAAGTTTGATATCCAGACTTGGAGAATGGGAGCAATCAGTGGAGTTTTATTCTAAAGCACTTGAATATTTACCCGCGAAAAACGACAGGGCTACCAGGCTTCAAAAAGCAACCATATTTCAACATTTGTCAGCAGGTTATTTAAATATAAGTAATTATATATTGGCTGACAGTTTAATTGATAAGGCAATTGATTATTATGAAAGTGTGGGTTCAAAAGGCCGTAAGTACATTCCTGATGCATTCGTTGAAAAAGGGAATATCCTGCGATTTAAAGGTGAATATGATGATGCATTATCTATAATTCAGAAAAGTATTGATATATACAAGGTAAAGAATAGTGATTCACAACCTGAACTGGTTAAAGCTCTTAATGCAAAAGCTTCTTGTTTGAGAGAAATGGAAGAATTGTCAAGTGCTCTGGAAGCTCAACAATCAGCTTATGATAAAATTATGCCCTTAAAAGATGACCACCTGGATTTATACCTTGGAACATTAAACAATCTGGCCATGTTGCAGCAACGTTCGGCAGACTATGATGGTGCACTTGAAACGTCAAAAAAAGCTCTTTCTGAATATGAGAAAATTTATGGACCTGATAATCCCAGAACTATCAGGGCGTTAAACAATCTGGGAACAGTATATCATAGTATGCAGGAACAGGAGAAGGCTGATTCTGTTTATGCTTTGGTTTATGAAAAATTCAATGAAATATTAGGGCCAACACATCAATATACTGTAAGTTCTCTTTTTAACCTTGCAACTTCACTGTACAGACAGGAAAAATTTGAAGAAGTATTACCTCTTTATTACCGTGTGTTGGAAGCTGACATTTCAACCCTTGGAGAAGACCATCATTTTGTTGGTTCCGATTACATTCAGTTAGCAAATGTATATATGAATCTTGAGAACTGGGAACAATCAGAAAATTACCTTCGTAAAGGTGAGAGGATATACAAGCAGCAATTTGGTGAGTCTCACGCCAGTATTAGCAGACTGTACTACTTTTTCGGCCAGATGTATGGAAGAAAAGGAGATACAATAACTGCACTTGATTATTTGAATCGTTCAGTTGATATGGCAAGGATTCATCTTGGTGAGGATCACCAAAATACAAAACGCTACCAGGAGAGCCTGGCAGCGTTTGAAGAAAAGTTCTCGCAACTGACAACAAAATAAAAATTCAGAACTTCAAAGACACGCCGAGACTTAAATACCCCAGCGCACCACGTCCTCCTTCTGCGAATAGTGCAAAGTTATCTCCAATGTAATATCTCACTCCTGTAATGGGTCCTAAAATAACTCTTACTCTGTTATCATATAAATCAGGGAATGTCTGGCTGCTATAATTTCTTATTTCTAATCCACTCAAAACTGTAATGTACCAGTCAACTTTGCTTTCGTCGATATTAGCATCAAGAACGTTATTAATCAAGCTTACAAGATGTAAGCTTCCACGCGCCCCAACCTGATAAAAAGTCCAGGAATAATCGCTGTTAATATAACGATAACTCCATCTTGCCATACCAACAAAAGGTCCAATTGTAACGTACTCATGTATACCATACTCATAGTAGGCTTTTATAGGTGGAATAGACAGACTTCGTGTACCAAAAAAGTTGTATGAGTAATAACCCAGATAAAGACCGCCACCCAGCAGACTTACACCATCAAAACCTTCTGATTTAATGGTGTCTTTTTGAAATAACCCATTGTTGCCGGCAGAAAGTTGCAAGGCAAACAAAGCTATCGCCGCAAATGTAAAAATTCTTTTCATGATGTGGGAATTTAGATATGTGATTATTTTTGTCGCATGAATTTACAAAAATTTTTCCCGGTAACTTTAACAACCGGGAAAAATTTTTTATTTAACTGTCAGGGTTCATTTATATTACCTTCAGCATTATTTGAAAACGAGTTATTGGATTGGGTGAGTTCTGCACCTGGTCTGAGCCAAATGCCATAACCCAGACTGTTACTGATTGTGCTGTTAGTAAGAGTTAACCTTGCATTATTTCCCAGTCCAAGGTTTGTTTGCCCGATACCTGCAATCAGGCCACTATTACCTGCATATGATATTTCTACATAATCCATACTGTTTTCCAGTGAGCTGGTTTCAATAGAAAGCCCTTTCCAGTGGTCCATTGAGCCACTTCTTCTGGTAAATGTAATATTTTCTGAAGCAGTACCATTGGCCACAAGTACTCCATTAGTTCTAACACGCATCAACACATCGATGTCGAACTCAAGAGTTGCTCCTGGTTCAATAGTCACTTTACCGTAAATAGTTGATAAACCGGTAAATAGATAGGCTCCATTAAATAGTGAAGGCCACACCACATCATCTTCTTCCGGAACCTGACCTCCGTTTACAACAACATGATTATTATTGAAAAAGCTTTGGTTATCAAGGTCGGCAATTTGTTCAGAAAGCATGTGTATAGCGCCCAGACTCAGGTTTTGTCCGAAATTGAGATCTTCAAGCGATACTCTGGTACTGTTGTACCTGATATATATACCATACCCATCGATATCATCAAAATGTAAATTTGAGAACGATCCCCTTACATTACTTCCCAGACCAATAGCAGCTCTGCCATATCCGGCCGCTAGATTTTCATGACCTGCATGGTAAAACTGCGCATGTTCTATGCGGTTTTCAACACTGGAACTTTCAATCATAATACCTCTCCATGAGCCTGCTTGCTCTGTTGCACCCTTAAAGATTACCGGGTTTTCTTCTGTACCCATGAACTGGTATTTACCACTTCCACCACGGAAACGTAAAAGAACATCAGTGTCAAAAAGTAAAACTGCTCCCTCTTCAATGGTGACATTATCGAAAATACTCATAAGTGCAGTGAAACGATATTTGCCGTTTAATGGTGCCGGCCATACATGATCTACATCATCATTAAGTGTAGCTCCTATAATTACAATTTCATGATTGTTGAAATCAGTTTCACTGTCAATAAAGCGCATCTGACCAGCAGTTATACGCATAGCACCTTGTGAATTTTGTGAAAACGTGCAGTTTTCAAGGGGTATCTGCACATTAGTTGAATTTACACTTATTCCATAGCCATCAATATTAGAAAAAATACAATGATTGATATTCAGTCTGGCCCCTGAAACATATAGCCCCGCTCTGGGTGCTCCTGTTGTAATATTGTTGCTACCTGCTCCTGATATATGCACATGATTGAGCACATTATCAAAATCAGATGATTCACTCCAGACCCCCCTCCAGTAACCGGCCATATTACTTGTACCGGTTATGATAATTGGTTCCGCACTTGTACCATTGGCTTCAATTGTTCCATTAGGGCGAATTCTTATAAGTGCGTCACTTGATACATGAATTCTTACACCCGGATCTATCCTGAGTTTTGAGGTCATACTTAAGGTACTTGTTACTATATAATCAGGTATTTCAGGGTCTGAAGTTATTTTTACCAGGTGTAATTCTTCACTATAGTTTCCGCCGATTTCCTGTGTTCCGGCAGAAATTGCTGTTAACATCACTTCATCAGAACTGGAGCCCAGGTTATTGGAAATAGTAAGATTAACAAGATAGTCTCCGGTTACATCCGGAACAAATGTTGCCACATTTGAGTTTGCATTATTAATACTTGCCGTACTTCCTTCGGGACGTGCTACAAAGCTCCAGCTAGAATTAAAGCCTTCGCCCGTCACATCTATGGATGCACCCGAATTGAGTTCTACTGTCTGACCAACCGCAACTTCGCGATCAGTTCCTGCTACTGCTGTAAGTCCGTGCTCTTCAGCATCATCTTCGCAGGATGTAAAAACAAAAGTTACTGCAAAAGCTAAAAGGAAAATTTTGATCTTTTTCATAGGTTTTAATATTTAAAAATTTACTTCTAAACCTAATTACAAGAAAAGCATCAAAACCGGCTCAAAAAAAATAATTTTTTGTAAAGATAAAATTGTATGGTAGTTATTGAGATAAATAATTTGATATGTTCTTATACATGAGAAAGCATATAAAAAGGCACAAGAGTTTTTGACAAACAAATGAAAGTCTGCTTTTTTTATTTTTCATAACTTTGTATATGATGACTGTACGAGAAAATGTCATGGTAGTTTTTGTGCCTGAAAGCTTTCCCTGATTATATCCTGTTTAATTAATTAATTTTTTGTGAAAAAGATTGCATTTCAAACTTTAGGATGTAAACTGAATTTCAGTGAAACCTCATCCATAAGCCGTCAGTTTGGTAAAGACGGTTTTAAACAGGTAAGTTTTTCCGAACCGGCCGATATTTATGTTATCAATTCCTGCTCTGTTACTAAAAACGCCGAAAAGCGTTGTAAAACTTTAATCAGGCAGGCATTAAAGAAGAATCCTGAAGCGCATGTAGCAGTGATTGGTTGTTTTTCGCAACTGAATCCCGAAGAAATCAGGACCATTCCGGGTGTGGATATAGTTCTGGGAAATTCAGATAAATTTAATTTGTTTGAGCATATCAAAAATCTTGAAGCCGGGAGCCGCAGTAATGGAAAGGATATTGACATTGCAGTGCAGGAACCCGATAGCTTTGTTCCCAGTTTTTCAATGGATGACCGTACCCGATCATTTTTTAAGATACAGGACGGTTGCGATTACTTTTGCTCATATTGTACCATCCCTATGGCACGGGGCCGCAGCAGAAGCAACACCATTGCCCAAACCATTGAAATGGCAACCCGGATAGCCCAAACCAACATGAAAGAAGTTGTTCTTTCGGGTGTAAATATTGGGGATTTCGGAAAGGAGCATGGAGAAGATTTTCTGGGATTTCTAAAAGAACTCATTAAAATAGAAGGATTGGAGCGCATCCGTATTTCATCCGTTGAGCCCGACTTGTTATCTGACGAAATCATTGAACTTGTGGCTGCAAATCATAAACTGATGCCTCATTTTCATATTCCGCTGCAAGCCGGAACTGATGAAGTGTTGAAAGCTATGGCGCGACGCTATGATACTGCTTTGTTCGCTTCACGCGTTAAAAAGATAAAATCCTTAATGCCACATGCCTGCATTGCTGCTGACTTGATTGTTGGTTTTCCGGCTGAAACTGATGAGCTATTCCGACAGTCCTATGAGTTTATCCGTAAGCTGGATGTTTCTTATGTTCATGTGTTTACCTACAGCGAAAGAGAAAATACAAGAGCAATAAAATATGATAAGCAGATACCAACAGGTGAAAGAATTCAACGCAGCAAAATTATGCAGCAACTATCATCGCACAAAAAAGATGCATTTTACAGAGAGAACAAGGGTCATTCATCACAGGTTTTATGGGAGAAAGATAACGTTAAGGGATACATGCACGGATTTACAGAAAATTACATAAAGGTTAAAAGGCTATATAACCCGGCAAAAATCAATACCATAGAAAAAGTACAATTGAACCATTTGGACGAAGATGGAGTTTATTTGGTGTGAAGATAAGGAAAAGAGAACGGAGAAATGAGACCGGAGAAAGGAGAATGAAAACGATTATAGATGCCGGCCTATTCCCCCTTTTAAGGGGGTTAGGGGGATGTTAAAAGAAGTATTAATAATAAACGAACTCAGCGCCCCGGCGTCTCCGCAGTGAAATCAAAAATCATAAATCAAAATTCAATTATGGTAAGTACAGAAAATTTATGTAAAGATGTTATAGAAATAGCAAAAAACACCGGTGCTTTCATTTTTTCTGAACTTGATAAAGTAAAACTACACCATATTGAATCCAAAGGCACCCACGATTATGTAACCTACGTTGATAAAACTGCCGAAGAACAGCTTGTAAAAGGGTTGCAGAAGATTTTTCCCGAAGCCGGATTTGTAACAGAAGAAAATACCATCGAAACTCAGCAGCGCGAATATATGTGGGTTATTGATCCACTCGACGGAACCACCAATTTCATTCATGGTTTGCCCTGTTTCAGTATTTCCATAGCTTTAATGCAAAATTCAGAGGTTATCCTGGGAGTGGTTTATGAAATCAACCTGGATGAATGTTTTTATTCGTGGGGTGGGGGTAAAGCCTATATGAATGGCAAAGAAATAAGGGTTTCTGAAACAGCAAGACTCTCTGATAGTTTCCTTGCGACAGGTTTTCCTTATCACGACTATTCACTACTTGAAAAATATCTTGAATTGTTTACCTGGTGCCTTCATAATACCCACGGAGTTCGGCGTTTGGGGAGTGCTGCCGTAGATTTAGCCTATGTTGCCTGTGGTCGTTTTGATGCTTTTTTCGAATATGGGCTTAATGCCTGGGATGTGGCTGCAGGAGGATTTATCGTTCAGCAGGCAGGAGGAAAAGTTACCGATTTTTCAGGCGGAAAAAATTTTAACTTTGGGAGAGAAATTCTGGCAACAAACACAAATATTGCTGATGAATTTCTTGACAAGGCGAAACATGCTTTTTCATAAGATATTCAATACAAATTTAAATGAGCGCATTTGCAGATAGTTTTTATGAATTTGCTGCCCTGCTTGGGTTGGCAGTGGGTATTGGATTTCTGGGTCGTTTGTTAAAACAACCACTTATTGTATCATTCATTGCGGTAGGTTTGATTGTAGGTCCCCATGGTCTTGACCTTTTAAGATCGATAGAAAAAATCCATCTTTTATCAGAGATGGGAATTGCCGTTCTGCTTTTTGTGGTTGGTCTTAAGCTTGATGTAAGTCTTATCCGCACCAGCGGAAAGGTTTCCCTTGCCACGGGTCTGGGGCAGGTAATTTTTACGTCTGTATTCGGTTATTTTATATGTATCTGGCTCGGGTTTGATAATGTAACGAGTATTTACATTGCAGTTGCACTTACTTTTTCAAGTACCATTATCATTGTAAAACTCCTTTCCGATAAAAAAGAGATACAGTCGCTGCATGGGCAAATCTCCATAGGATTTCTTATTGTGCAGGATATTGTAGTTATCCTTGCCATGATTGTACTTTCAGCTATGGGAACCCAAAGTGATTATTCCATTATGGAAGAGATTATTTGGGTGGTAGTTAAGGGAGTAGGAATGATTGTATTTGTCGTTCTTCTCATCCGTTATGTAATGCGTTGGCTTACATCGCTTATGGCAAGAACACCCGAGTTACTTGTGCTGTTTTCACTCACCTGGGCCATTGCACTGGCTGCAGGCAGTGATTATTTAGGTTTCAGCAAAGAAGTGGGTGCTTTCCTTGGAGGTATATCCCTGGCATCAACTCCATATCGTGAAGTGATTTCCGGAAGATTGGTTTCTCTGCGCGATTTCCTCCTTTTATTCTTTTTTATTTACCTCGGCAGCCAGGTTGATATTTCCCTGATTGGTGAGCAAATTATTCCGGCAACCATTTTATCATTATTCGTTTTGATTGGTAACCCGATCATTGTTATGATCATACTCGGGCTGATGGGTTACAGAAAGAGAACCGGTTTCCTTGCAGGATTGAATGTAGCCCAGATATCAGAGTTCTCTCTCATTCTTGCAGCACTTGGATTGTCTCTGGGGCAGATTAATGAGGAAACATTAGGATTGATCACCCTCGTTGGATTGATTACCATAGGAATTTCTACTTACCTGATCATGTATTCGCACCAGATCTACGAATATGTGGCACCTGCATTGGGCTTTTTTGAGAAGGAAAATCCCTATCGCGAAATTGGCGGCGACAAGATAAAGAAAGAAAAATTTGATGTTATCATTTTTGGACTGGGCATGTATGGTAATAATATTGCACGCAGCCTTGAAGAAAACGGATTTAAGGTATTCGGTGTTGATTTTGATCCCCGGGCAGTAAAACGTTGGAACCGTAAGGGCCGTGCCGCACAATATGGCGATGCCGACGATCCCGAATTGATGGAAATCCTTCCCGGCGATACACAATGTATGATATCAACACTACCGGATAAACAGATTAATCTTGCACTAATCAGATACTTGAAAGAATTTGATTATAAAGGCAAAATTGCGGTTACTTCTTATTACGGTAGAACTGCAAAAGAACTTGAACTTGCCGGAGCTGATCTCATTCTCCTACCCTTTGTAGATGCCTCAGAAAACATTGTGGATAAACTAAAGAGTTTGAGAACCCAATAACCCAATCCCGAATCGCTACTCGCTCTCGGGATCTTCGCTTCGCTTCGATAACCCAATTAACCTAATAACTTATTAACTAAACTTTACAGCCTATCCTTAAAAAGCTTCCTGAGTTTGCTCAGTTTAGGGCTTATAACAAATGTGCAATAGGGCTGGTTGGGGTTGTTGGCATAATAATTCTGGTGATAATCTTCTGCCACATAAAATTCACCGAGGGGAGAAATCTCCGTTACAAGTGAATTTTCCCATAAATCAGAACGGCCAATTTCCTCAAATACCTGCCGGGCAATTTTTTCCTGCTCATCATTATGATAAAATATAACGGAGCGGTATTGTGTACCTACATCGGCACCTTGTCGATTCAGTGTAGTGGGATCATGAAGGTGGAAAAAGATTTCCAGGATATCTTTATAACTAATGATTTCCGGGTCAAATTCAAGCTGAACCACTTCAGCATGTCCGGTGCGGCCCGAAGTAACTTCACGGTATGAAGGGTTTTTTACAGTTCCTCCACTATAACCACTGGTGGCTTTACTAATGCCTCTAACTTCCATAAATATTGCTTCTATACACCAGAAACAACCTCCACCAATGGTAGCATACTCATATTTCTTTTCTTTAAATTCCATAAATTCAGTATTATTTGATTTTTCTGCAGTGCCTTTACAGGCAGATGCTAAAATAAATAAAGCGGGTATAAAAAGTTTAATTAATGTCTTCATAATCGGTTTTGTTTGAGTAAACAGGTAAGCATGTTTTAAAGTTCAGCACAAACAATCAAAATAAATACTAATAAACCTATCTTTGCCCAAAATTCTATTCATGGAAATTTTCCTGTTTATCCTTTATTTTGTTTTGTTTTCTTGGATGCTGGGTAAACTTTCGTTTTTCAAAGATATTCCCGGTTTATCCTATAAAATGCTACTGCTTTTTTTTGTTTTGAAAGTAATGGCCGGAATTTCTATGATTCTGGTCTATACACATATTTATGAACTTGAAATTGCTGATTTCCATAAATACTTCCGTGATGGGATGATCCTTTATGGAGTGTTAAAAGAGAGCCCGATTGATTTTCTTCGGATTATTACAGGAATTCAGGCATCTGCAGAAAATCTTGCAACCTATTATGATCAGATGGATTTCTGGAACCGTCCATGGGAATCACCGGTATACAATGATAACCGGGTAGTTATACGTTTTAATGCTCTGGCCGCAGTGTTTTCTTTCGGTTCAATCTATATACACAATATTTTCATCAATTTCTTATCGCTCAGTGGGCTGGTTGCCATTTATAAATTCATTTTAAGATTTGCTGATAAAGACAAAATATTCTGGTTACCCCTGGGGATTTTTCTTTTTCCCGGCTTATTGTTCTGGGGCTCTGGTATTTTGAAAGAAGGACTGTTAATATGGGCTTTTGGATATTGGATGCTTTATACGGATGAAATTTTTTCCCGGAAATATTTCAGATTTTCATTCCTTTTTTATTTTGCCTTCTTCAGTTTTTTGCTTTTTCTTTTAAAACCCTATGCATTGGCTTTATGGCTACCCTGTATGGTTGGTTTTTATCTCAGCAGGGATTATAAGCCCATAAAAATTATTTTCAGCTACATCATGAGTTTTGCGGTGTTTTTTATAATAATGCTTATGGTTGGATGGGTTTTCCCAAAGTATGACTTTATTCAGATTATTGTAAGTAAACAAAATAATTTTGTCAATCACGCTTTGGCTTTGGATGCCGGTAGTATTATACATACAAAATACCTTGAAACAAATTTCTTGAATTTATTTGTAGAATTTTGGCGTGGCCTGGGTTATAGTCTTTTCAGGCCTCACCCGTTTGAAGCCTATTCAGTTGTAGTAGCATTTGCAGTGTTAGAAAATATGCTTATCTGGGGAATGTTACTTTCGACATTATTTTATTTTGACAGGCAAGGAATAAGTAAATATCCATTGTTCTGGCTGGGTTTATTTTATGTAATTCTTTTATTTGGTTTTGTGGGGATGGTTGCTCCGTTGCATGGTGCCATTGTAAGATATAAGATTCCTGCCTTACCATTTTTGTGGGTATTCTGGATTCATATGACCAGGCTTCCTGCCACAGAAAAAATAAAGAAAAACAAGTTATGGAAATTTTTCAATAAGTAGATAAAACCTTTTTTAAAATCGACCGTATACAAACTTTGAAGCATTTAAGGTTATTTTGAAAAAAGCTCGAGATATGTTGTTGTCCCAGTCAAAAATTGTTTTCATAACCGGTGCCAGTAGCGGAATAGGTGAGGCCTGTGCCATCAGATTTGCCCGGGAAGGTTATTCATTGATACTGAATGCCCGCCGAAAAGATAGATTGGACAAGTTAGCTGCAAAACTTAAAAATGACTTTGGTACCCATGTATTAAACCTTGTTTTTGATGTAAGGAAAAAAGAATCTGTTTTTTCAGCAATTTTAGCACTTAAGGATGAATGGAAAAATATTGACATTTTAGTTAATAATGCAGGCCTTGCATTGGGTTTGTCAGATTTGCATGGAGGGGATACTGAAGACTGGGAGCAGATGATTGATACAAATGTTAAGGGATTACTTTATGTTAGCAAGGCGGTAGTACCAGGAATGATACAACGAAAAAAAGGTCATATTATAAATGTAGGAAGTATTGCCGCAAAAGAAACCTATCTGAAAGGCAATGTTTATTGCGCGACCAAACATGCGGTTGACAGTCTTACCAAGGCTATGCGTATGGAGCTTCTTACACACAATATCAGAGTTAGTCTTGTAAATCCGGGTGCTACAAATACTGAATTCTCGCAGGTAAGATTTAAAGGCGATAAAGAAAGAGCTGATAGTATTTATGACGGATTTACACCCTTAATCGGTGATGATATTGCCCGTTGTATTCTGTTTTGTGCAGAGTTACCCGATCATGTAAACATTAACGATATGTTAATTATGCCAACTGCACAGGCCACCGCAGGCCTTATTTTTAAGGAAAATGTATAAAAAATGAAGAGAATCAGGGGTGTACGTACGAATTTTTTTGCATTTTTAAGAAAGTTATCGTTAATTTGCGGCATATATAAAATAAAGTAGAGAAAACAAAGGATATTTTTGATCTGAACCAAACCAAAAAACAACATAAGATGGCAAATACCATACAAGTAGTAATTGTTGACGACCATAAACTGGTTACCGACTGCATAGGCTTGTTCCTGAAAGGAGCCAAAGAAATTAAAGTCGTTGGAGTAGCCCATAGCGGTAAAGATGCATTGGCTATGCTTAAAAATGTTACTCCCGAGGTTGTTTTACTTGATATTACAATGCCCGAAATGTCAGGTATAGAACTTACCGACGCAATTAAGAAGAAATACCCTGACATTAAGATTCTGATTCTTTCAATGCATTCCGATTATAATAATATTTCAGATGCCATTGATGCCGGAGCGGATGGATATGTGCCAAAAGATGTTTCTTCAGAGGAGCTTGTGGAAGCCATAGAAACTGTTTCAAGAGGAAAAAACTATTTCCATTCAACCATATCAGATGAGATAGTTAAGAATTATGCCAATAAAAGGCAAAAAAGTACAAATCTTCTTCCGCAGTTAACAAAAAGAGAACTTGAAGTATTACAATTATTCGCAGAAGGCTTCAATAATTCAGAAATTGCAGATAAACTTTTTTTAAGTGTTCGTACCATTGAATCTCATAAAAACCATATTCTGCAAAAAACCAATATGAAAAATTCAGTGGAACTAATCAAATTTGCTATTCGAAACAAAATAATCGAAATCTGATATTGAAATTTCAG
>SKSE01000048.1 GCA_007118135.1 Bacteroidales bacterium | reverse complement strand
GCTTTAACTTTGCCTTTGGGTTTATATCTTCCTTCAAAGGATGCTTTATTACCTTTTAAAACCCTTTCAACAGCTTCTATTATTCTCTTATCTGACAACTCTTTCAAATGCATTCCCTCGAGCAAATTTCTGGGCCTTCCAATAATATTGGCAAAATGATCATTACATTCAGTAATAACCCACCTGTCGTTAAAGTGAAAAACGCCCAATGGTGATCTTTCAAATATTAAACGGTACTTTTCTTCGTTCTCTTTCAGCTCTCGTGTTCTGGACTCTACGGCAGATTCAAGGGTTTGATTAATGTTCTCTAAATCTCGTTGTTTTTGGTCAAGCTGTCGTGAAAGGTAAAAGTTTCTTCGTGCTGAAACTTCAAAATAATAAGCTCCGAACATACCAATAAGATTAGCAGACACATAAAAGAAGTTATATGCCACATAAATCTGTTGATCTACATCAGCAAAAAAATACAACAGCAAATTAAACATGAAAAGATTAAGCCAACCTCCGATAGATGCCCATATAAACCGGAGTTTGCTGAAAAAGTATCCAACCATAAAAATCAACATTAAACCACCGTAATATGACCAATTTTCGGGGCTTAATGTGATCATCATTGCAATACCCACTCCCGTAACCAAAAAAGCAAGGAAAAGCAGAAATTGCCAAAAAAGATAAAAAAATCTGTTGAAGGATAATAATATGAAAAGCAGTAAAAAAGGAACAACTATTCCGAATCTGAGAATCAAAAAGGTACGAAGATAATCTGAAACGTATATGAAGTCTAAAACCCCAAACAAGGCATATAAAATTGCTGCCAATAATACGGCTACCCTTGTTACAGGCAAGAATTCCCTGAAAAAAGCTCTTTTAAATAGAGCTTCTTCCCTTTTATCCTGAAACTCAAGTGTTAGTGTTTTAAGCTTTACCATACTATTCAAAAGAACTTCAAATTTATTCTTTTTATCCAAGTTAAAGGTTTTTCAATCCAAGAACATTTTATTCGACACTCCAGTAAATTCTTAGTATTTTTAAGTTATTGATAATGAATAAGGGTTTTTTTTATCTGAATGGGATTATTTTGCTGTTAATTTTCGGAAAGCACAGTTTTTGATTTCATTTGCAATTGTTAATAACTTTTGCACATCAAAAGCCTGATAACACTACAACCGGGGTTTTTTAACTTATATATTATTCCTTGTTGTATAATTGATAATAATACTTTAGCTTTTTGAATTAAAATGCAACTATAAGATTAAGTTTTACAGTAAGATTATCTGAATGGTTATCAAAACGATAGGGTCCATATCTGTAAAGAACTTCTACTCCAGGGCTGAATCCGAAAATGATATTTCTTACCCATTGTTGGGGAAATATTTTATTCATTGCAATTCCTGATTCAAAGAATCCCTTTTCCCAGCTTTTAAACTCCTGATATATATGGTTATCCTTATTTCTGAGACTACCCCAGCCCAGATTGCTTATTAAAACCAGTTCAGGCCGCCATTTGGGAGTACGAAAAAGTAAACTCTGGAAATTATGCTGAAAAAAAAGGGCAAAATAACGGTCGGCCATAAATTCATTCATATTCATGGTACCGAAGTTAAAAGGTGCTGCCAGCCAGCCCCTGCGGTCAGCAGCACTGGCAGTAAAAAGAATGGGCCATGGCACATCAGTTCGGTTAACCCAGCCAGCTTCGAAAATCCAGTTCTGTATGCCCACTAATGGTATGGGATAACTTAGTGAAAACTTACTTTCCAGTTTTAAGTAATCATACTCACCTCTGCCAACATTATCAAATCCTTTTATTATGTTGAAATTAAGAACCGGGTAGCGTGAAGGCAATTGTATTACCCGTAAAGGTGTATTCATAAAAACTTCACCATACGCAAATCTTAGCATCAAAGCCGCTTCAGAATAATTAAACTGTCTGAAACCTACTTCAGAACCTTGTGGCCTGAAATAATAAATATCACTCCACGATGATTTTCCTGTCCTGCCTGACAGTTCCCCCTGAATGAAATTCTGCCACATCCTGAAATTCAGATAAATCTTATATTGCCGGTCAAGATCTCTGATATTAGAATAATAATTCGCCAAAAGATTATTAACCGTAGAAAAGCTTCTGTCATAAAATTCTGGTGCCCCCCGTTCAGTTACATCAAGACTGAATGCTCCACCTAATCTCAAATCATTGGCTTTATGAAGCACAAGTTCGCCAAAATAACCGTACTTGCTTTGCCTGTCGCGGGTACCCCACGCATAATAACCCCCAAAAGCTGTTCTTGAAGAAAAGCGTCTGTTGGTTTTCAATCCCAGCCCTATTCGATGTCCTTCAATGCTGTTGATACGGTACACATCATTTAAAACCAGATTAACCTTACCCAAGGGCAATTCTCCGAATATCAGGGGCTCAACAGTATTAAGAATTCTTTCGAAGTTATGTTCCAAACCCAGGCTATCCATAAACCGGTAAGTATTCCTTTCGATTATTGAGAGCGAGTCGGAGCGAAAGGCTTCCCATTGCTGTTGAGTAACTTCATTGGCACGGGGATCAAAATCGACAGAAAAAACCGAAAAATCACTTCGTGAAAGCGGTGGATTTATGATAATATCAGTTATGTAGCTTCTGCCAATAATTCGCAACGGCATGAATTCCTGTTGAGCTCCTCCTGTAAGCTCAGCCATTTCAATGTCGGTATTGAGCTGCACCGGAAACCAGTGTTCGCCATCGGGTCTGGCGTATTTTTGTTGTATACGGAAATTCAGTCCGGCAGCCGGATTTTCCTGTGGCCGGGCAATTACATTTTGCACGGCCCATCCATCAGTATGAATATAAAGCAACCCATATAATCCATCAAAGTTGGTGTTTGCCCGTGGTCGGTAGCTTATTACAAACAATGAATCCCTTCCCTGGTAAAGGGTGTCTTCAAGATGATAAGAATAACGGCTGAAGGCTGAACGGTTCAGAGGGCTGATGTAATCATTTCCCAAAAGAGTAATAAAATTATTGTAAAAGGAAAATGATTGCAATTCGGTCGCCAGCATGGTGAACAAAGGGTTCTGTAAACCGGAAAACCTGTTGGCAACTACCTTTTCATTATTAAGATTTGGGTAAAGAAACTTTCTTTTAGTTACCGATTCCATCACAAGCAGATGTCGCTGTTGCAGAGTTTGGTACATACGAAAAAAAACAGAGTCCCTTGTTTCCTGCCATCGTTCCAGGTAATAATCTTGGTCGAGAGTTCCGATTACCTTATTGTAACTGGTATAACTGAAAGCATTTAATTGTTCCGGATTGTTCTTTCTGCGGTTTTCCATTGCATTAATAACAATACGGTGTGCAGGGTTTTCTCCGGGGAAAACCACTACTTCTGCAAGCTCAACAGGCCGGCTTTGCATAGAGATAAAGTGGATTGGCTTTTCAGGTTCAGGTTTGTAGACCCTGCTAAAATAACCGACATAAGAAAGTCTTAAGAGAGAATCATTCTTTTGCAAATCCAGTTGAAAATAACCATCAATATCGGTCATGGTGCCTCGCTGGCTGTTTTCGATAAGGACATGTACAAAAGCAAGTGGTTCAGCGGTTTGTGCATCTGTAACACGCCCTCGTATTTCACCACTGAAGGAAGGAAAAGGAAACATTCCCAAAAGAAAAAGCAATAGGAAATGAAAAACCCGGTAAAGGAATCCGTCAAACAGAATCTTCATTATTAAAAAGAAAAATCAGGCACAAACAATGAATTAGAAATCGAATTATTGATTAGGGTCAAAACCGGTATCCAATAGAAAAATATCCGTTAGAATCCAGTTTTTTCGTATCATCGAAATGCGTAAGATTCGTAACTGCTCTGCGGCTGGTATATCCCATATAAAATCTGAAAATATTCAATCCAAAACCTATGGTATACCCCCATTCATCAGGATTAAATTCATTGTCAAAATCAAGTTTAACTTCTGCACTTTCACCGGCAAAAGACCGGCGATAATAAGGTCCTGTAAAGAGAAAAAGCCTGATGTCCTGCCCCTGAACTCCAGGGGTTCCGAATTGAATATTAAGCGGAACAGTAAGAGAATGTCTTCGGAAGTTACCTCCATCAATTTGGCTTCCATTCAGGTCATATAACGTCTCGAGCTGAAGACCAAAAACCTGGGAGAGTGGAATCTGAAAATATAAACCGGCAGAAATATTGATTAAAGTTTTTGCCTGGAAAAACTCATCGGGGTATCGATGAAACCCGGTTCCGGTATTGAGCAGGAATCCGGCTGCCGGTCTTCTTCCGCTAAAAGTGCTTTCCTGCAAAACAGATGCAATAAGCGAGGGTGATTGCAGGAGATTGCTCTCTCGACTTAGGACTTTCAGAAATTCTTCCATAAAAACATGAATGGTTACCATACCTTCATAATCCAACAGATGATACTGATCCTCAGGTTTGTGGTATGGAGACTTCT
>SKSE01000227.1 GCA_007118135.1 Bacteroidales bacterium | reverse complement strand
GGCCAGCTCGATACGTGCAGGCTCCATTAGCGGCGAATGGAAAGCACCACCCACCTTAAGAGGAAGAGCACGTTTGGCTCCGGCTTCCTTAAGTCTTACACATGCAAGGTCGATACCCTTTATACTTCCGGATATTACCAACTGCCCCGGACTGTTATAATTGGCCGGTACCACCACATCATTTATTTCTCTGCAGATATCTTCCACAACCTTATCTTCCAGACCGATGATGGCCGCCATGGTAGAGGGTTCTTTCTCACACGCTTTCTGCATGGCCATGGCACGCTTACTCACAAGTACCAGGCCATCTTCAAAGCTGAGTGCTTTGGCAGCGACCAATGCTGAAAACTCACCCAGCGAATGGCCTGCAACCATATCAGGTACAAATTCTTCACCCAGTGTTGCAGCCAGAATAACAGAATGTAAAAAAATCGCCGGTTGAGTTACTTTGGTCTGACGCAGGTCTTCATCTGTGCCCGCAAACATCAGGTCAGTAATGCGAAACTGCAATATTTCATTGGCCTTTTCAAACATTTCTTTGGCCTGGGCAGAGTTATCATACATTTCTCTTCCCATTCCTACAAACTGAGCCCCTTGTCCGGGAAATACAAACGCTTTCTTCATAGTATCATTTTTTTAGCTAGAAACAGGGAACAAAATTAGGAAAATTTATCATACTGTTAATCCAGTGCCTTACAACATGTGTAAATAAGAAAGTAAGAAAATGGGAAAGTGGGAAAGTAAGTTAGTTTGGGATGGCATCCCTGACAACCTTGCTGGCTTACCAGATAAAAAACAGCTTATTGCAGCCTGGTATATGATATCAGAATTATTTGGAGGGATGCAATCCCTTGAAATCTGTTCTCAAAAAAAATCACAACGTGATTTTTAAAACTGCGTCTCTGCGCCTTTGCGAGATAAAAAAAAAGCCCCGCTACAAGCAGGGCCTTTCCAATTAAACCAATCAAATAACCAAAACTAAAACTAATGAAGATTAGAACCTAAAAGATGAATGAACTCTGCGCGGGTTTTATCGGTAAGAAAAGCACCGGTAAAATCAGAAGTTGTTGTTACAGAGTTTTGCTTTTGAATGCCACGCATCATCATACACATGTGATGTGCTTCAATAACCACGGCAACACCCAGGGGCTTAAGCGTATCCTGCAAACAGTCCTTAATCTGGGTGGTAAGCCTTTCCTGTACCTGCAATCTGCGTGCAAATGCATCTACCACACGGGGTAATTTACTTAAGCCTACAATATAACCGTTGGGAATATAGGCCACATGTGCTTTACCGATAAAGGGCAGCATGTGATGCTCGCACATGGAATAAATTTCAATATCCTTTACGATTACCATCTGGCGGTAATCTTCCTTAAACATGGCAGAACGTAGTATTTCTGCGGGATCAAGGTCGTAACCATGGGTTAGAAACTGCATGGCTTTAGCCACACGTTCCGGTGTTTTTTCCAAACCTTCGCGAGTAGGGTCCTCCCCTATAAGCTCAAGAACATTATAATAATGGTGCGATAATGCCTTTATGGTTTTAGGATTAAACTGGTCTATTTTTTCGTAGCCATCCATTGTATTTTCAATGGCCATTTGTCTGTTAATTTCTGCTGACATCTCTGTAATATTTTAGTAGTAATTTTTTATCCCTGATATTCTATGAAGTTTTTTTCTGTTTCATAAACCTTAACACTGTGTAATGTAGCACCCAGTTTGCGAATCGGCTCTTCAATCTGTTCCCAGATTCCTATGGCCAGATTCTCAGTAGATGCAATCCGACCTTTCATAAAATCAACTTCAAGATTCATATTTTTATGATCAAGTTTTTCAATAACATGTTCATTTAAAATTTTGCTGAGATCTTTCAGATTGATAAGAAAGCCCGTTTCAGGATCAACGTTACCTTTCACTGTAACATAAAGAACGTAATTGTGTCCGTGCCAGTTGGGATTGGAACACTTCCCAAAAACCTGCAGGTTTTTATCATCATCCCATTCGGGCCTGAAAAGCCTGTGCGCTGCATTAAATGTTTCCCTGCGGGTAATGTAAATCATGTTTTAAGTGTTTGATTCCTGTTATTAACTCTTGTTTTTCAAAACTTTACGTATTACAAAAGTAAAGATTTTTAAGATTACAATTTTACTATTACCATATCTAATAAATATTTAAGTAAATTTGCACACCTTCAAAGAATGTTTTGTTTAACTATTCTAATCACAATCTTAAACAAGGCTAAAAAACAAAAGGTTCATTGGTTTGAAAATAAATTTTGAAATAAATCCAAATCTCTCCTGATTATTTTAAAATCAACATGTTACATATTCGGGGTGTAGCGCAGCCCGGTTAGCGCGCGTCGTTCGGGACGACGAGGTCGGAGGTTCGAATCCTCTCACCCCGACCAAACAAAAATAAAACCCGGCTGCAATAGCAGCCGGTGGACGAAATAAAAAAGAAAACACGGGTTTACTCGGGGTTTTCTTTTTTTTTCGGACAATTGAGAGCGAAGCGAACAGGGTTTATTTTTGTTTGAGGCCCACCTCAATGGAGGATCACTGAAAGTAATCCAAATCACCCCGACCATCATAAAAAAGTATCGCTGTAATTCAAAATGTTACAGCGATATTTTTTTAATAGTAGATTTTTTAGTAAACTTTTCTTTAAACCATTGAAAAGAAAATGCTTTTTCTATCAATCTTACAATGCTGATTAAAGATTGAGGTATGCTAAAAAGGGGGAATCCTTCATGACCGCAAAACTACTATCAAACCCCGCACCACGAAGTAGCAGTCCCGCACGTGCGGGATTGGCTATACCATATTGCAAACTGGGCTTTGTTACTCGTTTATCAATTCTTTTACTTTATTTTCAAGCTCCTTCTTGTCAGGCAAATAAAGCTGGTATTTAGAAACAAAAATATTATTCGAAATTCCGCCTATTGCATATTCCACAAGTATATCGTTTTTATCTGCACCCAAAACAATTCCAATTGGTGAATTATCTCCTGCTGTGTTTTCTTCGTTTTGGAAGTAATTAAGATAGAGGTTCATTTGGCCAATATCATAATGTTTTACATGTCTGGTTTTAAGGTCAATAAGCACGAAGCACCTTAATATTCGGTGATAAAATACCAAATCAACGTAGAAGTGGTCATTGTCCAGGGTTATTCTGTATTGTCTGCCCACAAAAGAAAAACCTTTACCCAGTTCAAGAAGAAAAACCTGAAGGTTATCAATTATTTTTTGCTCAAGGCTACTTTCAGTCATTCGAAGCTCTTCAGAGATTTTTAGAAATTCAAGAACATATGGGTCTTTGACAATATCTCTTGGCTGAGAAATGGTTAGTCCGTCCCGGGCAAGTTCAAGTATCCCTTTTTTATCTTTGCTCAAGGCTAATCTTTCAAATAGTGACGAGTTTATTTGCCTTTTCAGCTCTCTTACACTCCAGTTATCATTATCACATTGCTTTAAATAAAATTCTCTGGCAGAATCGTCTGAAACACCCAATAATTCAGCATAATGAGACCACGACAATTTTCCAGACAGTGTCTGGAAAATTGGGAATTTAAGGTAAAACTGTCTCATCAAATAAACGTTGCTTTTACTAAATCCCTTGCCAAATCTTTGTTTGAGGTCTTTTGCCAAAGTGGCAAGCAATGCACTTCCATATTCCGCTTTTTCATTTCCGTGTTGCTCAAACTCAACAATATATTTCCCTATTTCCCAATTGGCTCTGAGTAATTCGGTGTTTACAGCTTTAATTGCACGATTTCTGGCTCCTTCAATTGTATTACCAATCGATTGAACTAATTTCAGGTACTTATTTTTGTCTTGGGGTAAACTCATGATAGTATTTCGTATTTATCAGGCTAAAATACGAATTAGTTTCCAATTAGATTTATGCGCCAATCGGTCTGTTGGCCTTGCCGCTAACGTTCCGGACATAGCCACAGTAGCAGATTTATTCCGCTTCGCTCCATGAGGGTGAAAGCCCGAATAATCCTCTCACCCCGACCAAACAACAATAAAACCTGGCGGCAAAGGATTAGCTTGTTATTCACCATTTCCGTTTATCGTTTCCATAATTTCCTTGAAACTATTTAAACCCGATTCTATGTTTTCGATTATCTCACTTGCCAAGATATCGGGATCGGGCAAATTATCCAAATCGGTCAGGCTTTTGTCTTTAAGCCAGAAAATATCCAGGTTGGTTTTATCCCTTGCCAATATTTCTTCGTAGGTAAACTTTCGCCAACGCCCTTCCGGGGAGGTTGAGCCTGTCGAAACCTCGCTCCATGTTTCGGTGCGTTTGTGGCGGTTTCCAGGATTGTAAAGCTTGACGAATTCTGCCAAATCGGCTGTGGTCATTGGCTTTTTCTTCAACGTATGGTGAACATTGGTTCGATAATCGTAAAACCAAACCTCTTTTGTTTGTGCTTCTTTGC
>SKSE01000276.1 GCA_007118135.1 Bacteroidales bacterium | reverse complement strand
GGAACCCACTGCCCTTGTCTGGGTGTATTAAGACCTTGTGGCCATATGGGGCGGTCGGTAAAAGATTCAACCCTGGTAACTTCTCCAATCTCACCATTCTGTATCCATTCTTTTGTAATTGATACACCTTCCCGTGAAGAACCCTGGTTACCCATCTGCGTGGCAACTTTGTACTTCTCAGCAAGCTTTCTTAGCAAACGAGATTCATAAACTGTATGCGTAAGGGGCTTCTCAACATATACATGCTTACCCTGCGTCATTGCATGAGCTGCTATTGCAGCGTGGGTATGGTCTGAAGTTGCAACTACCACAGCATCAATGTCATTAATCATCTCATCGTACATCTTGCGCCAGTCCCAGTATTTCTTTGCATTGGGGAAATGGTCAAAACATCCTTTTGCATAACGCCAGTCAACATCGCAAAGGGCTACTATATTCTCTGATTGTATAGCCCGCATGATGCCAAACCCTCTGCCTCCAACACCCACTCCTGCAATGTTCAGTTTATCGCTGGGAGCTTTGTGTCCAAGCCCACTGATTACTGTGCTTGGTAGAATAGTAAAACCGGCGGCAGCCACCGCTGAGTTGCCGATAAACTTCCTTCTTGTGATTTGATCTTTCATAACTTCCTGAGTTTAATTAGTATTTGTTTTTGACTAATAACATCCTGAATTTTCAGAATGAGTCACTATTAATTAATATAATTTACTTAAAAAAAGTCTGAGTCTAGTTATCACTCGGTCAAATTTATTTATTTCCTTATTGAAAAATGACGACATAATGCAACAACTGATGTATTTAAGAATAATTCGGTTTTATACCTGATAAATATTTTCCTAATTTATGAAAAATCTGCATTTAACAGATAATCCAAACTGATATTAACACTTGTTAAAGGTTCATGGTTGTATTGCTCCACTTCAACAACGATGTATTTTCGGCCGGAGGATTTATCCTTTGTAAAAATCCTTTCAAAATCAATTTTGCCACTCTTTCCCAGTTCAGCATAGTCTTTTACATGCCATACTTCAAAACGACCAGGATACCTTTCAAAATAATCAAGCGGATCAGCACCGCCCCTGTAAAACCAATAGAAGTCAGGCTGGAAGAAAACCAGATCAGGGTCGGTGTTTTCAATCATATGTTCGAGAACTACCACATCATCAAGAGTTTCAAATTCCACAGCATGATTATGAAAACCGAAAAGCATTCCTGCTTCGCCGGCCATTCTTCCAACATTATTAAACATTTTGATATACCTGTTGAGCACATCTATATCCTTTACGGCAGCACCTCCCATGGCCGCCTGCACAATATATCTGACCCCGGCCTTTCGATGGGCATCAATACATTGTTCCCACCACTGCATAACCTGCTCATGATCCATGTCTTCAATGGCCAGCATAACATGAGAACTTAAAAAGTCTAATCCCTTTGACTCTGCCAGGGCTTTAAAACTTTCGGGCTCCATTCCATAGAACTTCCCATCACTATAGCCGGCAGCCTCAATAAAGGAATATCCCATTTCGCCCAGACGTGCAAGGGTGCCTTCAGGGTCTTCATTCATATCGCCTCTTACCGACCAAAGCTGAAGTCCGATATATTTCTCTTGCTTTTGTGCACCATCGAAGGCCATAAGTTTTAGTGGCGGAAAAATACTCATCATACTTTTCCAAAACTTAAAGGTTCTAAAAAAACATCCACAAGTATTCATATCAGCAAACTGGTTTGTTGAAAAAAATCATAATAAAGTTTAATGCATATAAACGGAGCGACAATCATAGCAGGGCATAAAAATAACAGAATAATCTCTATTTACCTAACCCTGACATATCAGAATTTAGAAAATTTAAAAAAGTAAGATAAAGGATTCTGTGAATACATCATCAGATTTTAAAAGCATAACCCAAAAAATGGAAAATGCCGGCCGGATAAAAAAAATTGCCTCCTGAAGTAATTTTCGACAGAAGGCGATTTTTAAACTCTTTTATTTTCTGAAATATGCTTTAAACTCTTTTTTTGATTTTATCGGTTTCTGTTATTCCTTCTTTTATTTCGATATTTATCCCATCAGAAATACCGGTTTTTACCACCCTTCTTTCAAAAATCTGGGGTTCTGTTTCGACTTCCACATAAATGTCACCATTATTGAAAATCAAAACACTTTCCTGCAGGGCCATAACATTATCACGTCGTTCAAGAACAATATCGGCGGTGGCACTGTAACCTGCTCTGATAAAATGCTGTTCATCTAGCATTACAGCAGCTCGAATTTCAAACTGAATAGCACCGCTTTCTTCTACCCCTTTGGGTGATATGTGCTCAAGAGTAGCTGAGAAGTTGGTAGCATCTATGGCGCCAATGTTAAGTATCAGTTCCATACCTTCAGATATTTTGCCAACTTCCGACTCATCAACCTTTCCTTTAAAAATCATTTCACTCATATCGGCAACAGTAACAATGGTAGTGCCTGCATTAAAATTATTGGCTTCAATTACAGAATTTCCCACTTCAACCGGTACAGTAAGCACCATGCCATCAATAGTCGAACGGATTAGTGTGTTGCTGGTTTCGCCGGAGCTTTTGCTTACACCATCGCGAACAAGCTGAAGGTTATTTTCTGCCGATTCAAGCTCTTCTTCGGCATTTTTCAGTGCTATGCGGAAGGGTATAAATTCCGACTCGGCAATCACCTGGCGGTCGAAAAGCTGCTCCTGGCGGTTAAAATTGATCCTTGCTTCCTCAAGAGCAATTCTTGCGCGATTTACCCGGCTTTCAGCTGCATTGAGATTTACCATATTGGGAACAATGCGTATGCGTGCAATTACCTGTCCGGTTTTTACCATATCGCCTTCTGAAACATAAATCTGGTCAATAATTCCTGACACTGTGGGTTTGATTTCAATTTCGTTGCGTGGAACTACAGAACCGGTTGCTACTGTTTTACGAATGATATCTGTATAGAAAGGTTCTGTTGTTGAATAAATTTCTGGTTTACTTTTGGATTTTGAATATAAAAATCCGATGGTTCCGGCAAAGATGCCAAGAACAATTACAATTCCTAAAATTCTGATAAGCTTTTTCATTGTATGAAGATTTTATGGTTTTCCAGTTTATAAAATATAGTTGATTATTGATTCTTTGTCGGTATTCTAATATTCATTTTCTTAAAACTTTTATTCATCTCTCAGGGCATCAATGGGCTTAATGCTAATGGCTCTTTTTGCCGGCATAAAACCTGCTAAAGCACCTGAAATTATCAGTATCAGTAATGCGACAATAGCAATATTCAGATCCACTTCAGGGTTTTTAAATGCCTGATTCTGACCCCCGCTTGCAGCAAGCGCTTTATTAATCAATTCAAGAAGGAAAACAGCCAGTGAAAGACCAAAATACCCGGCCACCGTAGTAAGAAAAACTGATTCGGTAATAATCTGGCTGATAATTTTTCGTGGTGTTGCCCCCAGAGCTCTTTGAATCCCAATCTCCTTGGTACGTTCTTTTACCACGATGAGCATGATATTGCTGATTCCAATTACCCCGGCCAGCAATGTTCCAATACCTACAATCCAGATCATTACATCAATAGCCAGAAACAACCCGGATACCTGCCTGAACTGCTCATCGAAGTTTACTCCGGTAACAGCCTGATTGTCTTCGGGTGCGACTCTGTGTCTTCTTTTCAGCAACTCCCTGGCTTTTTCATCTACCAGACTTACCGGAATGTCTTTATGTGCAGTCATGGCAAACCATCCTACCATATCGCCATAATTATAGGTTTGCTGTAGTGTTGTAAATGGTATAAATATGCTTTGTGCTTTATCACCACCAAAACTTATGTTGCTGTTAAGCGGACTGAAAACTCCGATCACCTGGAAATACACGCCATTTATTCTTATGTAATGTCCAAGTGCATCTTCATCCTTCTCAAACAGTATATCTTTTACCATATCGCCGATTACAGCTACCTTTCTTTTATGTGTCAGGTCAAGTTGATTTAAGAATCTTCCATCCAGTATTTTAACGGGATCGATAAGGTTCCATTCAGGATAGTCGCCATTAACGGTAAAAGAACCCGTTTTTATTCCTCTAACCACATTATCAGTTGAAGATGTACCGATACCTGCCTGCAGGCGCGGAGCAATAATATCAATTTCGGGGATATTATTCCTTAGTGCTTCAATATCATCGTTGCGGAAAAAGAATCTACGCCCCCTTGGAAATCCGGCATAGGGTTCAGTGGTGGGTTGTGTCCACATGAAAACACTGTTGGTTGCAAAATCCTTCATGCCATCGAATACTGCATTTTGCAGTCCTCTTCCTGAACCCAGCATGATGATAAGCATAAAGATGCCCCAGAACACACCAAAGGCTGTAAGGAATGTGCGCATTTTATTCTTTTTCAGCGCCGCAAATATTTCCTGCCATTTATCTAAATCAAACATTTCAGTAATTTT
>SKSE01000090.1 GCA_007118135.1 Bacteroidales bacterium | reverse complement strand
ATCTTTAAATAAGCACATAACCGCAAATCGTTATTTGACAGGTCGGGGAATTTTTCTTTCAGTTTTTTGAAGAATTCCTGGTGCAACTCATCCATCTGGATTTCGAATGTCTTGTCTTCAATTTTAAGATAAGAGTCAAGTATTCGCTGCATCTCTCCCCACTTAATATCAAATAAAGCAGGATTTTGCTGGGCTTTCTCACATTTTTCCTTCAGGGTAAGGAGCAATCGGTTTTTTTCTTCATTATCCCTGGCTTTTTTGGCCAATTCAATGGTTTTGGATTTGAGCTGTTGTTTCAGTTGATCATACTCTGCCTGCAACTGTTTTTGTTCAATAAGCATTATTTCCCGCTTATGCCTTTCTGTTTGCTGACGCAAAGATTTTTTTTCTTTAATCAGCATGTTTTTCTTCTGTTTTTTAAGAGATAACGATTGCCAGCTGTAAATGCCCCATACGATAAGACCCAGAATCAGTAAATAAATACTATAGGCATACCATGTAAAATACCAGGGTGCTGCAATGCGGAAGGTTATGGGTTGTTTTTCAATAATGGTTTCATTGATAAGTGCTCTTGCAAAAAAATGGTATTCGCCGTGTTTCAGATTGAGAAATTCAACGGAGTTATCCTCCTTCCAATCACTCCAAACTCCTGATTTACCTAATGAGTATTGATACAAAACATTGCTCTGATTGGGCACTATAAAACTGATATGAATATTATTCAGATGAGAAGGAATTAATACTCCCGGAAATATCATTTCTCTTTCATGATTGCTAAAAGCTTCCATGTTACGCAGGACCAGTGAAAAATTTTGCTCCGTTATGGGTTCACCAGCGGCAAGATATCGGAGCGCAAATCCATTAAAAACCGGGTAGAAATCATAGTCGGGATGTATTGAAACAGGCTGAAAAACTCCTGGTAATAGTACGTCAGCTTCAGGAAAAGTTTTAGATTCTTCCAACTTGACAAAGGTATTTTCTGAGGTATCAAAAACATACTGATTTTGGCGGGTAGCGAAATGAATTCCCGAATCATCTTTTACTATGAACACATCTTCATTATCAAAAATATCTTTTGTAAAGATCAATCGTTCTAAAGGGTACAAATCTTCATTAAGTATAGCCCGGATAATGCCAAAATTCGGGATGTTAACCCAAAGTATATTTTTATTCTCTATTACCAACTGATTGCAGGATCCAAGGATCAGGTCCATTTTTTTCTTAAAACTCCAGGTGTTTTGGGTTTTCTGAAAAATGGATATTCCATTGTAATTGCCTGTTAGCAAGAAATCTTTGTATGGTATAATGGTCCAAACTCCATCCTGACCATTCAACAGTTCTACTTCTTTTCCCCTTATGATAAAGAGCCCTTTATCGTGCCCCATAAATATAGTATTATCAATATTTACCAGCGACCAAACCTGTCCTTCTGTTTCGGGAATAAGATGAAATCTGAAAAACTCCATATCATTGTTTAATTCTTCCCATTTTGAAACGTATAACCCCTGATTAGTCCCCAGATAAAAGTTTCCATCTTTCAGAACAGCGGTATATCCTGTTCCAAAATCTCCTCTGTAATCAAAAAAGGTAGTAAAGTTGCTTTTCAGATCAAGTGATGATATCCCATAATCCATTCCCAGCCACAATTTGCCATTGGGAGCATAGTGCAATGCTAATATCGTATTACTGGGTAATCCTTTGTGGCGGTTCACGTGATGAATGATCGTGCCATTCATGTCAGCTATATACAATCCTTTGAGCACGGTGCCAAAGGCTACATGAGAATTTCCAATCTTCTCAAAACTAAAAACCTTTGCGGCACTGAGTTTCTCAGATAATTCGTTTTCTATGCGGCTCAATTGACCTGATGAGAAAGAATACAGCCCCAGGTCGCGGGTTACAATTATCAAATCATTGTCTTTCTGATACACTCCTGAGATTTCGGGGTTAATATCATCGGGCAAATCAAATACCTTACGTAATGAAAAATCATCG
This sequence comes from Bacteroidales bacterium, assembly GCA_007118135.1. Taxonomy (GTDB): domain Bacteria; phylum Bacteroidota; class Bacteroidia; order Bacteroidales; family UBA7960; genus SKVR01. Next base: position 2,465 of record SKSE01000090.1, on the reverse strand, counting down.
AGTATAAAAAGCCCCTGATTGCGATCAGTAAAATATAAATTGTCATTTACTTTAAAACTGCCTGTAAATAATGTTGGTGCAGCAATCTTTATCAATTGCTGGTTTCTGTAAACATAAATATTTCGGGATGATACGAATAGCATAGCATCGTGAAAGCGATGAATTTGCCAAAACTCTTCACTCACATCATATGCATCTTCTCTGAAGGGGTATAAAGAAGTATATTCGAACTGTTGGTGTCTGTTTCTCTCCCATACACCAAAATCCAGGTCGGAACCGGTATAGATAAGTGAATCATTTATTGCAACCACAGAGCGTGTAAAACCGGTGCTTCCGGTGAAAATGTTCCAGGTTTTTCCGTCATATTCCAGTAAGCCACCATCGGATGCACTGTAAATAATTCCATTGGGGGTTGAAACGATTTCCCAGACTTTTCCTTTGTTATGATAATCGGCAGGTGAGAAGTTTTCAAGCAAAGGAACACCTTTTTCCGGTAAATTTTGCCCTTGCAGTGCAAATACGCCGAAAAAAGATATTAGTAGAAGTGTTGAAAATTGATTCAATTGTTGTTTGTGTCGTCGGTATTTAACTTCACGCAATATAATAAAAAAAATCTATCAGTTTACGACGTGTATTTAAATTTACGTGATATTAACTTAGGCCTGCACAATAACAATTTTATGTAAGGACAGCAGTTTTAATATACCCCTCTGCAATTCTCCTGTAAATAAATGCTTATCCTGTCAACTTCACGGGCACCTTCCGGAATTTCATCTAATTCCAGGCCGGGGAATGCCCGCATTTCGTTCCACCGTTGAATGGTAGCGCTAAAAAACTCAGAAGTTGATTGATCAGCTTCATAAACAATAATGTCATATTTTTCTCCTTTATCACCCCCAAACCGGGTAATAACCTGCCATTCTCCATTTCTTTTGTGGGAAGTATTGGTATGGTCAGATTGAGGATAATACAAGCTGTCACTGGGCAATAACAGAACCCATATATCTTTCTCATGCGATTCAGGATAAACACCATAGGTTAAAATCCTGCATTTTACAGAGTCATACTCAATGGGTGAAATAACCTGAACGCTTGTTACCGGATATTCTATTTGCCTTTTACTTCCTAATACCGGCTTTTCAATCTGGCCCGGCATGTTTGCACCCATATATGCATATGAACCGAAAAAGATTAATAAAATACCGAATAAGCCCAGAGGGATTCTTATTTTAATATCTATTAAATTCAGGGAAGCACCACGAATTGTTATGCTATCAATAATTGCAATCAGAACGAGTATAGCACCGATAATGATTAGGATAATATCTGATGACATCTTTTCAAAGTTTAAATGAATGTAATAAAACAAACTTAAAATGTGATGCAAAAAAGAGAGAAAAAAGCCGCCAATTTAATGGCGGCTTTTTAGGATAATTACCAAATTTATTTGACTATGAGTTTATTTATTTGAATTTCGCCTTCTTCGGATTGTATTCTCATAAAATAGATTCCACGATTCATTCCGCCGGTTTCAACGGATGATGTGTTCACGAGTGATTGAATCATTTTTCCGGTAACGTCAAAAATATCAACCTGTCTTACCTGTGTGCTAAAGATAACCAAATCTCCCGCTCTAACAGGGTTTGGATACACTGCGAACTCACCCAGATGGATATCAGAAACCGATGTGGGAGCTCTGTAGAAGTACAAATTGTCGAGGTAGATAGTTTCAACCCCGGTACCCCCATCAAATTTGAGCTGGATTACATCTGCCAGATCAACACCTGTAAATTCAGTTAATGGAATATCATAGCTAACCCATTCGTTGAGAGTGATAGGCAAAGCATAGGCCGTTTCTACAGGTCCTGTACTTATTAGAAAAACATTTACAGAAGAAGCATCGGCAGTCCACATGTCAAGATGAAATGTTTCCATTTCTGTAACATCCAGCGGATTGGCAAACTGTGTTCCCTGGTAGTTGAAGTTTGCGTATTTCAGCGTTTCATTGCCTTCAATTTCAACAATACTTGGCTCAGTTGTTTGTTCCCACCAAGGGAAAAAATCGGTGTCTGGCACATTAGTATAAGCATCGCTGAAAACAGAAATAACATCTTCAGGGTTCCGATCCGGAGGTGTTGGAGCTGCAACATCAGGTTCTTCTGTTGGAATATCTCCGCCTGAAACGGTGCTTGAAGTTGCGGCATCGGGCGAGAAAAGTTCTGCATCGGTATTGTATTGGTAAAGCCAGAAAGTGTAGCTGGTAGCTTCATCGAGCTCACCAAGAACAAAACCAAAAGCTCCAACACCGTCACCATCTCCTGCTGTTGAACCAAAAGTGTATTCTGTTGCATCAGTCGGATCTGCGGGAGCATCATCGGTTTTGGAGTAGAACAAACGATAAACGATATCACCACCCACATCGTTTGGACCACAGGAAAGGAATACTTCACCCGGGCCTACCGGAT
>SKSE01000179.1 GCA_007118135.1 Bacteroidales bacterium | reverse complement strand
GATCAAAATAATACTGTAATAGAAGTTAATTGGTGAATGTGAAGATTCTGCCTGCAAGGAAGGATCAAATACTTCGCTGTAACTGACCATTGATTTTTGCTGATAAAAAATCCATCCCATTATCAGTAAAAATATTTTCAGGGCGAAATAAATGTATATCTTTAGATGCTTCACAGTGTTGATTTTATTAGTTTATTCAGGAATTTTCCCTTCTTTCAATATAGATATATAGTTTTACAAGCTGTTTAAAAAATTTGAAATTTCAATTCCGGATAAAATATGATCAACCTGCCCGACCCGGTCAATGGCAGTTCGTGGCATTACCGGTATCTGGGCTTCAATTGGATTCTGCGCAATGGTTAATCCCCCCATTTGTTTAATAGCTTTCAAACCCTCTGCACCATCTTTATTGGCACCTGAAAGAATTATTCCTACTGCTTTTTCACGAAAACAATTGGCTGCTGTTTTAAAAGAAAGGTCTATGGCAGGTCTTGAATGGTTTACCGGTACTTCGGTTGATAATGCAAACCTGCCATTTACTTCAATAAAAAGATGATAATTGGCGGGGGCAAGATAAACATAACCTGGTTTAATCAAAGTTTTGTCTTCCGGTTCAATAACTGGTAAAATCGATTTTTGAGATAGGGCCTCAACAAAACCATGCCTGATATGCTTTAGCCTGTGTAAAACAACAATTATCGGTATTTCGAAATCTTGTGGCAACTTCGAAAGTATCTGATTTACAATCTGAAAACTCCCTGCAGAACCTCCGATTATAATTAGCTTATAGCTCATAAAAGCATCCCCGTTTTATATCTTTTTTAAAAGCCTGGAACTCCATTCAATAGGGTTTTTTTTGAAAAACTTTTTCATTCTTATTGAATACCACATATTTATTAAAATCATTGCAGAAAGAAATATTTTCTTTATTTCCGATTGCCAGGAATCCGCCCGGAATTAAGCTTTTTGTGAATAAACCCAGCAGATTATTTTGGTATTCAGGGGTGCAATATATGAAATAATTTCTGCACAGAACTAAGTGTAAACCCCTGATTTCATTGGCTTCTATACCGTTGAAAACTTCGTGCCTGATATTTTGGTAAAATTCGTCTTTGAATATAAAACCCTTATCTTTTCTTTCCAGATATCTGAAAATTGAAGAGTTTTCATCGTTACAAAACCTCTTGTAGTTATTATCAGAAACTTCCAGTTGTTTGTCAAAATATATTTTGTTTCTTGCTTCATTGATGCTAAGTTCATTAATACCGGTAGCATATATGAAGAACTTTTCATTCAGTCCGCTTTCGTGTAAAACGATTGCTGTGCTTAAAACTTCTTCGCCTGAAGAACATCCGTGCACCCAAATCCGGATTTTACTTTTAGTCTTGTTTAAGACAGGTACAACACTATCACGGAAAAGCCTCCAGAAGGCAGGATCTCTGAATAACTCGGAGCAAAAATAGGTTAACTGGCTTTGAAATATGGGGAAGAAAGAACTCCTGGTTTCAAGAACATGAATTAGGGTGTCAACATCTTTTAAATGGTTTGCCTGTATAATCGACTCAATTTTTCTCAACAGGGAAGTGGTTGCAAATGTTCTGAGATCAAAACCATACATTTGAGTGGTGATTCGATTAAGTTTTCTCAAACCTGATATTCCGATATTTGATTCTTCGCTTTGAGCTGGTTTCATTTACTTTTTTGGGATTGAAAGTGGCAAATATAAATAATTAATATCTCCGTAATATCTGTGTAAAACTGCATTTTATGATGTAAAACCGGCTAATCTGTATTTTTTCAAATTATTATTTCAACACAATTATCTTAATTCTATCTTTGTAAACAAGCTATTGCCAATATTTCCATGTGGAAATTTCTCTTAACGTTTCGGATCAAAAAGTTATTAACTAAAACAAATATTTTGGTTTTATGAAAGCATCGGTGGAAATGAGTATGTATCCTTTGGGGAGAGAGTTTATCCCTGATATTAAAGAGTTTATTGAGAGCCTTAAAAAGAATGAAAAGATTATTGTAGAGGTAAATGGTATGAGCACCCAGATCTTTGGTGAGTACCGTGATATTATGCAAATATTGACAGTGGAAATTGAGAAGTCATTTCAGAAACATGGAAAAAGTGTTTTTGTATTGAAGATTATTAATGCCTTTTTACAGGAAAAATAAATTATTGGTGACAAAAAAAATTGCTGTTACAGGGCCTGAGTCAACAGGTAAATCAAAGCTTGCAAAAAACCTGGCAGAACACTTTCAAACGGTTTTTGTACCCGAGCATGCACGTGTTTATATTGACAAACTAACAAGACCATATAATCAGGAGGATATTCTTATTATTGCCGAAAATCAATTACTAAATGAGAAAAAGGCAATGATTAGTGCAAACCGGTTTCTTATCTGTGACACTGAGTTGATTGTTACCAAGATATGGAGTATGCATAAATACAATAGTTGCCATCCATGGATATTGGAACAGATAAAACAAAACCGGTATGATCTTTTCCTGCTTTGCGATATAGACTTACCCTGGGAGTTTGACCTTCAACGTGAGCATCCTCATCACAGAAAATATTTTCTCGACTGGTACCAGAAAGAATTGAAAGAATATGGTTTTCCTTACAGGGTAGTATCCGGCGAAGGAGAAAGAAGATTACAAAATGCAATTGATATTATTAACCACTTTTTTAGCACAAGTAAATGACTGATGTAAAACTATTAAAGCAATACTTTCACTTGCATTTTATTGTGGTTTTGCTCGGTTTTACAGCTATACTGGGAGCAATTATTACCATAGATGCCATACCTTTGGTTTGGTTAAGAATGTTTTTTGCTGCCATTGGACTTTTTGTTTACCTAAAGTTAAAGGGAATAAAAGCCTGGCTGCCCCTAAAAGAACAATTACACCTGTATCTTATTGGTTTGCTGGTTGCTTTGCACTGGATAACATTTTTTCATGCCATAAAAGTTTCCAATGTTTCGGTTACGCTGGGGGTTTTTGCTTCTACAACATTATTTACAAGTTTCCTTGAGCCTGTTTTACAAAAAAGAAAAATCCTTTGGCTTGAAGTGCTTATAGGACTTGTGATCATCTTCGGGATCTACCTTATTTTTCAATATGAAATGGAATATGTGGAGGGAATCCTGTTTTCACTCTTATCAGCCTTTCTCAATGGTTTATTTGTGGTTCTGAACCGGAATATCAGCCGAAGGTGGAATCCGGCCCTTATCAGCTATTATGAAATGATCGGTGGATTTGCCGGAATAACTGTATTCCTGCTCATTGCAGGTACAATGTCATTCCATTTGTCCGGTATGACATCAATGGACCTGGTGTGGATTCTGGTGCTTAGCTTCCTGTGCACATCATATGCATTTGCTGCCATTGTAGAGATCATGAAAGAGCTGACGGCTTATTCGGTGGTGCTTGCGGTGAATCTTGAACCTGTATATGGTATTTTCCTGGCTTTTCTTTTTTTCGGTGAAACGGAAAGAATGTCGGGTGGATTCTATCTGGGAACAGTAATTATCTTAATTTCAGTATTTATATACCCTTACCTAAAGCGAAAGTTTAGCTTTAAGAAGTTTTGAAGCATCTCTGCTGGCACATGCCACAAACCCGGGATTTTTCAATATTTCTTTGTTATAAAGAAGTTCTGACCCATCGGGCCAGGTGAAAAGATCTCCGCCAGCGGCAAGCAACAGGGCATGACCTGCAGCCGTATCCCATTCCCATATTTTATCATTTCTGAGATAAAAATGTGCTTTGCCCTCTGCTAATAATCCAAATTTTAAAGCACTGCCAGCATGAACGGTTTTAAGGGCATTCTCATGACCAAATAACTTTCGGATGATATCTGCATTACCATCATCAATATGCGAGCGGCTTGCTGCAAGTATTCTGTTTTGGGCAGGAACTGATGGGTTCAGCCTGTCAAAATAATCACCAGGATTAGAAAAATCCTTTTCAGTAAGGTTCAATACTTTTTGAAGATCATGTATCTTGAATGCTCCTTTATCCTGAATACCCATATATCCGAAGTTCAATGCCGGTGCGGTGACTATTCCCAATACTGGCTTTGATTTGTGCACCAGTGCAATATTTACCGTAAACTCCTCATTGCGATTAACAAACTCTTTGGTGCCATCCAGAGGATCTATCAGCCAGAAATATTCCCAGGATTTCCTTTGCGAAAAATCGGGCAGTGGCTTTTCTTCGCTTATGATGGGAATACTGAATGTGTTAAGCGCATTTATAATAATTTCATTGGCCAGGCGATCGGCAAGGGTCAGGGGGGAGCCATCAGCCTTGTGCTCTACTTTAAACCCTTTTTTGTAGATATTCATGATTTCAATGCCGGCATCAATCGCAGCTTTGAATGCAGTAAAAACAATTTTCTGGTCAATAATCAAATCCGGGAATTTTTAAAATAAGTTAGTATTAAAGCAAATATAGCATTTTGAAAGGAAAAGT
>SKSE01000106.1 GCA_007118135.1 Bacteroidales bacterium | reverse complement strand
TCAAGATTACAGGCCAATGCAATCGGCTACAGTGCGAGCAAAGAGCAACAGGTTATCGATAAAGATAATATGCTGCAATATATAGCACCTCAGGATCTTAAAAGCTATGGTCTTATCCCTGAACTTGTAGGCCGCTTACCCATTCTTTCTTTCTTAAATCCTTTGGATAAAGAAGCCTTGCGAAGAATATTAACCGAGCCTAAGAATGCACTGATTAAGCAGTATATCAGGTTATTTGAAATGGATGGCATTGAGCTTAAAGTTGACAACGAAGTCTTCGATTTTATAGTAGATAAAGCCATAGAATTTAAACTAGGTGCAAGAGGATTGCGGTCTATCTGCGAACTTATCATGATGGATGCTATGTTTAATGCTCCTGCAGATGATTCTGATAAACTTATTCACATAACTATTGAATATGCTCAAAGTCAATTGAGTTTAAATAAAATTGGAAGGCTAAAAGTAGCCTGATTTAATTTGCTTTTTTTCCAGGAAATTTATAATTTAAGCATCCGATTTTTTGGATGCTTATTTTTTGGCACAGGATTTGGCGAGTATAAAATGATGCAATTTTTGCATTTCTGTTTTCGTTGATCGAATTAAGTAATAATTATTCTGATTTTTATATATCAGTTAAATTACGAAACCAGGTCATTTATAATTAGTATTAAAATGAAGCAGTTTTTGGTATTAACACTTCTTTTTATGTTTTTTGTTTTGTGTGCTTTTGAATCAAAAGCACAAGAGAAAAAAACTGTTACTACCAGAGCAGTTGTTTATCATGGAGATACCATTCCATTTATTGAGCTTCCTACCTTTCAATATTTTGCCCCAAGAATTTTTGCCAACAATCGTGAGCAACGACGTTACAATCGTCTTGTACAAAATGTAAAACGTGTTTATCCCTATGCACGATTGGCCGGAATAAAATTTGATGAGTATAGCGAAATGCTTATGGGGCTTGAAACTGAAGCTCAACGCAAACGTGCAGCGCGTAATTTAGAAAGAGAAATCAGAGATGAATTTGAAGGTGAACTCAGACGACTTACCATTTCCCAGGGGCATATCCTTATTAAGTTGATTGACAGGGAAACCAACCACACTTCTTATGATGTTCTAAGAGATTTCAGAGGAGCATTTACGGCAGTATTCTGGCAATCATTTGGGCGGTTGTTCGGTTACGATCTCAAAACTGAATATGACCCCCATGGCGAAGACAGGTTAATTGAAGAAATTGTTCAGCTAATAGAGATGGGTGTAATATAAATTTCATTCATATTGTTGAACGAAAACTTTATTCTAAATAATCTCCAACTAAATTTGCTTTTATTGCCTGTTATAAACTTCTGATTCTTCATCTAATATGCAATCAATATACTTCCTGTTAGAGACAAGGTTGAGATTTTAACAGGATGACGAAAGCGTTAGGGTTGATTAATACCAACACAATATGACTTTTGTAAATTTCCCTTAAAGCTACATTACCATTCATGGCCGATATCCCTTGTGATAACAAGAGCTATCGAGTAATTATGAGAGATTTGAACTCCATTGTAATACTGGTAAACCGGGAATTCTGTGATCAGCGAGATGTTCCAAAAGGGATGGGGGTTGTAGTTTAGCTGAGGTGCAACAAAAAATTTGTGACTTCCGGAATCATCAATTACTTCTCCATCTTTTTTATTATAACCGGTATATTTATGCCGAAGTTGTAGTATAGCAGTAATATCTTTGGTTATGCTTGTCCATGTAAAATAAAGATGCCTTGCCAGGAATAATGAACTGTTAAAGCTGTTGCCAAAGCGGTACCCGAGCTTATTTTCTCCCATTACATAATGGTACCGGTTGATAAGGAAAACGCGAAAGCTGATTTCTGGAAACTCCCTGATAAAAAATGACTGTCCAACCAATCCATAGTTACCTGACGATGGCTGCAAATCAACAGGTAGCATTACTCCATCAACAAACCGGGGTTCTCTTGAAAACGGTATGTTTAGCCCTGCACTGGCAGACCACTCTGTGCTTCGTTCAATGTTGTTATAAATAAGATATTTGGCTGAAAATAGAATGTTTGATGGTCCATGACCTGTTAAAGGATCTATTTCCTGGTATCGATATGATTTATTTAAAAAATACCCTGCTTCTGCTTCAATGGTCCATTTTTCAGAAATGCCGTATGCCAAAGTTGCGCTAAGAAAATTATAATCGGCTGCTTGAACGAGCAATGGGCCAATATTTTTGTCTCCTCTGAAATAATCGGCACGTTCATCATGTTTATAGATGAACATAGCTCTCCATGTACCCTGTTGCAGCACTCCCACGTTGCTGCTGCCGGCTATCGGGTTCCCCGGTGATACAAAACATTGGGCATGAAGTGCATTTACAACCAGAAGGGAAAATGAAATTAAAATAAAAAAGAAGGCTGAGAAAATTGTTTTCATTTACTTATGGGTGTGAAACTATAACAATGCTCTTTTGATCGGAATAACCTCTTTTATCGGTGACTCTGCAGTTTATTGTAAATGCACCCTGGGTGCAAACAGAAGTATAAAAGCCCACCTCAGTTCCTGAACCAAATAGGATTCCTCCAGATGCAGACCATTGATAGGTAAGTTCTACTCCTTTTGCAATGGCAGTTATTGCTGCACTTTCAACGCCAGCGCGAATTGAGTCTTTTGATGATTTTAGTTCAATGAATTCAAAATCCTCTTCAAGACCAGGGCCAATGTAATAGTTTGTTTGTTCTTCATCTTTATCACAACCAAAACTACAAATAAGAATACCAAAGCATATCAGGATAAAAAAATTATTTACTTTCATATTCAGATGGCATTTAATAAACAACTATATTTTAACTAATTCAGGATTTTCTGGTAAGGAATTCAGGAAATCCGTTTATTTTTTTTCTTTAATAGGATTACTTACCCCTTCCCTGGATAATAATTAGTATTGTGTGAATTAGTATTTTAAAATCAACTGCAAGTGACATATTCTCCAGGTAAAGTAAATCGTATTTAAGCCGTTCAATCATTTGTTGAACATTTTCAGCGTAACCATATTTTACCTGGCCCCATGATGTAATGCCGGGTTTTATTTTCTGAAGTAGTCTGTAATGGGGGGCTTTTTGAACAATTAGGTCAATATAATACTGCCTTTCGGGCCTTGGTCCTACCAGTGACATATTTCCTAATAATACATTATAAAATTGAGGTATTTCATCAAGACGAACCTTTCGCATAAAAAGGCCGAAAGGAGTAATTCGTGGGTCGTTTTTACAGCTCAGCTGCGGCCCGTTCTTCTCAGCATCTGTATACATGGATCTGAATTTATGCATTTTAAAGGGTTTGCCATTTATTCCAATACGTCTATGAGAATAAAAGACAGGCCCCTTGCTTGAAAGCTTAACTCCTATGGCAGTAAAAAGATATACAGGCGAAAGCAAAACCAGAGCAAACAGTGACACACTCACATCAATAAATCTTTTAATATATTGTTGCCAGGTAGGCATAAGTCCTTGCTGAATCTGAATAAGGGGTGCATCAAAAATGGATGTCATTTTTACAGAGCCCAGAAAAATATCGTGCATCTCAGGTATGATTTTGATTATTGCATTTGTTTGGTATAACTCGGCCAGAATCTTTCCAATGTTTTTATGTTCCCTGGCTTCAAGGGCAATAATAACATCTTCAATTTCATGTTCTTCGATTATTGATTTGAGATCTTTAAACCATCCTAAACGTGGAAGATGTTCTTCAATAATGTAATTGTCATAAAGATTTACATTTACAAAGCCAACAAATTTATTGCCTGATGACTTTTTCTGGGCTTCCATCTCCTGGTAAATATTTAATGCTTTCTTTTGACTTCCCACAATGAGTGTATTGAAACCAATGATTCGGTTATGAATTTTGTGGGTTGTAATGGATGAGAGAATAAACCTGAAAACAGATGTGAATGAAATATGAAATACAAGCAGGATTCCAAAGGATCTGTAATAATCTACATTTGTTTTTACCTCATCACCAAGTAATACAACGAAGAAAATTATTAATACCCCGATAAATGAGATGAAGAGAGTTTGCCCGAATTCGTTGAGTCGGGATCGGCGTAATACTTTTTTGTAACTCCCGCTTAAAGCGTAAAGAAGCAGCCAAAAAACAGGAATAACTATAATACCCAAAAGCAGATTTTGATCAATGAAAATTTCGTTGGTAAACCTGCTTAATTTACCGTTAACGTTATTTTGCCGGTAAACGATAAATAAAAACCATGAGAAAAATGCTGAAAAAAAATCAGCTATAATATATTTTATTACCTGAAGCCTTTGTAATTTTTGATTCACACCTTTTGATTTTGTTTCTGATCTTGTTTACAGGCCTTGATAATTAAGGCTCTTGTTACATAAATTAACCGGCGGGAGTAATATTAATTAGAAACGCAAAATAATCTGTTAAAGTATTTTAACAATGTCATTTTTTTAAGATATTTT
>SKSE01000212.1 GCA_007118135.1 Bacteroidales bacterium | reverse complement strand
GGAGTTGTACACTTTCGTTCCTTTTCACAAACAGGAATCCAAATGGATCTTCAACCTGGGTCACGGACTTGTACCCGGTATCCCCGTTGAAAATGTGAAGTTTGTGGTGGATTTTGTGAAACAGGTGAATTGGGAATAAGGAGAAGAGAAAACGGAGAACGGGAAGAATAATTTCGAAATTCAAATATCGAAATTCGAAAAAGTAATAATAAGCAATTTCATTCAGCCTGGTACTGGTGAACTTTGAACTCCGGGCACGAACCAAAGTCGTACCCGGAGAAAAAATCACACAGTGATTTTTAAAACCGCGTCTCTGCGCCCCTACGAGACAAAAACATTCGTGCATTGACTTCATCTGGCTCAGCTTTGGTAAATGCATAAAAACACATGGGGTAAATAATAACTAATTTCGGATTTCGAATTTCGATATTCGGATTTCATAAATTTAAAATGAACATTAAGCTTCTACAAAAATACAACAAACCCGGCCCGCGCTACACCAGCTATCCGCCGGCTACATTTTTTCATGATGGCATAGATGTGAAAAGCTATCAGGATATGCTTGTGCAATCCAATCATCAGAAACCGGAAAATATTTCGCTCTATATCCACATTCCCTTTTGCAGGCAGCTTTGTCATTTCTGCGGCTGCAATACCACCTGCTATCCCGGCGATGAACCGGTTAGCCAATATATTGATGCATTGATTAAAGAGATACACTCCGTTTCCGGACTGCTGGATACCGGTCGTCCCCTCACACAGATTCACTGGGGTGGCGGTACACCCAATGCCATCGACCTTTCCTTTGTGGAAAAAGTGATGAAAGAATTGCTCAGCATATACAAGCCCGCTGCCAGAGCAGAAATTGCCATGGAGTGCAACCCCGCCTATCTGGTACCAGAGCATATCGACAGGCTGGCTGCCATGGGCTTTAACCGCCTGAGCCTTGGCATCCAGGATTTCAATGAAGATGTACTTAAGATGGTAAACCGACTGCCATCCAAATATCCCGTTGAGCAACTCATTGCCCATATGAAAGCCAACAATATGGACGGAGTAAACATTGACCTTATCTACGGTTTGCCGGGACAAACTCCCGAATCCTTCCGCAGCACCATTGAAAAGGCTATTGAAATATCACCCGACCGGCTGGTTACGTTCTCTTATGCGCACGTCCCATGGGTAAAATCAGCTCAAAAGAAACTGGAAGAACTGGGACTGCCCTCCGCCGAAGAAAAACTGGCCATGTTTGAAACTGCCTACAACCTTCTTACCCAAAAGGGATACGAAGCCATCGGCATGGACCACTATGCCAAACCCGGTGACGAACTTCCAGTGGCGCTTAAGAATAAAAAACTGCATCGCAATTTCCAGGGGTATTGCACACAGGAAACCACAGGACAGGTATATGGATTCGGAGCTACTTCCATAAGCCAGTTACAGGGTGGTTATTACCAGAATGTAAAAGATACCCGGAGATATATCGAGATGGTTGATAATACCGGTTTTGCCACAGAAAAAGGCTATGAACTTTCCCGCGAAGATGAAATTCGCAGGACGGTCATCAACCAGATCATGTGCAACGGATATCTGGATTTCGATGCTTTGGCAAAAGAATTGAATACCGGCGTAGCCCAATTGAAAACCATCACCGGTTACAACCTCGAAAAGCTTAAACCATTTGCCGACGACGGATTGCTGCAAATCGACGGCAACCGCATCCAGTTGCTGCAAAATGGTTTCCTTGTAGTACGCAACATAGCCATGGAATTTGACCCGTTGCTCAGTCAGGGTAAAGGTCAGTATTCAAAGACAGTTTAGGCATGTAATTTAATTACTCACAGCATTTTAATTTTCTGCTCTTCATTTCCGTTTCTAAAATCATAAATTTGTAAAAAAGACAAAATGGAGTATTTAATTGACAGAAAAATAAAACCAGAATATTTGTAATGGCAAACCTACCATTAGGGGAACACGAATTGCTGTAAACACCATACTTGAGTTTTTAAGCACAGGAGATACAACAGAAGAAATCCTCAAACAATACCCCGGACTGGTAAAAGAAAACATTGCAGTCTGCATTAAATTTACAGCTGAATTAATGAACAAAAATTATATAATCAAATCCGTTTAAAAATATCAGGAAACTGAATCCTTAAAATAAATCTCCCTGCTGAGCGAAAATTAACTTTGCTGAGCCTCTCCGTCCCGTTTATATTTCCCATCTACCAGCCAAAAGCACCTCCATCCCACATTACCTTTCCCACAAACAGACACCTGCTTTTTGCCTACCCATAAATAGCACATAGAGAGCCCTTACCCGATAACAAAACCCGAAAAATATCCGGAAATTAAAAAATATGGCTCAAACCTGCTGATTTATTAATTTTTGCTTAATGGAAAAAAAAATCTAAAATTGTGTGATAATTTTACTTTTTCTGCAAACTATATACTAAACAATAAAATGGAAGTGGACAAAGAGAGATTCATATCAATCATTAAGGAAAATCAGCGGCTAATCTATAAGGTATGCTATACTTATTGTAAGGATAGCGAATTACGAAAGGATTTGGAGCAGGAAATTCTGGAGCAACTGTGGAAGTCCCTGCCGCGATATGATGGCCGAACAAAATTATCTACCTGGATGTACCAGGTTGCTCTGAATACAGCATTCCTTTTTTACAGAAATGAGTCGAAGCACAGCACCAACAGGGCAACTATTGATGATTCAGTACTAACCATTGCAGATAGTAGTAAAAGTATTGAAATGGAAGAAAACGTTGCCATGCTTTATTCCTTTATCCACAATCTGGATGAACTGGACAAAGCTCTCATGCTGCTTTACCTGGATAAAAACAAGTACAGAGATATTGCTGAAATCCTGGGTATATCAGAAACGAATGTGGCCACAAAGATTAACCGCATAAAAGACAGACTCAAAGAGTATTTTAAAAAACATTAAACTTTTCAATTATGGACCTGGATGAGATAAAAAAAGCCTGGAATTCTTTTGATGAGAATCTGGCTCAAAACCTGAATGTTGACGATGAGAAGCTACGTAAAGATAGTATTGAAAAAACTGAAGACCAGATGGATTACCCATACAAATCGGAGTGGGTAGAGCTTATAGGTGGTGGCATAGTTGCCGCAGCTGTTCTCATAATGTCTATCAGGTTGATTGCAGAGCCAAAGTTTTTTATAGTTGGGTTAATTGCAGTAATTATAGGAATTGTTTATATGAGATTCTCCTATATCATAATTGGGATGATGAAACAGATTGATTATTATGGTATGCCAATGGTAAAGCTGCAAGCCAGGGTGGCTCATGTAAAAAGAAAGATTTTAAGATTCAGGAAGATTCAGCTGTGGCTTTTCCCATTGTACCTGTTGCCCCTGATTTTCCTGTTTTCAAAAACCGTTAACAATGTCGACCTTTTTGCCCATTTAGAGTTGCTTGCGGTTAGAAGCATTGGCTATCTGGCAGTTACCTATCTGGCCGTATACCTTATAAACAGGCATTTGTATGACAAAAGGTTTGCCAGTATAGAAAAACTCATTGAACGATTAAAAGAGTTTGAAAAAGAATAACCTGGTGCATTTCTTTGTTTCGTCTGATAAGCATGTAAACTGCTTAAGTTGTATATTTTATAACTAACTATTGTAACAATATTATAATAAATTTGTGAATTATGAAAACAAGATTAACGTGGAAAAAAGGCGTCTTTAGTAATTTGTATAAAATTTACGATAATGGCAATCTTATTGGAAACTTGAAAGACAGTTCATTTTCTCAATCTGCAAAAGGTTCAATAAGAGGCAGGGGGTATTTTTTCAGGACGCATGGATTCTTTAACCCGGTTACAGATATTGTTGACAGCACAACTAACAAAACTGTTGGAAAAATTCAGTATAATAGCTGGAGAAGCAAGGCTACAATAACCCTTAACGGGGAAACCATCAACTGGAAATACGATAATGTATGGAATACCCAATGGAGCCTTTCAGACTCCGATGGCACTGCTATGAAATTCAACAGCTCAACAACCCGGGGGCAAATTGACGTCAGGCTGGATAATGACCTGCTTGTGCTAACAGGGTTGTTTGTTAAGAATTATTACATACAAATGGCGTTTGTTGTAATTTTTATAGCAGTTATTATTCCGGTTCTAACATAATGCTGGGTTGAGAATTGTTAGTATTTGATGGTCTTTGGATTTGGATTTTACCGCTTACATTAGAACTTACTTTTATACCCATTATACTTTATATTTTAAAATCCCTGAAGATAAAAGAATGACAACCCAAAAAAGTATTGCCTGAAGTCTGATGGTAAGCTCCCTAATCCAACAACAAAACCCGAAAAATATCAGGGAAATTAAAAGTGTGGTATAAATTTGCGGTTATTTTAAGGTTCTAACCAGTTGTAAAACAACAAATATTTGTTATTTATATTTATATTTGAAAAATATTTAAAAATAGGCGATGGTATTAGAATAAACTG
>SKSE01000223.1 GCA_007118135.1 Bacteroidales bacterium | reverse complement strand
CAGTTAAAAACTCCCGAAATATGGCTGCAGGCCCTTACCCAGAATGCCTGGGATACCGGTGCCGGTTGGGGCTTGTTCCTGTGCTATGCTGCCTATATGCAGGTAAAACATGGTGCCGTTAAGAATGCCTTTATAACCGGTTTCGGCAATAATATCATTTCGCTGCTTATGGCTATCATGATCTTCGGCACCGTGTTCTCTGTTTTGCAGTTCGGACTGGGATTTACCGACCGGGAAGTCCTGGATGTGATGCAAACTGCTGGTCCGGCTTCCACGGGACTAACCTTCATCTGGATGCCCCAGCTTTTTGCACTTATGCCAGGTGGAAGGATACTCGCCATCTTCTTTTTCCTGGGATTGTCCTTTGCCGGATTCTCATCACTCATGTCGATGCTCGAACTCAGCTCACGCACTCTTGTAGATCGCGGCATCAAAAGAAAATATGCTGTTTTGATCATTGGTGCCCTGGTTTACCTGCTTGGAGTTCCTTCTGCCATGAGTCTGGATGTACTAAGTAACCAGGATTTTGTTTGGGGATTGGGGCTCATGGTATCAGGAGTGTTTATCGCCCTGTTTGCTGTAAAACATGGACTCACAGAGCTTAAAACTTCTTCAGTGCTCATAACCGGCGACTGGCCACTGGGGCAATGGTGGCATTTGCTGATTAGATTTTTCGTGCCAGCCGCTGGAGTTATCTTATTGGGATGGTGGCTGTGGTTATCATTTACCGAATTCGCCCCCGACCAATGGTATAACCCCTTCACCGGCTTCAGCCCCATGACGGTTGTGGTGCAATGGGGAGTGGTATTGGCGGTCTTTGTGGTGTTTAATAAACAAATTGGAAAACTGTCAGAATAAAAATGAAAACACTTACTCACTTTCTTAATTTCTTAATTTAACCCAATAACCCAATAACTCAATAACCCAATAACCCAATAACTCAATAACCCAATAACCAATTTACCCAATAACCCCTACCCATGAAAAGAAGCTTCGCCTCCGATAACAACGCACCCGTTCATCCTGAAGTAATGCAGGCCATTTTAGATGCCAATCATGAAGATTATGTTTCCTACGGAGATGATCCCTATACCGAAGAAGCCAAAAGACTGTTCAATGAAAAGTTTGGCCACGAGGTTAAGGTCTTTTTTGTTTGTAACGGAACCGGCGCCAATGTTTCGTCCATCTCTCACCTGATACGTCCCTGGCAAACCATCATGTGTGCTTCCACAGCACATATTCATAATGATGAGTGTGGTGCTCCTGAAAAATTTAGTGGTAGTAAGCTTCATACCGTTACATCGGTTGACGGTAAGCTTAAGGTTAGTAAATTGGAACCTTTTTTGCACTCAGTAGGTTTTGAGCATCATGCCCAGCCCGGTATCATTTCCATTACCCAGAGTACCGAACTGGGTATGGTTTATACCCCGGATGAAATAAGGGAAATTTCGGATTTTGCCCGGAAAAACAACATTTATCTGCACGTTGACGGCGCCCGCATTGCCAATGCAGTTGCAGCATTGAATATCAGTCTGGAGGAAATGATCACCTGGACCGGTGTGGATGTGATGTCGTTCGGTGCAACCAAAAACGGCCTTATGATGGGTGAAGCAGTGGTTTTCATCAATCCTGATCTCGCCAGAGACTTTGAATACGTTCGCAAGCAATCCATGCAGCTGGCATCTAAAATGCGGTATATGTCAGCGCAGTTCATAGCCCATTTCAAGAATGATCTATGGCTGAAAACCGCTTCCCATGCCAACCGCATGGCACAATTGCTGGCCGAAAAGATCCGTCATATCCCACAGGTTAAACTTACCATGCCTGTGCAGACCAACGCGGTATTTGCATCCATCCCACCTGAGATCATCCAGCCATTAAAAGAAAAATATTACTTCTATGTTTGGAACGAAAAAATCAATGAAGTCCGCTGGATGAGCCATTTCCAGACCACAGAACAGGATATTGAAGATTTTGTAAAAACATTGAAAGATTTACTTTAATATTCCGAAAGCAAAATCCAGGAAACCTGAGTTTATTTAACTTTCAGTAATTTACCTAAGATTATATTAACAAATAAGAAATACTTTTATCCTTAAATTATTGATAAAATAAAAGTGGTTCACATATAATGTTTTCTTTATATGAACTGTTTTCTTGCATACACCATCAACATTAAAACATGTTAAGATGAAAAACACCATCATTTTCTCAACTGCTCTTTTTTTCCTTTTTAATGTTTCCAACGCTCAGGTAGAAACATTCGACTTATCTGATTTTAAACTGCCTTATTTAAGATATGAAACCCTGGATTTTGATTTTGGATTAAATAGCCAAAATCAGTTTGAATCATGGAAAGATACAATTGACTACAATATTTTGAGATCAAATATTACCTCACGGTTTAACCTGGGAAGCAGATATCAACTCTACATAAATACTCCTTCACAACAATCCAATTATTCACTTATAACTGGTTTTCAAACCAGACCCTTCAATCAATCAGAACAAATTTCGAGTGATGAATCTTCGGTAATAAACAGAAACAGCCGGGTTAATTTTCAGATAGGTGGAAGTTCTCGTAATCGTTTTTATAACCGCAACAATATATTTCTTGAAATCGGACCAAATATTAACCTTAATTACTACTTTGATAATGCAAAAAACACTCAAAAAGATCCTTCGGGAAACATATCTTTTGAAAGAACCAGAAAAAATAATGATACTCAGCTGAATGCAGGCATTGAAATAGGTGTTGGTTTCGGAAGAATTGAATATGTAGGTGATGCACAAATGGCACTTTTTATTTTAAAGGATCTAAAGAAAAAAAACAGACTTGAGAAAGAGCCCACACATCAGGAAATTTATGAATTAGCAGAACTGATATCAAGAAATAGAAACCGAAGATTCTTTGATAACCGACACCTGGTGATTGCACAAATCCAATCCATCGATTCTTTGCTTTTATCCAGGGAATTGGTAAGCCAGGCTGATGCTACTTATTTTACAACCATTTACGATAACTGGCTATATGCGAATAATCCTTCAAGACCATCAGGTTTCAGAATTTCTGCAGGCCCAAAGGTTGGCTATATGCTTTCGGTATACAATGAATCAGAAGAGTATACTGATTCACCGCTTCTTGATTCTGAGTTTAATTACAGATACAGCTATCTGGACTATGGATTATGGGTTAATGCTAATTCAGCAAAGCCATTGAATCATTTCTGGCAACAAAACCTTTCAGTCACCTTAAGTTATATCCTTGCCACGAATGTCAACAAAATATTGGAACTACCGAGAGAACAACGCAGGCATAATGAACTACAGCTATCCCTTTCTGCAACTTATGGATATTATCCGGATACCAGATCATATGTTAGCTTTGGAATCCAGGCAGGATGGCACCATAACACGATGGAAAGATATTTCTATCCTGTTGAAGATTTTAATTATGATGATGAAGATCTTATTTATGACAGAATTTTTGCAGGTCCGAATTTTAATGGATACTACTACTTTTCTCCAAGATTCAGATTTAACTTTAATGGTTCTGTTAACTATAATTTTCACAAAACAGATAATTTCGGGATTTTTCCACTTCCTGTCCAAAACGGTTTTAGTCTAATAACCCATAACAGGCTCAATGTATTTGTTAATGCTGGATTTACTTATGCATTGTTCTGATGAGAAGGATTTAACAGGAATACAATCTATTGGTATCATTCATGCGGTTGTGGCGTTTTTAAGGGGCTTTAAGGCTGCAGTAGTATGATGGCTGCGGGATCCCGCAACCTTTGCAATCCGGTTAAAGACGTTATAACCACACACCACCAACTCCGGGCACGAACTTTAGTCGTACCCGGAGGATACACCTTTAAAACCTTCCTCTCACAAATCTCTCCTTCCCATGCATATCCTTTCGGATTTCCACTGATGAAAAGCCATTATGCTCTAATAACTCAGCTGTTTCTCTGCCCAATGCTTCATTGATTTCAACATATAATGCACCCGATGGATTAAGAGTGGTCTTTGCTGCAGATACTATAGAAGAATAATAGATTAGGGGATTACTATCGGGAACAAACAAGGCGTTGTGGGGCTCATGGTCCAGTACATTCTTCTGCATTTGCGCTTTTTCCGACTCTCGTACATATGGCGGATTGCTGACAATGCAATCATACTGTATTTCCGGCGGCGAATTTTCCAATATGTCATGTATAAAAAAATCAATATGCACGTTGTTAAGCACGGCATTTTTTCGGGCTGTTTGAAGTATAGTTTCATTTATATCACTGGCAACAACATGTACAGCTTCAATTTCTTTTGCCAGGCTTATGGCAATAGCTCCGCTACCTGTTCCAATATCCCAGCATACTGTTCTTTCGGTGTTTTTATTTTTTATTAAATCAAAATCATCTTTGATCAACTGAACCAATTCTTCAGTTTCACCGCGTGGAATCAGGACATTGTTGTTAACTTCCAGTTCAAGTTCACGAAAATATGCCTT
>SKSE01000247.1 GCA_007118135.1 Bacteroidales bacterium | reverse complement strand
GCTCCATTGCGTTTACTACGACTGATAAGATGTCGTTAGAAAACCTTTCGCCACCACCCCATTACGGACAGCACTCCCGCGAGATTCTTTCCGGTGTGCTGCAGTATGACGACTCAGCTATCAATGAACTAATCAATAAAGGAGTAGTGTATGCAAAATAATAAAGAAAAGCGCACGCTGGTTGACGCTTCGCGACTAATCATAGAATCCATGGCAAGAGCCGGAGCCGATGCCTTTATCGGTTATCCCATTACACCTGCCAACCTTTTGTACCAGTATGGTTCGCAGCGAATGCCTCTGATGCTGGCTGCCCCCGATGAGATCACAACACTGCAGTGGATGTCCGGACTGGCAGCAGCGGGCAAAGTGCCCATTACTGCCACTTCCTTTCCTGGTTATGCACTCATGATTGAATCGGTAAACATGGCCTACATGATGGAGTTGCCCATGGTTATTATCCTTGTGCAACGTCTGGGACCTGCCACAGGAACCGCCACTTGCGGAGCCCAGGGCGATCTGGCATTGCTTCGCGGAAATATTTCCGGCGGACACCCCATGCCGGTTTTCAGTACTTCATCCTTTGCTGATTGCTGGACCCTTTCCGCGAAAGCGGTAAAAACCGCCATAGAGCTTAGAACTCCTGTTGTATTGCTCACGTCCAAGGAAGAAGTAATGACCACTAAAAGTTTTGACCTGGCAACTCTGCCTGAGATTGAGCCTGTGGAAAGAAAGTACTATGATATGAAATGCGACGGCAAATATAAATCCTACAAAGCCAAGGAACTGGTGCCGGATTTTTTGCCGGTTACGCAAAGTAAGCACCAGGTGCGTATCAATGCATCAACCCACGATAAGAAGGGCATTCTGCAGCACAGCAATGATGAAGCCATGGCCAATACGCAACGGCTGGAGGACAAGATCAGGCAAAAGCTGTATGATTACATTGATTATGAATATCATGAGTCGAAAGAAGCCGAAAAACTGATTCTATCCTTTGGTATTACTGCTGCCGCAGCAAAAGATGCTGTGAAGGAACTGGAGCAGCAGGGTGAAAAAGTTTCACTGCTTATCCCCAAAACACTGCTTCCGGCACCCGAGGTTTACATGGAAATCATGGAAAGTTACAAAACCGTTGTGATTGCTGAAGAAAATATCAATAACCAATTCAGCGAAATGCTTTATGGTATCCGCAAACCCGAAAATCACCGGTTTGTGGGTTCATTGGGAAAAATGATCACACCACAACAAATCATAGAGGAGGTACAGGCATGACAACAACTTTTTTAAATACCGATGCATTACCTTATTGCAAAGGTTGCGGACACGATTTGATTGCGCGAAATACAACCAAAGCACTTGAAAAACTGAACTATGATCCACTGGATGTAATCATGGTTACCGATATCGGGTGCCATGGCATTATCGATAAATGTTTAAATACCCATACTGTACACGGGCTGCACGGTCGTTCTGTTGCACTGGGTGCGGGAATCAGCTTTGGCAATCTGGATCCGGGTAAGAAAATTGTGGTTTTTATTGGTGACGGTGGAACCACCATCGGTTTGCAACACATCATGGAAGCTGCCCGTTTGAATCTTGATATGACCGTTGTGGTTCATAACAACTACCTGTACGGCATGACCGGCGGACAATCCAGCGGACTGACGCCCTGTGGATTTAATACCACCACTTCCGCCGAGGGTAATCCTTTTGCCGGGTATGATCTTTGCGCACTAATCCATGCTGCAGGAGCAGCTTACACTGGACGCATTATGGGTATTGGCGATATCAGCGACAAACTTGCCGAAGTGCTTGCTGTTAAGGGCTTTTCATTAATTGAAGTTCTTGAGATTTGCCCCAGCTACGGTGTTAAACTCAATCCCCGTCGCAAACTTCAGGAGATAGTGGAAAAATCAGGTAAACAACTTGGAGACTGGACACAGGAACGTGAAGAATTTGTTGCCCATCAGGGAAAGAAAACAGATGACCTATTGGCAAGGTTACCCATTGTTAAGAAGGCATTTAATGCATATCTGAAGAAACCTTTGTCAATAGTTTTAAGCGGTTCAGCAGGAGAGGGAGTGCAGTTGGCTGCAGGTTTGATCAGCAAAACAGCTCTGATATCCGGTTTACATGTTACACAAAAGGGCAGCTACCCTGTAACTGTGGGAGTAGGTTTTTCCACTGCAGAGATCAATCTTTCCAACGAGCATATAAGGTTTCATGGTATAAACATACCTGATATGGCTATTATTACTTCTGTCGACGGACTGGCCCACAACCGTAAAAAGATTGAAGCCATGAAGGAAGGTACCCTGATTATTGACAGCAGTCTGCCTGTTCCACAAACCGGAGCAGAGGTTATTCAGCATGATTTCCGCGCATTGGGGGCAAGAAATGCTGCAATCTTTTCTGTCTTTTTCTTTGCACTGAAAACCGGCATCATCTCCACCGAAGCCATCTTTAAAGTGATTGAAAACGAAGGCAAAGCGGATAAACTGCCATTGGCGAAGATCAAAGAAGCGCTGGTTAATGTATAGGGAGAATGGAGATTGGAGCAGGGAGAACGGAGAACGAGGATCAGAATTGGGAAAATTCGAATATCGAATTTCGAATATCGAAAGTGCGATATTGCGCAAATGCGAAAGATTCGGGATGGCATCCCTTACAATCTTGATTAAATTTACCTTGGCAATATTTGACCACAGCCCGATATACAGGAATTGTGAAAAATTTTTAGGGGATGCAATCCCTTTTAAATAATTCGTTTTTTCTTGGCTTTAAACTATATAAGGCATATAAGGGTTTATAAGGCAAATTAGAAATGGGTTTATTTCTCATACTTTGCGAACATTGCGTTTTCCCTTGCGCCTTTGCGGTTCCCGACATTTAATCCCGTAAAAACCGAATTTCGAAACTACGTTTCTCAACATCATACCATTTTACATCAAAACTGTAATTCCCATCTACTCTATTTGTCTTATCTTCATAAAAAATAATATTTAAGGCATGAATTGCTTGAAAAAACCATTCATTTCTATTTTCTTATTCCTAAGTTTATCATTGTCTGCTTTCGGGCAGGGCCTAAAGGGCCATATTACCAATGCTGATGGTGAGGGCATTTCCTTCGCCGCTGTTTTTGTACCGGCCCTTCACCAGGGAACAACCGCCAACGAAGAAGGATTTTATCGCCTGGAGCTCAAACCCGGAATTTATGAGATCAGATTTCAGTACCTGGGCTACAAAACACAGGTGCATAGTGTAAACATTGAAAATGATTTCATTACCCTGAATGTGGTTATGGAAGAGCAGCAATATGCCCTTCCCGAAGTGGTTGTTACAGCCAGCGGAGAAGATCCGGCCTATTACATCATGCGCAGGGCCATTGGCATGAGTCAGTATTACCTGAGCCAGGTTTCGGAATATAGTTGCAGGGTGTACCTTAAAGGCTCAGGAGTGCTTACAAGGATACCTGCTCTGCTGCGCCGGCAATTTGAACAGGAAGGCGTTGAGCAGGACCGGTACTTTGTTACCGAGACCATCTCTGAAGTGCATTACCAAATGCCCAATGATGTGCAGACTCGTGTAATATCTACCCGCAGCTCTGGCGACGATAGTCAGACCAGTCCTATGATATTCATCACTATGAGTTTGTATCAGGATATTAACGGAATCATATCGCCCCTTAGTCGCAATGCTTTCCAGGTGTATCGGTTTCAACTGGAAGGTTCGTTTATGGAAAATGGCATACAGGTCAATAAAATCAAGGTAATTCCACGTCGCGCAGGACATGATTTGTACAGCGGGCATATTTTTATTAAAGACGGCACCTGGAGCCTGCACAGTGTTGATTTGCAGATTGAGCAATCTTTGTTTACCGCAGGCATAAGGCAGGTTTATAATCCGGTTGCAGAGGGTGTTTGGATGCCCGTAAGTCATGATTATCATTTCGAAGTGAGCATCATGGGTCTTGGACTCGAATATAAATACCTGGCCTCGGTGAGCGATTATGAAATTACCTTAAATCCCAACCTGGATCATGAGTTTTATGCCCGTGTTATGGCAAGCAGCACCGATGCATTTCTGATGCAGCTTCGCGATGCTGAACTGGACAGAAGGGCACATGTTTCTGAAATAGATTTGCGCGAGCAAACCCAGCCCCAAACACGCCGGCAGGAGCGCATTGCTGATTTAATGGCAACCGAAGATCTTAACAATCGCGAGATGCGGCGACTGAACCGCCTGATTCGTCAGGAAGCCCGTGCAAATGAGCCACGCAGACCGCTGGAAGTTCGCAGCTTTTCCATGGAAATGGATGACAGTGCCAGTGTTCGCACAGCAGAATACTGGTCAGAAAATCGCCCTGTACCCCTTACACCCCAGGAGATGGAAAGTTTTAATGAAATGCCACGGGATACTGTTGATGAAGATGAGCCCAGGCGTGGACTTTCTCGTAAGATTTTATTGGGAGGAACCTATACTCCTGCTGAAAAGTGGACTTTCAGATATAACGGGCTTGTAAGTTTATCATCATTC
>SKSE01000057.1 GCA_007118135.1 Bacteroidales bacterium | reverse complement strand
GCAAATCAAGCTTGTCAAGCAATCCCTGTACGGATGTTTCTTCTTCCAGTTGCTCATCCACAAACCACTGAATCCAGTTATGGGTTGTAAAATCTTTTTCGTCAAGGCAAATGCCAACAATGTTGTTGATAGATTTGGTTACCATTTGCTCATGCTCCAGTGAAGCTTCAAAAGCCTGTTTTACACCTTTGAATTCGCGAGGTGGTTGGTCGATTTTAGGAACCACTGCATGTCCGCCTCTTTCATTGATATACTTGATAAACTTAAGCATATGCTCAATTTCTTCCATATGCTGAGCATAAAACCAGTTGGAAATTCCTTCCAGGCCTTTGCTATCGGCCCATGATGCCATTGAAAGGTATAGCTGTGCTGCGTAACCTTCCTTTTCAACCTGCTCATTCAATACCTTTTCCAGTTTTTTTGTTAACATTTTCGTATGCTTTAAAGGTTAATAATACAATTTTCTACCCCAAAGTTAGCAAATATTCTGCGGAGTAAAAGTGGATGGCAGATAAAATTATTTTTTATTGCGACCAGAAAGAAAATGAAAATTGGATTTTACCTGTTGAGTGCCTCTGCCCCACCCACAATCTCGACAATCTCGTTCGTGATAGATGATTGTCTTACCTTGTTGTAAGTAATAGTAAGGTTTTTAAGCAGTTCGGTGGCATTGTCGGTGGCTTTATGCATAGCGGTCATTCTGGCCCCCTGTTCGCTGGTAAACGAGTCTAGCAAAATACGGTACATGTAGGTTTGAATTACTTTGGGCACCAGCTCTTCCAGAAGCTCTTTGCGCGAAGGCTCCATAATATATGTCTGAGCTTCAGTTTCAAAACCATTGGAATCGGGAGCATCAGGTATATACATTGGCAGGTATTGCTCGGTTATCAAATTATAAACCGCTGCATTTTTAAATTTGTTATAAACTATATCAATTTTCTGAAAAGTATCATTCTCAATAAGTTCCATTGCTTTCCTGGCAAGTGAAAATGCACTTTCGAAAGTAACATGATCTATTAGTTCATTATGGACTTCAAGGATTTCGTAATTGCTTTTTCTGAAAAACTCTTCGGCTTTTTTTCCGATAATCCAGAGCTTTACGTTAAATCCCTGCTCTTTCAGTTTTCTCAGATGGTTTACAGTGCCTTTGAGCAAGTTGGAATTAAAAGTGCCGCAAAGTCCTTTGTTCGCAGAAACAATAATAACCAGCACATCCTTAACCGATTTCTGGATACAAAGTACATTCTTATCTTCTGGTTTTAATGTCTGATTAATTTTATCAAGTGTTTCCCGAAGTTGTTTTTCATAGGGTACAAGATTAGTTATGCCATTTTGCCCTTTACGCAATTTTGAGGCAGAAACCATCTTCATAGCACTGGTAATTTGCCTTGTAGACTTAATGGATGCTATCCTTACCCTAACTTCCTTCAGGTTGGCCATATTGTTTTTACCTAGTTATTTAATAATTTTTTCTGCAGGAGCCATTTCGGAAACAATCTTCAGTGCCGCTTTTTCAAGTTCAATTGAAATATCGTCGTTAAATTCTCCGGCCTTCAACTTGTCAAGCAGGTCTCTATGATTTTCATCCAGCAATTGAATAAACTTTTGTTCGAAAATAGGTACTTGCTTAATTTCGAGTTTTCTCAGCAAACCTTTTGTACCACAAAATACAAGGGCAATTTGCTTTTCTACAGGCACCGGTTGAAACTGGCCCTGTTTAAGCAATTCAACGTTTCTGGCACCTTTATCGAGAATAGATTTTGTAGTGGCATCAAGATCAGAACCAAACTTGGAAAAAGCTTCCAGTTCACGATACTGTGCCTGATCAAGTTTAAGGGTACCTGCAATTTTTTTCATGGATTTGATCTGGGCATTACCTCCTACCCTTGATACGGAGATTCCCACATTAATTGCGGGTCTGATACCCGAGTTAAACAGGCTTGATTCGAGAAAGATCTGTCCGTCGGTAATGGAAATTACGTTGGTAGGGATGTATGCGGAAACGTCACCGGCCTGTGTTTCAATAATTGGCAATGCAGTAAGAGAGCCCCCTCCTTTAACTTTTCCTTTTAAGGAATCAGGAATATCATTCATCTGGGCAGCAATTTCATCTGATTCAATAATTTTTGCAGCTCTTTCCAGAAGACGGCTGTGCAAATAAAACACATCACCAGGATAAGCTTCCCTTCCAGGAGGTCTTCTTAATAACAATGATACCTCACGATAGGAAACAGCCTGCTTGGAAAGGTCATCAAAAATTACCAGTGAATGGCGACCTGTATCCCTGAAAAATTCTCCGATGGAAGCTCCGGCAAAGGGCGCAAAAAACTGCATCGCGGCAGGATCACTGGCATTGGCCGAAACAATAACAGTGTACTCCATTGCACCATATCTTTCTAATATCGACATGATGTTGGCCACAGTTGAACCCTTTTGCCCCACAGCAACATAAACACAAAAAACGGGTTCTCCCTTTTCGAAAAACTCTCTCTGGTTGATGATAGTATCCAGGGCAATTGTACTTTTTCCGGTCTGGCGATCACCAATGATAAGCTCGCGCTGGCCCCTTCCAATTGGAATCATTGAATCGATAGCTTTTATACCAGTTTGCAGCGGGTTTTTTACCGGTTGTCTGAATATTACACCCGGTGCTTTTCTTTCCAGTGGCATATCAAGCAATTCACCTTTCACAGGACCTTTTCCGTCAATGGGCTCACCCAAGGTGTTTACTACCCGGCCCAACAAACCTTCACCTACCTTAATGGAAGCAATTCTTTTGGTTCTTTTAACCAGGTGGCCTTCCTTTACATTCTGGGCTTCACCCAAAAGAACAACACCCACGTTGTCCTCTTCAAGGTTAAGAACAACTCCCTGCAGGTCTGAATCTTCAAAGCTCACGAGCTCGCCACTTTTAGCATTGGTAAGGCCATATATCCGGGCAATACCATCTCCTATCTGCAAGACGGAGCCTGTTTCTTCAAGCTCGGTCTCCATGGAGAAACCTGACATCTCCTGACGTAAAATTGCAGATATCTCTGCGGGTTTTATTTCTGCCATAATAATATTTTTACAGGTGCACTGATAGAAATTTCAAAATCAATGCTTTTTTTCTAAAGTTCTATCAAATGCTTTTTCAGTTTTGCAAGTTTTGTTTTTACGCTGGCATCGTATTGCATATCTCCTACCCTGAGTATAAAACCTCCGACAATCTCAGGATCAATAGTTTTGTTAAATTCAATCCTGGTTCTGGGGGTAAGTTGATGTGAAATTTCCAGTGCTTTTTTGTTAAGTGTTTCGTCAATAGTACCCGCGGTAATTAGTGTTACGGTCTCTATATCCAGTCTTTGTTTGTGTATTTTTTGGAATTCATAGGCAATTCCCTCAATCAGCGAAGCTCTTTTTTTACGGGTAATGATATTAAGATAACGAAGGCTAACCTCGTGAATCCTACCTTTAAAAATTGCATTGATGATGTTAAGTTTTTTGCTGATTCTTACAATCGGACTTTTCAAAACCGTTTTGAGTTCCTTACTCTCCTGAAAGGCGCTACACACAAGCTTCATATCTGCAAAAGCCTGTTCAGAGAAATTGTTTTCCTCTGCAAGCCCCAGAAGTGCTTTGGCATAACGATTAGCAACTCGAAGGTTTCTCATAATTGTAGTTTAACTCTTTAAAACTAATTGAGCTGAATGTCTTCAAGTAATTTTTCAACATATTGGTTATTTTTCCCAATATCACTGAATTCATCCCGCAGGACCCTACGGGTCATATCGACAGTTAGATTAACAATTTGTTGCCTAATTTCTCTCTCTGCAGCTTTTCTTTCAGCAAAAATACTTTTTTTGGCAGCCTCAACAATTTTAGCCGCATCTTCTCTCGCCTGTTGCTGAGCTTTTTGAATAACCACTTCAGAATCTTTCTTAGCCTGTTGAATTAGCTCATCGGCCTTTTCTCTTGCCTGTAAAAGCAATTTTTCCTTAGTAGCATCAAGCTCAGCAAGTTCTCGCTGTATTCTCTTACTATCACGTATCGATCCGGCAATATAAGCTTCACGTTCTTTAATGGTAGAGAGAATAGGTTTCCAGGCAAACTTACGCAAAATAAACAGCACAAGTCCGAAAGATAATGTCATCCAGAAGATAAGGCCAATTCCGGGAGTTACGAGTTCCATAGTTGTAAGTTTTAATTGATAGTTATTCGCCAGAACCTGATATTTTTCAGTAAAGTTTATTTAGAAAATTTTGAAAACTATTTACTGATGAACATCTGGTAAATTGCGTTTAGCCTTTGTGTTCTAAACGAACAACACAAGTAAACATACAACGATGGCAAAGAATGTTGCACCTTCAATAAGAGCAGAAGCTACAATCATTGATGAACGCAGGTCATTGGCTGCTTCCGGTTGCCTGGCAATTGACTCAAGAGCTGTTTTACCAATCTTGCCGATACCCCAGGCTGCCCCGAAAACTGCAGCAGCAGCAGCAAAGGCTGCACCCATTTTTATCCATTGCATGGCAATTTCCACGCTCGCTTGCATTAATACATCTGTTAATAACATAAGTTCTAGTTTTAAGTGATACTTGGGTTAATTCTAATTGTATAATTATTTTTAATGATGTTCATCAGGAACAGCCATTCCAAAAAATATGGCACTAAAAAAAGTAAATACATATGCCTGTATAAATGCTACAAGCAACTCAAGGAAATTCATAAAGATTACAAATATTACTGAAAGCGGTGATATTGCTAATCCCATTATTGTACCGGATGCTCCCAAAACAAAAATCAGACTTACAAAACCCAGAATAATCATATGCCCTGCAGTAATGTTGGCAAAAAGCCTTAAAGTAAGCACAATGGGTTTTACAAAAACACCAACCAATTCAATTACCGGCATAAGAGGTATGGGAAATTTCAGCCAGACAGGTACACCCGGAGTATTAAAAATATGTTTCCAGTATTCTTTATTGGCAAACAAGTGTAAGGTCATAAATGTAAACAATGACAAAGTTAATGTTACACTTATACTTCCTGTTACATTGGCTCCACCCGGGAAAAAGGGAACAAGACCCAGAAGGTTATTAAAAAAGATAAAGAAAAAAAGACTTAATAAATATGGTAAAAACCTGTCAACTTTATCTTCAGGGATTGCTGAGCGGGCTAAATCATCGCGAACAAAAAGTATCAGTGGCTCAATAAAAGCTGAAAGTCCGCGCGGAGCTCTTTTGGGACCACAATGTGTATAAGTTCTGGCAACACTTATTAACAGCCAGCACAATAAAGATGCACTTATAAAAATGGAAAAAGCATTTTTTGTTATAGATAGATCAAGAATGAAAGATGCATTGGGATCAGGAGTAATACCATCATCCAGAACTTTGATTATACGACCTTTTTTGTGTCCATCCCCGGCAATCCTGAATCCTTTGTAAGCATCTTTGCCATGATGAAATTTGTGGGAAAAAAAGAAATACCATTTACCCTCATAAAATAATATTACAGGTAATGGAATACTTATGTGCGTGTCACCATAGTCTGCTATATGCCAATCGTAAGCATCGAGAATGTGATCAATTATTACCTTTCCTGCATCAAACCCACCCTTTTCTTTTTTTTGCTCTGCCGGAGAAGTTTCAGCAAAAACATTAACAGTAAAGAGAATCAGAAGCATTGCTAGAAATACTCCAGGAATGTTGCATATCATGCTCCTGAAATGGTCTTTATCCGGTTTTCCCTTCACTTTCATTTTTAAAAAAATTGCTTTTTTTTCGATGTGCAATTTAAAAATTATTTATTATGGAAAACTACGTTATACCCTTTATTTCATTGTATTTGATAAAAATCAGGGATTCTTTGATTTGAATATATTCTATTGTGCTGATAATGTGAATCTTGTAAGTCGATGCAAAATATTTAATGTGTAAAAATAGGTGATTCACTTAGAATGTTTCTTTAACTCAAGTTTAATTTCAAAGAAGGTATAGATAAGATAAAAAAGTAAAAAACTGATAAAAAATGCAGGAGCATCTTCTCTGTTGAGCAAACCATAAATAATAAGCACGATCAAATAAAGAAAAAGCTTAACACCGGAAGCTCCAAGATAAGATGTAAGAGATTTATTTGAAGCTTCGGCTGTATCACTTATTACGAAAACCCGGGTAATTAATGTCATTAAGAAGAAAAAAGGGACAATAAATACCAGATAATCACTTACAAGTGCCGATGGAGCAAATCGACTAAATAAAAAGCTAATGAGAAACAATATGAATGAAAATAGGGTCAGTTTTTTATAGTAATTTTTTTCTGAATTCATTTTTACATTGTTTCGTAAACAAAATAAAACCGGAATAATACCAATTGATTATTCCGGTTTAACTAATTGCCTTCTTGCTATTTTTTTTCCTGATTTTCTTTAGAAACAAGTTTTACATCCGTTTCAGGGGTTTTGTCCATTGTGCAGGTTCCTGTAAATCTGGCACCTGGTTCAATAGACAATTTGTTGGTTACAATTTCACCTCTTAAACGTGATGTTGCTTTAAGTGATAATAATTCCGATACTTCCACCTTTGCTTTAATGTTACCTGAGAAATCAGCATTCTGGCAATATACTTCTCCTTCTACTGTGCCAGTATTGCCCACAACAATTTTTCCTTTGGAAAACACCTGTCCTATAACTGTTCCGTCAATACGGATATCTCCGTTGCTTTTAATTTCACCATTGATGGTTGTTCCGGTTCCTATCAAATTAATGGAGGTGTGCTCTGCTTCGTTACTTTTTGCCATTTTTGTATCAGTCTTTTTTTTAATAAACATTTTAAAATTTATCTGATTTAAATATTTATTCGTTAACTATTATGAGTTTACAAATTTCTTATCCAAAAACTAATTTTGAAAACAATTCAAACTTTTAACTGTTCCGTCAGCGAAACAAAAGTAAAATAAAAAACGCTGACCAGAAAAAAATTAATCATCAAATGTATAGGCCATATTATAAAACTGAAGATATTCTTCAAGTTTCCTCTCCTGATAAAAAACAGGATAATTATCAACTGAGATTATAAAACCCTTATAATGAGCTGAATCATGTTCATTTTTTGACATAGCATCGGTAAGCATATCACCATAAGCTTTTGCTTTATCTGCATCAGAAAAATTGGTAATTGTTACCAGTTGCCTTCTATCATCAAAAAACAATGTGCTTAAATTGAGGTTGTTTTCACTGAAATTACTCCTGTTAAACTCATTAATATCTGCTCTGAGCTGACGAACCTGGATATCCCTTGTATTTACCACAAGAACGTAAAAGTGTACCGAACCTGGTCTGTAAATAAACGGTGATGTTTCCATGAAGTCAAGTTTTTCATCGGTTTCAGGATCTCCGGTTCTTCTTCTATCAAAGCTATCGCTGGCATCAGGCTCAGTTATCATACCTGTAGATCCCAGGTAAGCAAGTAAATTTGCTGCAGGTTCATGCACATTCGTACCTTCGA
Source organism: Bacteroidales bacterium (assembly GCA_007118135.1). Taxonomy (GTDB): domain Bacteria; phylum Bacteroidota; class Bacteroidia; order Bacteroidales; family UBA7960; genus SKVR01. Next base: position 32,136 of record SKSE01000057.1, on the reverse strand, counting down.
AGTTATCTTTGATATAGGTAAGGCTTGCTACAAAATCTTGAGTGTCAGATGTTTTTCCAACAATGAGTGCTTTAAGGTATGAAAACTGGGCGGCTTGTTCGATAGTCTGCTCAAGTGTATCGGCCTTTTGAGCATAGCTTCTTGAAGCTTCATAATTGCCATCAAGAAAAGCTTCATAAGCTTGCCGGTAAATTTGCTTCACTCTATCCTGACGAGCTCTTAGATTTTCTGCATAATTTGGATCAGAGAGAATTTTTGCAAAATCCGTTTCGGGAAAATCCTGAATGATCATATTTCTATAAATCTGGGCACGATTGGTATTTCCTGAACCATTGTAGAGTGTATAAAGAAAATATGCGCTATGAAGCTTATGATCATTATCAGGAAATCGGGTTAACAGGGTTTCAAAACTATTAATGGAGCTTTCTGTATCTACCAACCTGTCTTTAAACAGAACTCCCTTATTATAATAAGCTCTTGCCAGTCTTGTATTAGATTCCTTCATTTTTTCGGGTGTAGTGGGAATGTTTTCCATAAGACTTGCCCTTGACAACCGTCCACCCGTAGCCCTTTCATCACCCTCCATATCAAAATCCCCCATATCGCCAAATGCCATTGTTCGCTTGTTGCTAATACGCCACAGGTCTTCTAAATCCCTTTCTCCCCATTTGGCATAAAATTCATTTCGTCCGAAACTCATGGCCGAAGGATTGTAGAAATACCATCCTCCTTCGCTCATACCATCCATCTGTGTTCTGCCTCTTCCCTGCCGGGCCATATCTTGTCTCATTCTAGCTCTTTCCTGCTCCATTTCTCTTTCCAGACGTTCCTGTTCCTGAATATCTTCAATAATCTTGTCAAGAACAGCATTACGTTCAGCGGCACTCAATCCTGCCAGATTCTGCAATGAATCTTCACGTTCAATAACCCGCAGGTGCCCGGCCAATTCACGTAACAAAATACTTCTTCTGCCGGCATCTTCATGTTCCGGATACTCGCGCGACAAGTAAACCATTGTACTGTCATATAACCGGGCAGCCTGCCTGTATTCTTTTTTATCAAAATATATTTCACCTAACCGTAAAAAAGACAAACCTTTTTGCGAATTATTTCCCCTGTGGTTTTCAAGAGCCAGGTTATAATATTCAATAGCTTTTTCCGTATTCCTTTGTCTCATGGAGAACTGAGCAAGGGCATAATATATCTGATCTCTGAATTCACGGTTTTTACTGTCTCTGAGCATACCTTCAAGTTCTGAAAGAATAAACCTTTCATCACCACTTTCGGTATCGAAAGCCATAGCCATATTGATTCTGGCTTTGAATGCCATTTCAAAATCAGGGTTCATCCTCAAAACTCTTGCATATGTTTGCTGAGCTGAAGCGTAGTTACGCTCCATCTGGTATGTCTGTGCAAGAATATAAGTAAGTCGGGTTCTTTGATTTCTGTTACGTGATAGTTTTGAAGCACGCTCAAGGTGTGGCGATGCTTCAAGATAGTTTTGCTGTTGCAGGAAATAATCGGCATATACCATGTGATACAACAAAAGTGCATCATTGTCAAGCAATCCTTCTTCTTTATTTCTGGTAGCCCTTTCCAGAGCCTGGAGTGCATTGTTAAACTGCCCTGTTTGTATGTAGGATTTTGCTACCCATATCTTGGATTTATATACGAGCGGACTGTCATACTGACGAATAATATACTCAAAAGTGAGAATGGCAAGGTTAAAATCCCTTCTGAAATAATGGCTTCTTGCTATAAGGTAATAACTGTCATCAATCCAGCGATTGTATTCAACTCCACGAATATTCATTGAATGACGGCGAATGGCAGTGCTGGCTTTCTGGTAAGCAATATCCATGTTGGATGAAATACTTCCCATTTGCTGCTCGCTGCCGTATTTAAATATGCTCAACACATTTTCATAGTTGTCTTCATGCATGTTTGATAGCCTTCTCAAACCATCACGATAACTTTCACGGGCATTAAAATACCCATTATACAAAGTGGTAATACTATGGTAATTACGGTTCAGAAAAGTGTTTTTCTGCGTTGAGCAGCCAGCAAAAAACAGTAAAAAAAGTATTGAGCCGAGCAGAGATATTTTCAGACTTAAAGATTTTCTTATCAGATGTTTCAATGATTCAGAGTTTTAGGCTTCAACTGCAAGTATAACTAAGAATTTGCAAATTTATTTTAATTATTTCTCCAATTCAAACTATTTTTTCAAAGATGTCGTTTTAACATTTAAAACTTATCTGGTCTTACATAAAACAAGCTCTAATCATTTTCTCAACATTTCCATGTTGCGAATATGATTGATTAATCATAGAAGGAACAATTAAAATTCCGATATTTGCAGATGTTTTTTTAATTTCAATATTTTTTACCTTCAACCAAATATAAATTGAAGTACACAACTCATAATGGCTGAAAACATACCAAAAAAGGAAAAAAATTTCTTTAACAAACTACACGACAAGTATAGGCTGGTTCTTATGAATGATGATACTTTTGAAGAAAAGATATCATTCAGTTTAACAAGATTCAACGTATTTATCCTTTTCGGAACCCTGGTTATATTCCTGGTATTTGCCACTACATACCTTATTGCATTTACACCCTTACGTGAATACATTCCGGGTTATGCTGACTTTAATACCAGAAAAGTATTAAGAGAACTTAACCTGAAGGCCGATTCATTACAGAGGGAGTTAAGAAGTAAAGATTTGTACATCAATAATATAAGGAACATTGTAGAAGGACGCGATTTTGATGAAGAGGTATTTGAACCATCAGATAGTCAGGATTTTGTAGAAATTGCTGAATTAACACGCTCACGAGAAGATTCAATATTAAGAGCCCAGATTGAAAGTGAAGTAAGATTTGTGGGAGTGAGTCCGGAAGACCCCGAAAGTTTTGAACCACAACCTATGTCGCAATTCTTCTTTTTTCCACCACTCAATGGTATTATTACCAGCCATTTCAATGCAGCACAAAGGCATTTCGGAATTGATATTGTTGCTGACGAAGGTGAGCCTATTAAAGCTACTCTTGATGGTACTGTTATTTTCTCAACATGGACACTGGCAACAGGCTATACTATTGGAATACAGCATGCAAATAACCTTATTTCTGTTTATAAACACAACAGTAATCTTTTGAAAGAAGAAGGCAGCTTTGTGAAAGCTGGTGAGGCTATAGCTATTATAGGCGAATCCGGAACACTTTCTACCGGTACGCATCTTCACTTTGAACTTTGGTTCAACGGAAACCCGATTAACCCTCTCGATTATATTGTATTTTAGAAAGAAGGTACGTACAGAAACATTTCTTCAAAGAAATCACAGGTGAAAAGAAAGATTGCAATTTTAGGTTCTACAGGTTCTATTGGTACCCAGGCATTGCATGTTATAAGGGCTAATCCTGATATTTTTTCAGCTGAAATACTTACCGCCCAAAACAATGCCGGTTTGTTAATCAAACAAGCCCTGGAGTTTAAACCCAATGCTGTTGTTATTGGAAATGAAACCCTATATCCAAGAGTCAGAGAAGCGCTAAACCCGCATTTAATCAAAGTATTCTGCGGGGAAAAATCGCTTGAAGAAATTGTAGAATTTGATAATATCGATACCATACTTACTGCAATGGTAGGTTTTGCCGGGCTTAAACCTACTTTAAAAGCAATACAATCGGGTAAAAATATTGCACTGGCTAATAAGGAAACCCTTGTTGTTGCAGGTAATATTATCATGCGCGAAGCTAAACTAGCTGGTGTAAATATTTATCCTGTCGACTCCGAACACTCTGCCATTTTTCAATGCATGGCTGGTGAGTTTCATAATCCCATCGAAAAAATTTACCTTACTGCCAGCGGTGGCCCTTTCAGAGGAAAAGACAAGGATTTTCTCAAAAATGTGAAAAAGGAAGATGCGCTTAAGCATCCCAATTGGGATATGGGCTGTAAAATCACCATCGATTCAGCTACACTCATGAACAAGGGTCTTGAAGTGATTGAAGCCGGCTGGTTATTTGCTCTTAAACCACAACAAATCAAGGTTGTTGTACATCCGCAATCCATTATCCATTCTGTTGTGCAGTTTGAAGATGGTTCCATGAAAGCCCAGATGGGACTACCAGATATGAAACTACCCATACAGTACGCTCTGGCATATCCACAACGCGTAAAATCCGATTTTCCAAGGTATAATTTTATGGATTACCCTCAACTTACATTTGAAGAGCCTGACACAGGTACTTTTCGAAACCTTGAGCTGGCATATTTGGCTATGGATAAAGACGGTAACATGCCATGTATCCTTAATGCTGCCAACGAAATCGCAGTAGCAGCTTTTCTGAAAGATAAAACCGGATTTCTTGAAATGTCAGAAAAAATTGAACAATGCATGCATAAAATTGATTTCATAGAAGACCCTTCTTTTGAGGATCTATGTTTAACTGATCATGAAACCCGTAAACTGGCCCGTGAACTTTTTTACGGCAGTAACAGGTTTACTGATTTACCCTGCTAATACTAACTAACTCAATAATCTAATTTTTTTACAAATTCATGGAAGTAGCAATTAAAGTAATACAGTTTTTATTAAGTTTATCTATTCTCATTGCCATACACGAACTCGGACACTATCTTGCAGCCCGATACTTTAACATTAGAGTAGAAAAGTTTTACCTTTTCTTTAACCCCTGGTTTTCTCTTTTCAAGAAAAAAATAGGCGACACTGAATACGGAGTCGGTTGGCTTCCCCTGGGTGGTTACGTCAAGATTTCCGGAATGATTGACGAGTCGATGGACAAAGAACAAATGCAACAGGAACCCAAACCCTGGGAGTTTCGTACAAAACCTGCCTGGCAGAGATTGATAGTTATGTTGGGAGGCGTAACTTTTAATGTAATTCTGGCTATTTTTATTTACATTTTCATGTTGTCAATCATTGGGGAGCAGTATCTCCCGGCAAGAAACGTACAATATGGAATCCATGCTGATTTACTGGCACAGGAGATAGGATTAGAAACCGGAGACAGGATACTATACATTAACAACGAAGAAGTTGAGGATTTTATGGACATACCCCGCGAGTTCATTATGGGTAATGCAAAAACTGTTGGTGTTGATAGAAATGGTGAGATTGTAACTCTGGATGTTCCGGATGATTTTTTTGCTAAAATCATTTCCAATCGTGGAGCTAACTTTATGAGTATTCGATTCCCTTTTATTGCAGAAGGTTTTGTGGATGGCTCTCCAGCCAAAGATGCCGGTATTCAAAAGGGCGACCATATAATGGGTATTAATGATATTGAAACCTGGTCGTTTGATGAATTTCGTGGTCAAATAGGAAATTTTGCAGGAAAAGATATTGAGCTGCAGGTTATGCGTAACGATGAAAGACTAAGCTTGCCAATGAGAGTTCCGGAAGAAGGCCTCATTGGAGTTTATCTCAAGCCTTTGAATGAAATATTTGAGTATGAAAGACGTGAATATTCTTTCTTAGCGGCAATTCCGGCAGGAACTGTCAAAGCCTGGAACACAACTGTAAACTACCTGGGAGAACTGCGCCTGCTCTTCAGGCCCGAAGTAAAAGCCAGCGAAAGTCTGGGTGGTTTCATTACCATAGGCAGCATCTTTGCGCCAACATGGGACTGGGTGCATTTCTGGACCATCACAGCATTTCTGTCTATTATTCTTGCCATAATGAATATTTTGCCAATCCCGGCTCTCGATGGAGGTCATGTAATGTTTCTTTTTTATGAGATCATCGTTGGAAGAAAGCCATCAGACAAGTTTATGGAATATGCTCAAACTGTGGGTATGCTCCTGCTGTTGTCGCTCATATTATTTGCCAACTTTAACGATATCATGCGTCTTTTCAGATAAAACTATTCTATTTAGCTTTCCACTGACAGATATTATGACAGAAGAAAATAAATCCGGTAAAGGTAACCTGGTTCTTATTGGTGGTGCAGAAGACCGTATTGAAGGGAAAATGATCCTAAAAAAAACTATTGAGCTTAATAACGCTTCAAACATCGCAATCATTACTAGTGCTACCCTCTTTCCATTAGAAACCGGAGAAGATTATTACCGTGCTTTTCGAAACCTTGGAGTTGATAATATATATCTTTTTGACATACGCAATAGCTATGAAGCTGAAAAGCCTGATTTTCTTGAAAAATTACAGAATATTGATATGGTTTTTTTTACCGGTGGCGATCAGGTTAGGTTAACAAATATTTTATTACAAACAAGACTTCTGCAAACAATAAAAGAAAAGTATTTACAAAATAAACTTACCATAGCAGGAACTTCTGCCGGTGCATCGGCTGCAGCTGAAATTATGACTTTCGATGGCGATAATGAGGGACTCATTAAAGGTTCTGTAAAGTTTGACAAGGGTTTTGGATTTCTTAAAGATATTACCATTGACACCCATTTTGTGGCCCGGGGAAGGCTTGGCAGACTAACTCAATTCCTGTGCAGTGGCCATACCAACAAAGGTATTGGTATTGGCGAAAACACATCCATTACCATTAATCCTGATAATACAATGGATGTAGCAGGTACCGGAATTGTTACTGTGGTATCAACCCATGATGTTAGTTATTCGAATTTTGACCGGATAGAACCCGGACAAAGAATCTCAATTGATGGTTTAAGGATAGGTTTTTTACAGGAAAACAGCAGGTTCGATTTGAAAAAATGGAGAATTATTTCTTCGTAAACCTAAGTATTATTTTACCTGCCTGATTCTTATAAATCCCAAATTAGGTAATCATTTTTCAAGTATCTTCTTTTCGAAAATACTGCGTAATTCATATCAGAATTATTTCAGGTTTTACATGCATTTTTGCCAAATTTTATGTAGGTTTGATAAGCCGCTCCAGTGAGCAAAAATATCCTCCCTTTGTTACCGGTTCATTTTTTCAAATCAAAACCTGAAGCCTATGAAAACCCAGGAACAAGACTTCGCCGTTAGGAAATTCCATTTCTATTACGGACCCAATCACTACCTGCCACGCAGAGCCATGGTTTTTAATATTTACGTGTCGCCCGAAGGACCCGAAGCAGATTTTTACAAACCCTTTGTTCATGAAGTTTTTCCCCAGGTTGAAAAGTTTAACATCCAAACTGTTGCCGACCTTTTTACACATACATTACGCGAAGTGCTTCGGATGGATATTGATTTATACATCAATGATTTTTCCATTTCAGAAGATCATGAAGATTATGTTATTGCCATTGAGTTTCTCGACGATTATTCATCAGAAGATGCTGCGGTATTGGTTAGCGATTGGTTTATATCTATGAACGAAGGAACTGCTGAACTATTCAACTTTTCAAAGAAATTTGAGCATCTTCAGGCGATATTTGATAAATCACTGCTTGGAGGGCCTACACTGTATTCACTTGTTGAAGCAGGCCTTAAAAATGATATTCCTGTGTTTTTTCTTGAAGAAGAAAACCAATATCAGTGGGGTTATGGCGTTAAACAACTAAGAGGCCGTTCAACTACATTTCACACTGATGGAGTAAAAGATACAGAATTCACCATGTACAAAGACATGGTTGCTGAATTTCTGGTTATGTGCGGTTTTCCCACACCGGCAGGTAAAAACTGTTTAACTGAACAGGAAGCTGTTGATGAGGCTGCAAAACTAGGTTATCCGCTGGTTGTAAAACCGGTATCAGGACACAAAGGTCAGGGAGTTGTAACAGGAATTCAAACAGAATCAGAGCTCAGGGTTGCATTTCAGCATATTGTTGATTTATCAGCTATGGAAGGCTTATATTTTGATGGTGCAATTGTTCAGCAGCAAATAAATGGTGATGATCACCGGCTTCTTACCATCGATGGAATGTATGCAGCAGCACTCAAAAGAGAACCTGCATTTGTTATCGGTAATGGTGTAAATACTATTGAAGAACTTATCGAAGAAGAAAACAAAAAAGAAATCAGAAAAGATAATGCGCGCTCTCCCCTTACTAAAATATTACTGGATACGGATATGATACAGTTCCTTCAGTTACAGAACCTCCATACCGGTTCAGTTCCGGATGAAGGGCAAAAAGTTTATCTGCGTCGGGTAGCCAATATCTCAGCCGGTGGGGTCTCCATAAATGTTACTGAGAAAATTCATCCCGAAAATATAAAACTGGCCGAATCCATTGCTACCTTCTTTAACCTAAAATGTATAGGAATTGACATTCTGACTGAAGATATCTCAATACCATGGAAAGAAGGGGATTTTGGTATTATTGAAGTTAATGCGGGTCCCGGTGTTTTCATGCACCTGTCACCGGCTTATGGTGATAGCATTAACGTACCTGAAATGATACTATTATCTCACTTTAAAAGGACTGAACTTTCAAGGATTCCTGTCATTGCAGGGAATAATATAACACAACCGCTTTTGTTGAAGTTATTGGAAGAAATTAATGACGTAAAGCCGGGTGTGTTTACCGGGGCATTAATCCGTGAAGGTGTTTTCTTCAATGGGAATTACTTTTTTAAGAACGAAAGCCATGAGCAAAATATAAAAATCATTTTAAGACACCCTAAAACTTCTTTTGCTTTCTTTAATCATATCCAGAAAGACATTTATGATTATGGTTTTTTTCACGAAGGGGCTGATATCGTTATTCTCGACCATGCAAACTGGGCCGAAGAAACACTCAGAAAACAAATTTTACCGGGAGGATATATTATTGAGATTTCAGATGCAGAAATAAAACTAATCATGAACAGTAATATACTCAAAAACGTTAGTTACAGCGAAAAGAACAAAGAAAAGATATTGCTTGAAATAATCAGACCTCTGATATTTGATTTGATAGAAAAATATGAAGTTTAATTATGGGAAGCTGCGCGGAAAACCATATCTTTGGCTGCTTTCAGATATATAACTGTTAATCCATTCCTATGATACTGTTTAAAAATTGTGAACTTTACGCACCTGATAACCAAGGCAAAAAAGACATACTTATTGCAGGAAGTAAGATTGTTGCAATTGGCGATAAAATTGAACTTCCCATAGGAGCAGAAGGTAAGATAATTGATGCAAAAGGTTTGCGCATGATACCCGGTCTTATTGATGCACACGTGCACATAGCCGGAGCGGGAGGCGAAGGTGGACCTGCCAGTCGCACTCCTGAACTGCAGCTCAGCCACATGCTCGAAGCAGGTGTTACTACCGTAATTGGCTGCCAGGGAACCGATGGAATGACCCGCAGCCTGGAATCTGTGCTTATGAAAGCAAAAGGATTACGCCAGGAGGGAGTAAGCGCATGGATGTATACCGGCTCATACCAGGTGCCCACCCCCACTCTTCTTGGTGATGTAGGCAGAGACATTGCCCTGATAGATGAGGTTATTGGTGCCGGTGAAATCGCTGTTTCTGATCACAGAAGCTCTTTCCCTTCACCACATGAGCTTGTTCGTATTGCCCGACATGCAAGAGTTGGAGGTATGCTGGGCGGAAAAGCCGGTCTTGTAAATATTCACATGGGTGATGTGCGAAATCCTTTTAAACCGCTTTATGAGGCCGTGGCCATTAGCGATATGAAGTTTACACAATTTATCCCAACACACTGCAACCGTAACCATTATATCTTTGAGGATGCGAAAACCTGGGGAAAAAAAGGCTATGTTGACATAACAGCCAGTTCTTACCCTTACTTCCCAGAATATGAAATAAAACCATCAAAAGCTATCGTAGAATTGGTAAAAGCCGGTGTTCCTCTTGAACATATCACCATGACCAGCGACGCCTGTGGCTCGTTACCCGATTTTGATGAGAATGGTAAACTCAGAAGGCTTGAAATGGGCTACCCAAAATCCATTTTTGATGAAATGGTTGATGCTGTGGTATCTGAAGGCATGTCATTACAAGACGCCCTTAAAGTGGTAACCAGTAATGTAGCCGATATCCTGTGGCTTAACGATAAAGGAAGGGTTAAAGTGGGAAAAGACGCTGATATGGTTCTTATTGACGAAAAATTCGAAATCGTTCACATGGCAGCCATGGGAGCTTTAATGGTGGAAGATAGAAAAATGTTAAAAAAAGGCAGTTATGAAAAATAACCACCTTCCCGGGCATCAAAAGCTGGAAAATAATGAGTAAGGATTTTAGGGTACATATTTTGGGTTGTTCTGCAGCAATACCAACATCAGAAAGGCACACCACTGCGCAGTTGCTTAATTACCATAACAAGTATTTCCTTCTTGATTGTGCAGAAGGCACGCAAATGCAACTTCGAAGGCTACGGCTTCCCATGATGAAAATTAACCATATTTTTATTTCGCATATGCATGGCGACCATTATCTGGGTTTGCCCGGGCTGATGTTTTCTTACCACCTGCTTGGCAGAACCAAAACACTCAACATATATGCACCAGATGGCCTGAAAGAAATTATTGAGTTACAGTTCCGTATATCTGACCTGAAAACTTCATATCCCATCAAATACCATTTGATAAGCCAGGGCAATCAGCTCCTTTATGAAGACACCAACATTTCTGTAGAAGCCATTGAAATGCACCATAGGTTGAAAACATACGGATTTTTATTCAGGGAGAAACCAGCCTTGAGAAATATGCGTAAAGATGCTATTGAAAAATATAATATACCTGTTGAGGAAATCAGCCGGTTAAAAGCCGGAGGAGATTTTGTTACACCAGATGGCAAACTAATTACCAATGATAATATTACCATCGATCCACCCCCAATACGTAAGTATGCCTTTTGCTCCGATACCGGCTATACCGAACAATACATTGATCAAATCAAAAATGCAGACCTTCTGTATCATGAAGCAACCTTTTTGCACGATAAGGTCGATATTGCCCGGCAGAAAACACATTGTACAACCATCGATGCCGCCAACATAGCCCAAAAGGCAGGGGTGAAACAACTAATGCTTGGGCATTATTCAGCTCGTTATGACGACATGAAACTCTTTGAAGAAGAGGCAAAAACAGTTTTTCACAATACCATACTGGCTGAAGAAGGATTGTGTATTGACATTGGATAAACCAATACAGCAGAGTAAACGCTAAAAAAACAACCCGGTAAGCTCCCAGGGGTCGCTCAAACTGTTAAATCCCAGAAAGTCTGTTTCAGCCAGAATTTTTTCAATTTCTTCCGGTTTGTGCTGAGTATTTCTCAAACTGATAAAAACAGCATCATCATCCGGTAATTTAACATTATCAATACTTATATCGGCAAACTCAATCCTGCCTTTTACCACCTTCATTTCCAGGGCCAGCCTCATCTTGTTGTAATGGATAAGATTTTTGAAAATATAACCCGGCGACCATCCAAAATTCCAGTCCCATTGAAGGTATTTTTCTTCCTTGATCTGGTTGATAGTTTTAATATCAGAAGCATGAAATTCATATTTTTCAAGCGATGGATATTGCTGAAAAAAATAGCTTTCCAGTTTTTGCAGAAATTCTTCACATGACATTGGTTTTGGCAAAAACCGGCTGATATTTGCCACTTTACTCCTTATCGATTTTACCGCCTTACTTTCGAATAGCTCTTCCTTTGCCTTAATGGCTTCATTGAGATGTGCAAGGTTGGCATCAAACAGCAGGGTACCATGATGCAAAACTTTGTTTTTATGAATATGTTCAGCATTTCCTGATATCTTCAAACCATTAACACGAAGATCATTCTTACCTTCAAAACTGGCATCAACTCCCATACTTTTTAAAAAGTTAATCACCGGTTGGGTGTGAAATCGAAAATTTACCAGGTTCTCCTTATCAGTCCCTTTAATAAAAGTAAAATTGATATTTCCGGGATCATGAAATACTGTGCCACCCCCTGATAGACGTCGTACTACCGGAATATTATTCTTTGTTACATATTCAAGATTAATCTCTGCCAGGGTATTCTGGTGCTTCCCAACAATAATAGAAGGATTACTGCGCCAAAGCATGATGATCTCCTCATCAAAATGTTTCAGCAGATACTCTTCTGAAGCAATATTAAACCACGGATCCAGAGATTGATTTTTTACAAACAACATATCAAAAAAATATTCATTAAACCATTGCTTTTCAACCTGTTAAATTTTTTCCGAATCGCCCAAGCTCCCGGGATTTCCACTTCGCTCCAACAACTCTTAAACTTTTCAACTCTTAAACCCTTAAACCTATCAACTCAACCCATCAACCCCAAAACCCACCATCTACTCCCCTTCCGGCCTTTCAAAACTGGTAGGCACCAGGCATACCGGTATCTCCCAATTATGGTAGAATTCTTGGCGAGAAACAGGATTTCCGTCACAATCAAGAAAATTATTTTCCGAATCTTTTTTCAGCATGATGAAATGGCCATCGAGTAATTTGCGAAGAATAATATCCTTTAATTCATCTCGGCTGGCATCAGGGTAATTTAAGCCTATGGCAATTCCTGCTTCATTATTGTGCATATCCATGGTGCAATCTGCTGCTGTAGGCAGATGGCCATCATATTCACCTTTTTTATTTTTGAATTGAAGTTTATTCCCTTTTTCGTGGTCGTAGCCCAATCGCCAGGCTCTGCGATGATTCAGTTCAATAGTCATTAAAGCCATCCAGCAAGCATGACGGAAAGCATCAATCTGGCCTCCTCTACTATCTCCATCCAGTTTAGGATGGTCTTCCATCTTTTTTGATATTTTGCGGGCGTGGAGGCTGATTTCCAGTGCTCTGCCTGCAGAAAAGGGATGTGTTATTACCCACCATTTTTCAGGTCTGGAAAGTTCTCTGAAATATTCCCGCCGGCTCTTTTCCTGGGAAAAGGCTTCTGATAACCAAAAAAGTAAAATCAGTAAAACACATGCAAATCTCAACTTCATAAATAGCGGGCTGTTTTAATCAGAAAATATAGGCAGGAATTAAAGGACAGCCATTCGGTTATTGATTTTTCTCACTATATAGTGGTCATCTACTTCTGCAAGAAGTTGCTGCAACAATTCTTTATCGGTTATACGCGAAATGGCTTTTTTACGAACTTCAAAATCTGAGTCCTTCCGCACAATCTCCATCAGGGTTAGGTTATCATCTAGCTTTTCAACAGCTTTATTACGCACATAATAATCAGGATCTGCAAATGCAATTTCTCTGATGGTATCTGTGTTCTGAATTCTTTCCACGGCCAAGGCTCTGACGTAATAATCGTCATCATTACGGGCAATACTTTCCAATGTAGACTGGTCAATGATTTTTTTAATAGCATCGGAGCGCACATAAAAATCCTCATGTGTATGGGCAATATGAGTAAGAATTTCCTGGTTGGAAATGGCTTCTACAGCGGATTTCATAATGTCACGGTCAGTAATTTCCTTTATCAGTTCAAATAAAACATTATCATCATTGATTTTGCCCAAAGCATCTTTACAGATATAATAATCTTCCTGACTTCGAAGCACAATATGCGCAAGGGTTTCAGGATCAGTTATTTTCTTAACTGCGGCAACCCTTACATAATAATCGCTGTCGTTGAGTGCTATCTGCATCAGTACCTCCGGATCATCAATTTTTTCTGTAGCAGTTTGCCTAACGTAATAGTCCGGATCGTTGGCTGCAACCTTACGCAAAATTTCCTGGTCGTCAATCTCCTTTACAGCATCAACACGGTCATAATAGTCAGTTGCATTAAACACTTTATCAATAAGCTCTGCCAGCTTTTTTTCATTAGAGTCATCATGAGTGTGTTTTTCGTTTTCCATGGCGACAGGTTTAAGGTAGTTATATCAGTAATTCCCGGATTTGATTTTAAAAGTAGTGAAAAATTGTGATTTAGCAGAAGCCTTCACAGAAAATTTGATTTATGAGAAATTGTCGGAGAGTATTGTTCAAACATTGTGTTATAAGGAGTTTCCAAATGAGAAATTATCTCACTATCTTTGCCAGTTGTTTTTCAGGCCCTCCGGGCAGGAAATATGAGTTGCTGAACCATCTCACAAACGATTAAATTGAAATTGATAACTGATAACAGAAAATGAAAGAACTTCCCAAGCAGTATTCTCCTGCAAAGACCGAAAACAAGTGGTATGCGCACTGGATGGAGAAAGGCTATTTCAAATCAACCCCTGATAAAAGAAAACCTTATACTATAACCATTCCCCCTCCCAACGTAACCGGTGTTTTGCACATGGGTCACATGCTCAATAATACCATACAGGATGTATTGGTTCGTCGTGCCCGTATGCAGGGAAAAAATGCCTGCTGGGTGCCCGGTACCGACCATGCATCTATTGCTACCGAAGCCAAAGTAGTTGCCAAACTTAAAGATGAAGGTATCGATAAGAATAAACTTACCCGTGATGAATTTCTTGAACATGCATGGGAGTGGAAAGAAAAACATGGTGGCATCATTCTGGAACAGTTGAAAAAACTGGGTGCTTCATGCGATTGGGACCGTACTGCTTTTACCATGGATGAATCCCTGTCGCAATCGGTTATCAAGGTTTTCATTGATCTTTACAACAAAGGATTAATCTATCGTGGGGTTCGCATGGTTAACTGGGACCCCAAAGCTCTTACTGCTTTGTCTGACGAAGAAGTGGTTTACAAAGAAGTTAATTCCAAGTTTTATTTTCTACGCTATCAGATTGAAGGTACCACCGATGAATTTGTTACCATAGCTACCACACGTCCTGAAACCATCCTGGGCGATACTGCCATTTGTGTGCACCCCGAAGATGAACGTTTTCAACATCTGAAAGGAAAAAAAGCCCTGGTTCCCCTTATTAACCGGCCTATTCCGATAATATTCGACGAGTATGTTGACAGAGAATTCGGTACCGGTGCCCTGAAGGTAACCCCGGCACACGATATTAACGACTACAATCTTGGGATCAAACATAATCTGCCATCAGTAGATATATTTAACGATAATGGCACCCTCAACGAAAAAGCCGAGATCTTTATCGGTGAAGACCGTTTTGCGGTTCGGAAAAAAATCGTTGTCGAACTCGCCGACCATGGACACCTGGTTAAGGTTGATGATATCATTAATAAAGTCGGATATTCTGAACGTACTGATGAAGTAATTGAACCCAAGCTTTCGCTGCAATGGTTCCTTAAAATGGAAGAGCTTGCCAAACCGGCGTTGGATGTGGTTATGGAAGATACCATAAAATTTTACCCCACCCGGATGAAAAACATTTACCGCCACTGGATGGAAAATGTACGCGACTGGTGTATCAGTCGCCAGTTGTGGTGGGGACATCGCATTCCGGCTTATTACCTGCCCAATGGTGACATTATTGTGGCCGAATCTCCCGAAGTAGCACTGGCTGTTCTAAAGGAAAAATACAATGAAAAATACAATGCATCTGACCTGAAACAGGATGAAGACGTACTCGATACCTGGTTTAGCTCATGGTTGTGGCCTTTATCAGTTTTTGATGGCATCAGATATCCTGATAACGAGGATATCAGGTATTATTACCCCACCGATGATATGGTTACAGCACCCGAGATTCTGTTTTTCTGGGTAGCAAGGATGATCATGGCCGGGCTTGAATACCGCAATGAAATTCCATTTCGCAGTGTTTACCTTCATGGGATTGTACGAGATAAGCAAGGTCGGAAAATGTCGAAATCATTGGGCAACTCACCTGACCCGCTGGCTTTGATAGATCAGTATGGTGCCGATGGTGTCCGCGTGGGAATGTTGTTATCAGCTCCTGCCGGAAATGATTTACTCTTCGATGAAGCATTGTGCGAACAGGGTCGCAATTTTTGCAACAAAATCTGGAATGCCTTCCGGTTGACTCAGGGATGGAAAATTGATCATTCTCTTGAGCAACCTCAAAGCAGCAAAGTAGCTGTAGAATGGTTTGAGTCCGCATTTAATAAAACCCTTATCACGATTGAAGATCATTTCTCCAAATACCGCATTGCTGATGCCCTGATGGCAGTTTATAAACTCATATGGGATGACTTCTGCTCATGGTACCTTGAAATGGTTAAACCTGGATACCAGCAGCCCATTGATAAAGCAAGTTACGATAAGACTATTGAAATATTTGAAAAATTGCTTAAAGTGCTGCATCCTTTCATGCCCTTTATCAGTGAAGAAATATATCAACATATTCGTAGCACTGAAGCACCCGAAAGCATAATGATTTCGCCTGTACCCAGACCCAAAAATTACGACGAAAATATTCTTCAGCAATTTGATTTTGCCGCACAGGTTATCATGGCTATCCGCAACCTGCGCCAGGAGAAAAATATTGCCAATAAGGATGCTATTGATTTGTTAATCCGTAAAAACTATGATGATCAGCCTGATTTAACCTTCGACAACCTTGTTGTAAAGCTATGTAACCTGTCAAAACTTGATTACGTTAAGGAAAAACCTGAAGGTGCTTTTAATTTCATACTGAGAACCACTGAATTTTATGTGCCTGTTTCCCAGAACATCGATGTTGATGCAGAAATTCAGAAACTTGAGCAGGAACTCAAATACCAACAGGGATTTCTTAGTTCGGTAATGAAAAAACTGAGTAACGATAAATTCGTAAATAATGCCCCGGCCCATGTTGTGGATATGGAAAAGAAAAAGCAGGCCGATGCCCTTGCAAAGATCAAAGTTTTAGAAGATCAGTTAAAGGCTTTGAAGAACTAAAAATATCAATATTATAAAAATGCCCCGGTTTACGTGATAAATCGGGGCGTTTTCGAATCAATCAGGAAAATTTATTAAAAGGATTATATTCTTCATTGAAGAATTTATTGCCGGTCAAATGATTCAACCAATGAGTTTAACTGATTTAAAACTCCTTTGTTGACCTTAACCAGGGGCAACCGCACATTGTTCTTTGCAAGCCCTCTAATCTCAAGTAATGCCTTTACACCAGATGGGCTTCCGTCGGAATAAATGGCTTCAATGATATCAAAAAGCCTGAAATGAATTTGGCGGGCATGTTCATAGTCGTTTTGTAAGCAATGTCTGACCATAGCAGAGAACTCAGCAGGAAATGCATTGGCAATAACTGAAATTACTCCATCACCACCAATAGCCATAAAAGGAAGGGTTAAAGCATCGTCACCTGAAATTACAAGAAAATCTTCTGGTTTTCCATTAATGATCCTGGATACCTGTGCCAGATTTCCTGATGCTTCCTTCACTGCAATTACGTTGGGAACTTCATGAGCAATTCGCAGAGTGGTTTCAGCATCAATATCGGAACCGGTCCTTCCCGGTACATTATAAATAATAACAGGGACAGGACTTTCAGATGCTACTGCGCGATAATGATTAAATATTCCACGGGGCTGGGGTTTGTTATAGTAAGGACTAACCGATAAAATTGCTGAAACTCCTGTAAAATCAGTATTTTTAATATCGGTAACCACCTGCCTGGTATTATTACCCCCAATACCAATAACAACAGGCACACGACCATCAACAATCTCCAGTCCGAAATTGATTATTGCATTTTTTTCATCACTATTCAGTGTAACTGACTCGCCGGTGGTTCCCATAAAAACTATGTAATCCACGCCTCCATTGATTTGATAATCAATAAGTATTTCAAAAGATTTGAAATCTATACTTCCTTCCTTATGAAAAGGAGTTACAATAGCAACACCTGTGCCCCTGAATTTATCATTCGTCTGACTGATCATTGTTTAGCATTTTTAAATAATGAATGGTTTGTTTAATAGCTTCCTCATGCGATGTAATGTCTTCGATCTGAATCATCAAATCATAAAGTTCGATGTATCTTTCATGAAATCTGCCTACTTTAAAAGACGCATCGGACAGCGCATTGAGAAATTTCACATAAAAAAACTCTGATGGTGTAAAATCTATAAGAACATCGTAATGTGCACCAATAAAATCCTTCACATTTTTTTCCATAGGTTTCTGATTCCATGCAAAGCTTTTAGGTGTACAAAACTCAAATGAGAGTTGAGGAAAACAATACTCAGGTAAATGCTTTAAATTAACATAACCCAACGTTTTAACTTTCTTTTTATCATTTTGCAACTCTTTCACAAGGGCTGTTATCTGACGGAAGTTATCTTCGGTAGATGCATCATATAAAATTCCAAAATTTACTGCATTCTTGTAACCAAACGTCTTCTTTTTACGGTTAAGATTTTTGAGAGCCCTACCCAAAAACCAGTGCCTGATGCTATCTTTAATTTTCCTTATCACTTTTGTATTGTGCTTTTGGCTGATTTGTTGTGAACTTAACGATTTCCCCTTGATACATCAAATTTAATCAAAATTGCTTATTGCATTCAAAATTTCCCCAATATAAAAGCGATGATAATCTTTATTGGGGTACATTTTATGAATATCCTTGTTCAGAAATAGTTCCGGTTTTATGTTGTCGAAATACAACTTCCTGCACTCCAATACAATCCGGGCCTGTTTAAAGTAAACCGAGCCTGAAGGTGACGAAACAGGGTCTATTCCGTATACTTCCATTTTATTGATATCGCGACCCGATTCGGTACCAAGAAGATTGAGAATGTTTTTATATGAAGGATCAAAGAAATTCAGGGTGAAAAAATCATGTTTCTCAATAAACTCATAGGTATATCTTTGCGGCCTGATAAAAGCTATAGAAATGGGCTTGTTCCATAAAATACCGCAGGTGCCCCAACTGGCCGTCATCATGTTATATTTCTCATTATTACCGGCACATACCAGCATCCAATCCTTACCAATAAGTTTAAATATGCTTTCATTAAGCTTGTACAGATCTGTTTTTTTCAGATTTTCAATCATAACATCAAGATATTTGTTGTATTCCCCAAACAAGAATTGCTAAAGTAGCTATTTTTCTTCTGAATTTAAAACATGCAACCTGAATAGGGTTATCTTTGATTAATTTAAGAATTCTTCAAAAATACTATGACAATAAAAATTACAGTACTTGGCACAGGCACATCGCAGGGGGTTCCGGTGGTTGCCTGCGATTGCAGGGTATGTAAAAGCACTGATTTTCGTGATCAGCGATTACGCACGGCTGTTATGGTTGAAACAATGAAAAACACAATCGTTATTGATGCCGGTCCTGATTTCCGTCAGCAAATGCTTAGGGAAAATGTAAGAAAACTGGATGCACTGTTGATAACCCATAATCATAAAGACCATACTGGTGGACTTGATGATGTCCGTGCTTTTAACTGGGTACTGAAAAAACCTATGGAAGTTTTTGCAAGAGATAGTGTTTTAAAATCCATAAAAAAAGATTTTGACTACGCATTTGAAGAAGAAAAATACCCCGGTGTACCGCAAATCAATCTTAACACTATCACCAATAAGCCTTTTGAAATCAATGGTGAACGGATCATATCCATTGATGCCATGCATGCTCGGTTGCCTGTATTCGGTTTCCGGATTGGTGATTTCTCCTACCTTACGGATGCGAGCATCATTCAACCTGAAGAACTGGATAAGATGAAAGGCTCCAGGTATATCATTATCAATGCCTTAAGAAAAGAAAAGCATTACTCTCATTTTAACCTGGAAGAAGCCATCGAAATCCTTCAATATCTAAAACCCGAAAAAGGATATCTTACCCATATAAGTCACCAGATGGGACTGTATGAAGAAATAAGCAAAGAATTACCTGCAGGAATAGAACTCGCCTATGATGGGTTAAAATTTGAGATTTAGGATTTCTCCATTATCCGTTGGTTAAAACCAACGGCAATGGATATTAATACTACTGCCTATCTATTGCCATTTTACCAATTGGCTAAAGCCAACGGGAATAGATATAAGCACTACAATTATCTATTGCCGTCTGCTTTAGCTGACGGACTTAGGAAGTCTATAAAGGTCTTGGGCTTTAGCCCCATACAAAAAGATTTACTCCTGCTATCTTAATGGGGCTAAAGCCCATTTATTTTTGGAGAACTTTCTATCCGTTGGTTAAAACCAACGGCAATGGATAGAGAAGCTGCAATTATCTATTGCCGTCAGTTTCAACTGACGGAATAAGCAAATCTATACACTCAAGGGGCTTTAGCCCCATTTAAAAAATGCTTATTTTTATTAATAAGAAAAATCTTTTAAAAATAAATCAACATTGCTATGAGTTGGGTAAGAGTTTATGTACACTATGTATTTTCAACCAAAAACAGAACCCCTTTTTTATCTTCCAAGGAATTGCGGTTCAAAGTGTTTGAACACATTAAACTGAACGCTAAAGAAAAAGATATTTGGCTGGATTGTGTTAATGGCTATCATGACCATATTCACTGTTTAGTTTCATTAGGAGTAAAACAAAATATTAGTGATGTAGCAAGGCTTATCAAAGGTGAATCTTCATTCTGGATAAATAAAAACAAACTGGTCAAAGGGAAGTTTGCCTGGCAAGATGATTATTGGGCAGTGGGAGTTAGTGAAAGCCATGTTGCTGAAGTCAGAAATTATATTCACTCACAGGAAGACAAACATAAGCATATCACTTTTTCTGAAGAAATTGATGTTTTTATGAAAAAATATGGTTGGAAGTTAATACAGGAGTGAAATCGATGGGGCTAAAGCCCTTATTATTTCTGGAGAACTTTCTATCCGTTGGTTAAAACCAACGGCAATGGATAGAGAAGCTACAATTATCTATTGTCGCCCCATACAAAAAGATTTACTCTTGTTATCCTTATGGGGCTAAAGCCCATTTATTTTTGGAGAACTTACTTTCCGTTGGTTAAAACCAACGGCAATGGATATAAGCACTGGACTTATCCATTGCCGTCAGCTTCAGCTGACGGACTCAAGAAGCTAATAAAATCTTTGGGCTTTAGCCCCAGAAAAGAAGTCTCTCCAAAAATTCTATTTATTCAAAAAATCCCTTAGCACATAGTGCAGAATGCCACCGTGCTCATAGTATTTCACTTCGATATTGGAATCGATACGGGTTACAACATCAAATGAAGTTTTCTTTCCATCTTCAGATTCGGCAACTACATTAAGTGTTTTAAAAGGTTGCAATCCATCAAATATTCCGGTGATATTGAATTTCTCTTTACCTGTAAGACCCAGGCTTTGTGCGCTGTCGCCATCTTTATATTGCAATGGAAGCACACCCATGCCAATCAGATTACTACGATGAATTCGCTCGTAACTTTCAGCAATAACTGCTCTGATTCCCAACAGGTTGGTTCCTTTGGCGGCCCAGTCACGACTGCTTCCGCTACCGTACTCTTTGCCTGCAAGCACCACAAGTGGTGTATTTTCTGTTTTGTAAATCTGCGCAGCTTCATATACACTCATATGTTCACCTGAGGGAATATGGGTAGTAAATCCTCCTTCTCTTTGTGCAAGCTTATTTTTGATACGCACATTGGCAAAGGTACCTCTTATCATCACTTCATCATTACCCCTTCGCGAACCGAATGAATTAAAATGTTTTACTTCAACACCCTTGCTGATGAGATATTCGCCAGCGGGAGAATGTGGTGCAAAAGCACCGGCAGGAGATATATGATCGGTAGTAATACTATCGCCCAAAACCAATAAAGCCTGTGCATTTTCAATGTCGCCCGGAGCAACAGGATTTTCATTTATATCTCTGAAAAACGGAGCCTCTTTAATGTAAGTTGATTTATCATCCCATTGATAAACCTGGTCTTCCGGCACTTCCATTTTTTGCCATATCTCATTTCCATCAAAAATCTCATTGTAATTCTTTTCAAAATCACTACGAGATAGTACTTTCCCCATAGTATCCTGAATTTCTTCATAGCTGGGCCATATATCTTTCAAATAAACAGGATTTAGATTAGGATCATAAGCCAGTGGTTCGTTTATCAAATCTACATCCACCCTGCCTGCTATGGCATAAGCAACAACCAGGATGGGCGACATAAGGAAGTTCATGCGCACCTGCGGATGCACACGAGCTTCAAAATTGCGGTTGCCCGACAGAACGGAAGCAACCACCAGTTCATTGTCATCAACAGCCTGTGCAATATGAGGAGGCAGCGGGCCAGAATTTCCGATACAACTTGTACACCCATATCCCACGGTATGAAATTTCAGGGCTTCCAAATCTTCCTGCAGACCGGATTTTGTAAGATAATCAGTTACAACCTTTGAACCCGGAGCCATGGATGTCTTCACCCAGGGTTTTACATCCAAACCCAGTCTGCGCGCCTTACGCGCAAGAATACCCGCTCCTATCATTACTGATGGATTGGATGTATTGGTGCAGGAAGTAATAGCAGCAATCACAACTGAGCCATCACTTAATCTGAACCTTTCATTTTTAACGCTTAATTCAACGGTTCTAAGTCCTGCATCAACAGGAGCAGTTTCAACTTCCATATCAGCCGGAACATCTTTCCCCGCCTGTATTTGCCCGGTGCTTCCACCTTCACCTGACCAGCGCTCAACTTCACGTTTATCGGGTTCAATATATTCACGTTTAAAATCAGCGGCAAGTTGTGATTTAAAAGTTTTCTTGGCATTGCGAAGCAGGATTTTATCCTGTGGCCTTTTGGGGCCGGCAATGGTGGGTTCAACAGTACTCAAATCCAATTCAAGCACGTGAGAATAGGTGATTTGTTCATTTCCGGTTCTCCATAGCATATTGGCTTTGCAGTAATCTTCCACAAGCTTTATCTGCTCTTCAGAACGATTGCTGCTATGCATATAATCGAGTGTGCGGTCATCGATGGGGAAGTAAGTTATTGTGCAGCCAAATTCGGGCGACATGTTGGAGATGGTTGCCCGGTCGGGAACTGTAAGACCGTCAAGACCGTCACCAAAAACTTCCACAAATTTTCCAACTACACCATGAGAACGCAAAAGCTGGGTAATGGTAAGCACCATATCTGTGGCTGTAGTACCCAGGGGTAATTTTCCGGTAAGCTTCAGACCAATTACTTCGGGCATAATGAAATAAATGGGTTGTCCAAGCAGGGCTGCTTCTGCTTCAATGCCTCCCACACCCCAGCCTACTACACCGATTCCATTAACCATAGGAGTATGGCTGTCGAGTCCAACAAGTGTATCGGGCAATGCAACGCCATCACGTATGGTAACACCCTTTGCCAGATATTCCAGGTTTACCTGGTGGCAGATTCCCATACCGGGAGGTACAACTGAAAAGTTATCAAATGCTTTTTGAGCCCATTTCAGAAACTGATAGCGCTCACCATTGCGTTCATATTCTCTTTCAACATTTTTTTCATAGGAATACTGGGTACCAAAATAATCTACCTGCACTGAGTGGTCAATGACCAGGTCAACGGGAACCAATGGATTGATTTTGGATGGATCTTTACCTTTCCGCGCCATTTCTGCACGAAGCGAAGCAATATCCACCACAGCAGGTACACCGGTAAAATCCTGCATCAATACCCTTGCAGGCTTAAAAGGAATATCTTTATCTGTGGGTTCAGGCTTCCAATTAAGCAAGGTTTGCAGGTTTTCTTCCGTGATTGCAAAGCCATCAAAATTTCTCAAAGCATTTTCCAAAAGAATACGGATGGAGAAAGGAAGATGAGAAACCTTCATGCCCTGTTCTTCAAGTTTTTTCAGACTGAAAAAGGTAAACTCCCCCATTGCGGTTGACAAACGATCTTCGATGTTGAAAGGTAATTTAGTCATAATACTATCTATTCTGAATTTGAAAACTATTCTTTAAAATTATTCCTGGCCTGAGTTATAAATCCAGTTTGATTTTTCCTTCTGCTACATCCTTGTACCATTGCAAAGGATAGGAAGTAGGACGTTCGATGGGTAATCCGAAAACGCGGTCGAAAAGCAGAGATGATAACACACCCAGAGCCCTGGAGATTCCAAACATAACCGTATAAAACTGGTGTTCCTTAATACCGTAGTAACGCAAAAGTGTACCACTAAATGCATCCACATTGGGCCACGGATTTTTTACCTTACCGGTGGCTTCGAGCAGAGGCGGAACTACATTATAAAGTTTGATTACAATATTTACCAGGTTGTCTTCTTTTATAAACTTATCTGCAAACTCCCTCTGCGCTTCATATCTCGGATCTGTTATGCGTAATACTGCATGGCCATAGCCCGGGATAACACCACCATCATCCAGAAATCTCTTAACATATCTTTGAATTCTTTCCTCCGACGGATCTTCATCATTAAGGTCTCGTATCATATCAAGAATCCAGTTTAGTACATTTTGATTGGCAAACCCGTGTAACGGACCAGCCAGACCCAGCATACCTGCTGCATATGCGTAATATGGATTGGCCAGTGTTGACCCCACCAGGTGTGTTGTATGTGCTGACACGTTGCCTCCTTCATGGTCTGCATGAATACTAAGGTAAAGTCGCATAAGTCTCTTATGAGGAGGTGCACTAAATCCCATCATATGGGCAAAGTTGCCCGCCCAGTCGAGTCTGGGATCCGGATCAATATGTTCTCCCTTATGGAAAGAGCGACGGTAAATATAAGCAGCTATTCTGGGCAAGCGGGCAATAAGATTCATCACATCTTCGTAGGTTGAATCCCAGTAATATTTTTTATGAATACCAGCCTGATGTGCATTGAGGAAGTAAGAATCGGAGGCCATACTCGTTATGGCTGCCACATATTGAGCCATGGGTCTCGAATTTTTGGGCATGGATTCTATTACATCAAAAACATGTTGTGGTACGATTGCCCTGCTAGCCCAGTCCTTGCTGATATTGCTTATATCATCCAGTTCAGGAACTTCGCCAATAAGCATCAGATAAAACAAACCTTCAGGCAAAGGCTCTCCGTGTTCACACAAGCGTGGAATGGTTTTTCGTAATTCTTTCAAAGAAACACCTCTGAAACGTATACCTTCGTTGGCATCGAGTTTGGAAGTTTCGGTCAGAAGACTTGGAACACCCTTCATACCTGTTAAAACATGTCCGATGGTTACTTTCCCTAATACTACGTCAGAGTGTTGTTTTTTTAATTTGAGAAACTCATCGTATTTTTTGAGTGCGGATTCGTAAAATCTGTTCTTTATGTATTCCATGGTATGGTTTAAATTTTATCGTTGAATTTCAATCAGTTTGCATTCAGCTTTTTTCTCAGGTTACGGTCAATGGCTTCAAGAAATTCAGTTGTTGTCAGATAATGGCTCTGTTTCATTGCTTCACCGTGTATCAATAATGCAAGATCTTTTGTCATCTGCCCACTTTCTACTGTTTCAATACAAACCTTTTCAAGGGTTTCTGCAAAGTGAATTAATTCCTGATTTTCATCAAGCTTACCGCGAAATGCCAGTCCGCGTGTCCAGGCAAATATACTGGCAATGGGATTTGTTGAAGTAGGTTTCCCCTGCTGATGCATACGATAATGTCGTGTAACCGTTCCATGAGCAGCTTCAGCTTCCATGGTATTACCATCGGGAGTTACCAGCGTTGAAGTCATAAGTCCCAATGAGCCAAATCCCTGTGCCACAGTATCGCTTTGTACATCGCCATCATAGTTTTTGCAGGCCCATACAAATCCTCCTTCCCATTTCAATGCTGCGGCTACCATATCATCAATAAGCCTGTGCTCATAAGTAATGCCGGCTTCTTCAAATTTGCTCTTAAATTCCGTATCGTAGATTTCCTGGAAAATATCTTTAAATCTTCCGTCGTATTTTTTGAGAATAGTGTTTTTGGTAGAAAGATAAAGTGGCCATTTTTTATTGAGAGCCTGGTTCATGCATGCCCGCGCAAAACCAGAAATGGACTCATCGGTGTTGTACATGCTTAAAGCCACACCATCACCTTCAAACTGATAAACTTCATAAGAAATTTCTTCTGACCCATCCTCAGGTGCAAAAGTTATGGTAAGTTTTCCGCGACCTTTGGTTACAAAATCGGTAGCACGATATTGATCGCCGAAAGCATGACGACCTATGCAGATGGGTTTGGTCCAGCCCGGAACCAGCCGTGGTATGTTGGAAATAAGAATAGGCTCACGAAATACCGTTCCTCCCAGGATATTCCTGATGGTGCCGTTGGGAGAACGCCACATTTTTTTTAATCCGAATTCTTCCACTCTTGCCTCATCGGGTGTAATGGTGGCACATTTTATTCCCACTCCGTATTTTTTTATGGCATGGGCTGCGTCAATGGTAACCTGGTCATCAGTCTTATCCCGGTATTCAATACCAAGATCAAAATATTTTACATCCAGTTCCAGATAAGGAAATATTAATTTTTCTTTGATAAACTCCCAGATGATGCGCGTCATTTCATCACCATCCAACTCAACAACAGGATTCTTTACAACAATTTTTTTCATTCTTAAATAACCTTTAATATAATGAGACTTATTCGAAAATTCAACAATATACTGACAGCCAAAATGTTACCTTAATGAACTCCGGCGTTGAGCAATTACATCATGAAAACAGGGTGATAAGCTATCCAAACCATTGGACTATAAAATTACTATTTTTAACAACATAAACCTTTTAAAGTTCGCATAAAATCAACTAAATCGGTAATCAGTTCACCACAAAAATATTTTCTAAAATGTCCAGCCAAGGTTAATATAAGCAAGAATTTTAGTCGTTTGCGGACTATAGGAAAATGTTACTTCAAGTGGTCCGATAGCGGAAAAATAACCGATTTTAAGTCCGGTACCAAGTATAAAGTTTTCACGGGAAAAATCATCCAGTTTACGCAGATCAAAATCATATATGGCAGCATTGATTATCGGGGTTAATACAAAATCATCCCAAACATTGTATTGCCAGCCCATTGTTCCGACAACAGCAGATTTTGTAAGTATTTCATATTCATTAAGACCAGCAAATACAATCTGATTTTTCAGAAAAGGATAGGTGCCTCCCAGGTTAAAATTATTAATAAAACTTTGCTGATACCGATAATTGTATCCTGCTTGCAGTTGATTGAATGAGCTCATTCTTTGATTTACTCTAATCCAGGATTCCCAATTGAGAGACAACTGCAAATAATTGCTCATTTCAATTCCTACATCAGAAAGGTCATCAATTTCTTCACCTTGTGGACTGTTAAAACGGTAAGATGGATTCTGATTAAAGAAATAAGTTGTTTTAAAATCCAGCCTAACACCACTTCTGGGAAAAGCATGTCTGTCGAGCGAATTAAACTTCCAACCCAAAAACAATTCATTGGAATGGTTATGTCCCCTTACTGAAAAGTCGGTATGAATATTTGGATTTAAGCCCTGATAAAAATACCCCAATCCCGCAGAGAAGTAACTGTTAAGGCCGGTTAGTCTGTTGTAAGAAGCTTCCGCCTTAAAGTATCTCTGACGATATTCTCCTACAACATTAAAATCTTCGTATACCGGAAATACGAGATAACGGGTAAGACTTTCAATATTAAACCATTCGTTTTGCCTGTCGCTGGTAAAAAAATCCACTCCCCCCCGCAATGCAGGTTTTTCACCTATATGTGCTCTCAGATAACCTCCAACATTATAGAGGAACAACTTATTGGTAATCAAATTTCCGATTAGTCCAACACCAGTAAAAGAACTGTAATGGATAGCCACTCCGAGACTACCGAAAGGATTCTCAACAAAATGAAATATCAGTACACTTTTTGATTCATCTGCAGCAGGCAGAAGACTGTAAGTAATCCTGTTGAAATAGCCTGTGGCATTAAGCCTGTTAATTGTTGAATTAAGCTGAAGGATAGTTACCGTATCGCCTTTAGAGAGAGCCAGAGCATTGCGAACAAACCAGGGCCGTATATTATTTAAACCTTCAAATTTTATGGAATCAATAATAACCCTTTGGTCTTTTCGGGATTTAGGATACCGGGCAACCAACTCCCTTTCAGATGTTAATTCTTTAAGTTTAAGAAATTCGTCAATATTCTCCCTTGCCTTTTGTTTTCCTCGTTCAATGATTTCACGAACATTTACAAAGCTTGCAACAGTAAACTCGTCTAAATCAGGTTCGATATAAATATCTGACAACTTTTTGTTTTCAAGAAAGCTGCGTGCATCCAGGAAAAAACCCATCTGGTAAATGATATCGACCGGAGTTCTGAGCTGATCGGCCTCCCGCAGTCCCTGAGACACATTAACTCCAATAACAAAATCAGCTCCCATATCACGAGCAACAGATACAGGAAAATTTTTCACGACTCCGCCATCTATCAGTCGCCTGTTATCAATTTCGATGGTAGTAAAAACTGATGGTATGGCCATACTTGCCCGGATGGCTGCCACAATATCTCCGGAATTAAGAATAACGGCTTCTCCCGTTGCTACATCTGTGGCAACACAGGCAAAAGGGATAGGAAGTTCATTGAAGTCGTTGATATTTCTGACGTTAAAAAAGATATCACTCAAAACATTCCACATTTGCTGCCCTTCAATTGCACCGGAAGGAAATTTTATTTCCCAGTTTTCAATAGGAAGCTCAATAATATGCCGACCGAAATTCTCGCGTTTCCGTGGATGTGCATACTTGATATTGGGTCGGGATGAAAACAAGTTTTGCCAATCCAGTTCAAGTGCAATATTTTCAATCTCTTCAGCTGAATAACCAGCTGCATACATACCCCCTACTATACTTCCCATACTTGTGCCTGAAATATAGTCGATCTGGATTCCCAAACTATCGATGATATGAAGCACACCCACATGAGCCAGACCTTTTGCCCCACCGCCACTCAAGGTGAGTCCGACACGTTGAAAATTTACGGTGCTCTCTGATTGAGCGATTTTTTCAAACGACAAAATCAGAAAAACTATCAGAAATAAGTTTCTAAAATATCTGATTTTCATTTTGATATGGTAAAAATTCAATTCTGTAAGGAATTACAAGGTATTGTAAAAACAAACCATTTATTTTATAAAACATAAGTGTTTTTTAATCAGGACTTTAAAGTTAATAAATAGTTTTTCTAATACTTTACCGCAGCATCTGATTCAAATGATAAAAATACCGCTATTTTGAAAAATATGTACATTGCATTATTTCTTTTTCTGATTTTTTATTTTTTTCAGGTAGCAGAATTATTCGTATTACCCACCACAATATTTGTAATTAAGATATAAATTTGTACTCAGGAACCTTATGTAAACATCCCCGTAATTATTTTATTTGGGTTCTTTTGTTTAAACCAATAAAACCAACCGGTATGAAACGACTGAGAAAAAACCAGAACCGCATGATATTCGGAGTATGTGGTGCCCTGGGAGAATATTTTAACATTGATCCAACAATCATCAGGATAGCATTTGCGGTTGCAGCAATCGCCTATGGCACAGGTATTCTGGTTTATTTGATCCTTGCTATAGCTATTCCTTCAGACAGGTAATAAATGGATCTTTTTCTGATACTTCTGGCTTTTTTACTTTTGCTGGCCGGTGTGCTTGGAGCCTTTATTCCTGTATTGCCGGGTCCGCCTCTCAGTTATGCCGGTATGCTGCTCATACATTTTACCAGTATCACAGCTTTTTCATCACGTATACTCATCACTTTCGGCATTATTACTCTGCTTATAACATTGGCTGATTATCTTCTTCCTATCTGGGGCACAAAATTTGGCAAGGGAACCCGCCACGGGATGTGGGGGGCAAGCCTTGGACTTGTTATCGGGATTTTCTTCTTCCCGCCACTGGGAGTTATCATAGGTCCTATTGCAGGGGCATGGCTGGCAGAAATGGTAAACGGGAAAGAAAGCCACGATGCATTCAGGTCGGCAATGGGAAGTTTTGTAGGTCTTTTGTTGGGTATAGTTCTAAAATTTACGGTTTCCATTGCAATGACATGGTATGCCATTTATGCATTGATTACCGCTATGGCATAATATCCGGTTTTCTTTCTCATCAATAATATTTTTCCTAAATTTGCAAACACATATAGATATTTAATTACATTTAATAATGTCAGACAATTTCACCAAAGCAATATCTGTTCGATACGATGAACTATCCGGTCAGGAGTGTTGCCTTTCCTGTGGTGGCGCAATAAACTTTGCAGAAATAAAACCCGGTTTCCATTGTGCCGACCTGGGTTCGGGTAAAGGTTTTGACGTATTAAAGATGGTTACTCTGGCAGGACAAGAAGGTTTTGCCTGGGGTGTGGATGTTTCAGAATCTATGATGGAGACTGCCAGGGAAAATGCCCGAAAACTCAACCTCAGCAATACTTCGTTTATTAAGAGCGAACTGGAAAACATTGACCTGCCCGATGATTCACTGGATTTGGTTCTTTCCAATTGCACCATTAACCACAGCCTGAATCAGGGTAAAGTATGGAAGGAAATATTCAGGATATTGAAGCCCGGCGGAACTTTTGTGGTGAGTGATATTTATGCCCTTGAAGAGGTTCCTGACCACTACCGCAACGACCCCGAAGCTGTTGCAGAATGCTGGGCGGGTGCTGAAACAAAAGAGAAGTATTTTCGCAATCTTAAGTATGCCGGTTTTAAAAGTATTGATATTCTGGAAGAGTCGGTACCTTATGAAAAGGGTAAAATAAAAGTTAGCAGTTTTACCATTAAAGGGCAAAAAGCCTTGTAAGAAAAGATTTTGTATATTGCAGAACGATAAAAAAACAAATATTAATAACTACATTTTTGATATTCAACTACCAACGATTTATTAACTATGAAGACTCTCATAAAAAAAGCACCAAAGAAAGTTAATACAGACAAAAAACAGGCACAGTGTTGCGCCAAATTATCTCCCAACCAGGTAGGCTGCCACGATTAATTACTTTCTATTAGCATAAGATTCCTGATTAATGCTTAAACCTTCGAAGCACAACATCATTGCAACTGTTAGAGAAGGCAAAGAACACATTATTGTTAATGCTTTATCCGGAAGTGCTGATATACTTTCGGAAGAAGAACTTTCGCTTCTGAACCATCCCGCTAACAGAAACTACCCCCTCGATTTTATTGAAAAAGGTTATGTTGCTGACCCGCAGAAAGAAGATATCGATTATCGCCTGAAGTATATTGAATTTCTTGAAGAAAGGGAAAAGGAGGAAATGCAACTTTTCTTTGTTCCCACCTATGCATGTAATTTCACCTGCTCTTATTGTTACCAAAGCGGCTACCCCGATAAAAATCTTGCGTTTTCAAAGGAAATAACAGATGCCTTCTTTGCATTTATCGGGAAACAGTTTGTCCACAGAAAAAAATACATTACCCTTTTTGGCGGAGAGCCCCTTCTGAACTCCCAAACCTACAAGGAAAGCCTCTCCTATTTCATAGAAAAGGCCGTGGGCGCTCAACTGGATATTGCCTTGGTAAGCAATGGTTATTTTCTGGAAAAGTATATTGATATTCTGGATCCTGCCTTTACCCGTGAAATACAGGTAACTCTCGATGGCACCCGCGAAGCTCATAATCGCCGCAGGAAACTGAAGAACAACAGTCCTACCTTTGATAAAATTGTGGAAAATATTGATGCCTGTCTGCAGAAACAAATACCCGTTAATCTCCGCATGGTCGTTGACCTTGATAATATTGATGAACTGCCTGCCCTTGCAGATTTTGCCATTGAAAAAGGCTGGGCCGACCATCCCCTGTTCAAAACCCAGATTGGTAGAAATTACGAATTGCACTATTGCCAGGATGGCAAATCCAGACTTTTTAACCGGCTCTCCCTTTATCAGGAGTTGTTGGGGCTTATTAAAAAGCACCCACAGATCATACGGTTCCATAAACCAGCATTTTCAGTTATGAAATTTCTGCAGGAAAGTGGAGAGCTTCCCAAGCCCCTTTTCGATGCTTGTCCTGCCTGCAAAAGCGAATGGGCTATGGATTATACAGGTAGCATATATTCCTGCACGGCAACGGTGGGTAAACCCGGCGAAAAACTCGGCAGCTTCTATCCGAAGGTTGAACTGTTTGATAGAAAAATCGAACGCTGGCAACAACGAGATATAATGCACATTGAAAAATGCCACGACTGCAACCTGCAACTGATTTGTGGAGGTGGTTGCGGTTCCATTGCCTTCAACCAGAACCAGGATATCCTTTCACCTGACTGTCGCCCCATTGGTGAACTTATAGGGCTTGGAGCTAAAGCGTATCTCAGGTAACCACAGAGACAGAGAGATGCGGAGTTGCGCAGAGTTTATTAATTTATGATTATTGATTTAGGATTTATGATTTTTTCGTGCTTCGAACTTCGTGCTTCGAATTTTTCAATTTTCGGTCTCCCGATCTCCGGTCT
>SKSE01000033.1 GCA_007118135.1 Bacteroidales bacterium | reverse complement strand
CCAGTATACCTTTCCCAAATTTCTCTTTTAGTTTTTCCTGAACTAAAATATTCCTGAATGATCATGTGTTTTTCATCTTCAGTGAAAAATAATCGGCTTCCACCATTGTGGTAGATTCTTAATCCTGAAA
Source organism: Bacteroidales bacterium (assembly GCA_007118135.1). Taxonomy (GTDB): domain Bacteria; phylum Bacteroidota; class Bacteroidia; order Bacteroidales; family UBA7960; genus SKVR01. The sequence goes on along the minus strand of SKSE01000033.1, from coordinate 4,443 downwards.
TAAGTTTACTTTTTAATTCCATTTTCTCAATGTTTTGTGTAAACCTATTTTAGGACGAGACAAACCCAATAACCCACTAATCCATTAACCCACTAACCCATTAACCCAATAACCCAATAACCCACTAACCCACTAACCCACTAACCCATTAACCCAATAACCCAATAACCCAATAACCCTCTAACTCCTCAACCTACCAACAATAATTTATTGTAACTTTGCCCTCAAACAAAAAACCGTTTCAATCCGATGGAAAACGAATATAGCGAACAAGAGGAAAGGGAAATTATCCCCACTGAAAAAATAAAACCCCTGCGCATAGGAATTACTCATGGCGATGTGAATAGCGTGAGTTATGAAGTGATCCTGAAGAGTTTGCAGGACTCCCGTATTTTTGAGTATTTTACCCCCGTGCTTTATGGCAGTTCCAAGGTGGCTTCATACCATCGCAAGGCATTAAATATGGGAGAAATTGCCTTTAATGTAATCCGAAATGCAGAGCAGGCAGAGGATGGAAAAATTAACCTGGTAAATGTTATTACCCAGGAGGTAAAAGTTGATCTTGGCCAAAGCACCGATATGGCAGGAAAGGCTGCCTGGATGGCATTGGAAGCGGCCACGGTTGATTTGGGTGCGGGACGTATTGATGCGCTGGTTACCGGTCCCATCAACAAACAAAACATACAGAGCAGGGATTTTAACTTTCCGGGTCATACCGAATACCTTGCCGGGAAGTTTGAGTCGCGTGATTACCTTATGCTTATGGTTAACGACAGCATGCGAATTGGTGTAATTACCGGTCATATTGCTCTGCGTGACGTTCCGGGCAAAATCACCGAAGAATTGATCCTGCAGAAGATCCGAATCATGAACAACTCACTGGTACGCGATTTTGGCATCAGGAAACCCAGAATTGCTATCCTGGGTCTTAATCCGCATGCCGGCGACAAAGGAGTTCTGGGAATTGAAGAGGAAACTGTTATTATCCCGGCAGTTCAGAAAGCATTTGAAATGGGGATGATGGCTTTTGGACCCTATCCTGCAGATGGTTTCTTTGGTTCTTCAAGCTTCAGTAAATTCGATGGTATTCTCGCCATGTATCACGACCAGGGGCTTATACCATTTAAGTCTATGGCGTTTCAGTCGGGGGTGAATTTTACTGCCGGGCTACCGGTGGTTCGCACTTCACCGGCGCATGGCACAGCCTATGAACTGGCAGGTAAGAATATGGCTTCGGCCGATTCCTTCCGTGATGCCATTTATCTGGCTGTTGATTTGGTAAAAAACCGCCGGCTCTTTGATGAGGTCACAAGCAACCCCTTGAAAATCTCCGCTCTGGAAGAAGATACCGATTCGGACAAAAACGAGCTGAATTCGCTTACCGATCATAACGAAGATTTCATTTTATAAGCTGCATTAATTGCGCTTTTATGGCAGTTTCCTACACTATACAACAAATTGCCGGTTATACCGGGGGTATCCTGCATGAGAAAACTGAACATCAAAATGAGATCAGGTTCTTACTTACCGACAGCCGTAGGTTAGTTTTTCCACAGTCCGCAGTATTTTTTGCTCTTGTAACATCCAAAAATGATGGTCATAAATATATTGGTGAGCTTATAGAAAGGGGTGTTGCCTGTTTTGTGGTTTCCCGTTTGCCTGAAAAAGAATCGTGGCTCACCCAGGCTGCCTTTATTCTTGTTAGCGATACTCTTACTGCGTTGCAACAACTGGTAGCTGTTCACCGAAGCCAGTTTAATATTCCTGTGGTAGGCATTACCGGCAGCAACGGCAAAACCATTATAAAGGAGTGGCTTTCACAGCTTCTGGCTGAGAGGTTCTTTGTTGTAAAAAATCCCAGGAGCTACAACTCGCAAACGGGAGTTCCGCTCTCGGTGTGGCAGATGGATCATTTTCATGAGATGGGCATCTTTGAAGCCGGCATTTCACAACCCGGCGAAATGGAAAAACTGGAAAAGATCATCAGGCCTGAACACGGCATTTTTACCAATATTGGTCCGGCCCACGACGAAGGCTTCCCCGGAAGAGAAAATAAAATACATGAAAAGCTGAAGCTTTTTACCAATAGCCGCTTGCTGGTTTATCGCTGCGATAATGCCTTGCTTGATGAAACCATCAGACAGTGGGCTAAGCATCATAAGAATCTGAAGTTATTTCGCTGGGGTGTTTCTGCCGCTGCTGATATGCAGGTGCTGGATGTGGAGTACACTCACAATAACACATGGGTCGAAGTAAGTGTATCAGATAAAAAACGACAGTATACGCTGCCTTTTACAGATGATGCATCCCTGGAAAATATGCTGCATTGTATTGCTTACATGCATTGTTGCGGATTTGCCGACGGAGCGCTGTCCGAAAAGCTGCTACAATTGCAACCTGTTGCCATGCGACTGCAACTGCGCCAGGGGATCAACAATTGCACGCTTATAGATGATGCATACAACTCAGATGTGCTTTCGCTGGGTGTGGCGCTCGATTTTCTCAACACCCAGGTAAAACAAAGGGAGAAGACACTTATTCTTTCCGATATTCTCCAGGCAGGTGTTTCTGCTTCAAGGTTGTATGCCGATGTGGCTGAGCTGATAAAAGCCAAAAACATCACGAACTTGATCGGAATTGGTCCGGATATCTCCTCCAGAAGTTCTGATTTCAAGGGTTTGAATGCGCGGTTTTTTCAAAGTACGGAAGATTTTCTCAGGGATTATGATCATGCTTTGTTCCGTGATCAGGGTATTTTGCTGAAAGGAGCACGGGACTTCGGTTTTGAACGCATCAGCAATAAACTGCAGTTCAAAGATCACCAGACCGTACTCGAGATTGACCTGGATGCTTTGGTGCACAACCTGAATGTATACAAATCAATGCTTAAGCCCGGTGTTAAGATTGCTGCCATGGTAAAAGCGTTTTCCTATGGAAGCGGAAGCTACGAAATTGCAGGGGTTCTGCAATATCACCAGGCCGATTATCTGGCTGTTGCTTTCGCAGATGAAGGTAAAGAACTCAGGAATGCCGGAATCACCATGCCCGTTATGGTGTTAAACCCTGAACTTCATAATCTCGATATCCTTTTTCGTTACCGTCTTGAACCCGAAGTATATTCAATAGAACTTCTTAAGAGACTGTTGCAGGAAGCAGAGAAAAATCTGTCATTACCCAAACAATCCGGTTTTCAAATACATATAAAACTTGATACGGGCATGCATCGTATGGGTTTTATGGAAGAAGAACTGGATGAATTGATTGAAATGCTACGCCATAATTCATTACTCAAAGTGGCTTCTGTATTTTCGCACCTGGCAGCCTCTGATATGCCCCAATTTGATGATTTCAGCTATGAACAGCTGAAACGGTTTCAAAGAATGACCCGTAAGCTGGAAACAGACCTGGGCTATGGTTTTCTGAAACACATGGCGAATTCGGCAGCGATCAGTCGTTTTCCTGATGCGCAACTGGATATGGTTCGACTGGGTATCGGCATGTATGGTGTGGATGGAAACAAAGATGTGGAAGCGTTGCTGCAGAATGTCAACACCTTTAAATCTGTTATATCGCAGATAAAAACAGTGCCCGCAGGCGAAACTGTAGGCTACAACCGGGCAGGGTATCTTAACCGCGAAACCCGCATCGGCATTGTGCCGGTGGGCTATGCCGACGGACTTAGCCGACGGTTAAGCAATGGAAGAGGATATTTGATGGTGAACGGACAACAGGCACCTATTCTCGGAAATATTTCCATGGATATGTGCACCATAGATGTAACAGATATTATAGCTGAAGCAGGTGATGAGGTCATTATTTTCGGTAAAGAACTTCCAGTAACATTACTGGCCGAAAAACTGGAAACCATACCCTACGAAATTTTTACCGGAATTGCTGCCCGGGTAAAAAGGGTCTATTTTCAGGAGTAGATCATAAACCAGCTAACCTGATCTTAATTAAATTTCTTATTTTTACCCCCCGGAGAGATTTTATTTTAACCCATATATCAATAATAGTTTATTATGAAAAAAGCAATAAAAACCGATAAGGCGCCGGCTCCGATCGGGCCTTACAATCAGGCTGTTATGGCCGGAAACACGCTTTATGTATCAGGTCAGATCCCACTGAATCCCGCCAATGGTGAACTGGTAAAGGGCGATGTGAAAGAGCAAACCCAAATGGTAATGGAAAACCTGAAAGCTATCCTTAAGGAAGCCGGAATGGATTTTTCCAACGTGGTAAAATGCAGCATTTTTATTTCCGATATGAAGGATTTCCCCAAAATCAATGAGGTTTACGGAGGCTATTTTACTGAAACTCCTCCTGCCCGCGAAACGGTTCAGGTGGCGGGTCTGCCCCTGGGAGTGGATGTGGAGATCAGTTGTATTGCCGTGGCATAATTTTTTTACTGGAAAAGCTTAGATGGTTGTCTCAAAACCGCTG
>SKSE01000163.1 GCA_007118135.1 Bacteroidales bacterium | reverse complement strand
GTGAAACTCCACTCCCCAAATTGATCCGTCGTCCGGTAGAACCTGAAGATAAAGACAGATACCAGACTGTTTTTGCCAAAAGAGAAGGTGCCGTTGCTGCACCCACTGCCGGAATGCATTTTAGCCGGGAACTAATTAAACGACTTGAGCTTAAAGGGATTAGTTTTGCGGAAATTACACTACATGCCGGTCTTGGAAATTTCAGAAATGTTGATGTTGAGGACCTCAGCAAGCATAAAATGGACTCTGAGCAGTTTGTCATAGAAGAAAAAACGGCCCATCTTGTTAATGCAGCAAAGGGTAAGAGGAAAAAGATTTGTGCTGTGGGTACCACAACCATGCGTGCACTGGAATCATCGGTAAGTATATACGGGCAACTTAAGCCCTACGATGGATGGACCAATAAATTCATTTACCCTCCTTATGATTTTAGTGTTGCTAACACTATGATTTCTAATTTTCATCTACCACAATCAACACTAATGATGATGGTTTCTGCTTTTACAGGTTTTGATTTGTTAATGAAAGCCTATAAAGTCGCAGTAAAGGAAAAATATAGATTTTTTACCTATGGCGATGCATTGCTAATCATCTGATGCGAGATAAATGGAGCAAAAAAAGTATGCAATCATAACTGCAGGTGGTGCAGGGGTTAGGATGAATTCGCCCCTGCCCAAGCAGTTTATGCTACTACATGGAAAGCCTATCCTTATCCACTCCATTTCTGTTTTCCTTAGATTTTCCCCGGAAATTCATATCGTTCTTGTTTTACCTGAAGAACATGAAGATAAATGGAAGGCTCTTTGCAAGAAACATCATTTTTATCCTCCTCTTGAGCTGGTTCATGGGGGACCCACGCGCTTTCATTCAGTAAAAAATGGATTGAAAAGGATTCCTGACGATGCAATTGTTGCCATTCATGATGGAGTAAGGCCATTGGTTTCGCTTAAAACCATTCAACAATGTTTTCATATAGCATCTAAATTTGGGAATGCAATTCCTGCAACAGATATTAATGAGTCGGTAAGGCTTATGGATGGAGCATTCAGTAAAATAATCAAAAGAGAATCCATCAGATTAATTCAAACTCCCCAGTGCTTCTTTGCATCCAAAATTAAAGCAGCCTATAATGTGAACTATGACCCTTTATTTACCGATGATGCATCTGTTCTGGAACACACAGGAGAAAGAATTTATATTACAGAAGGCAACAGGGAAAATATTAAGATAACCAACCATGAAGATCTGGTTGTGGCTTCTGCATTGTTGGATTTTCTAAAGAAAAAGGAAGATTAGCTAAACTTAAACTGCTTCTCCCTTTAGGGTTGCTGAAGTACAATCTTTAATTTTTACAAGCACATAATCACCCGGCTTATAACCCTTATCGGGGAAAACCACCATTTTATTCTGGCTGTTTCGCCCTGAAACCATTTTTTCTGACTTTCTGGATCTCCCTTCTACCAGTACTTCAAATACTTTTCCAATATCAGCACGATTGCTTTGTAATGAAAGTTTATTCTGAAGTTGTATGATTTCCTGCAGTCTGCGTGATTTTACCTCTTCAGGCACATCATCTTCAAACTTTTTTTCGGCAATGGTTCCGGGCCTCTCGGAATATTTAAACATATAAGCAAAATCAAACTTTACTTCTTCCATCAGGCTGATGGTTTGTTGGTGATCTTCTTCTGTTTCGCCACAAAAACCCGCAATAATATCTGTTGAAACGGCTGCATCGGGAATTATAGATTTAATGGCTGCAATCCGCTCCAGATAAACTTCGCGTGTATATTTTCGGTTCATTTTTTTTAAAACAGCCGAACTTCCCGACTGCACGGGTAAATGAATAGCCTTGCAGATATTTTCATTCCGGGAAATTACCTGTAATAATTCATCTGACATATCCTTAGGGTGCGAAGTAGCAAATCTTACCCTAAGGGAAGGATCAATTTTGGCAACTTTTTCAAGCAATTGGGGAAACGTGATGGTTTTACCGGAATTTTCATCTTCATACTGATAGGAGTTCACGTTTTGCCCAAGAAGGGTTATTTCGCGAAAACCTCTTTCAAAAAGATCGCGGGCTTCCGAGAGGATGCTTTTCATACTACGGCTTCTCTCTTTACCCCTTGTATAGGGAACTACACAGTAAGTACAAAAGTTTTCGCAACCTCTCATAATGGAAATAAATGCTGATACCCCATTGCCTGCATATCTTACAGGCGTAATATCAGCATAGGTTTCCTCAGTTGAAAGGATCACGTTTACTGCCTTATGTCCACTTTCCACATCCAGAAGAAGCTGAGGTAAATCTCTATAGGCATCGGGCCCAACAACCATATCAACTCTCGACCCTGTGGCGGCCTCTTCAAGTAATTCGGTCTTAAGCCGCTCAGCCATGCAACCCAACACTCCGAGTATCAGATTAGGCTTTTGTTTGCGTAGCACCTGAAGTTGTTTCAAACGGTTGAGTACCTTTTGCTCGGCATTTTCGCGAATGGAGCAGGTATTGACAAATATGATATCCGCGTCTCCTGCATCAGGTGTAGCACTGTAATTATTCTCCGTCATGATGGATGCCACAATCTCGCTGTCAGAAAAATTCATCTGGCAGCCATAGGTCTCTATATATATTTTCTTTTCCAAGTTTCAGATTTCAATTAATGAAAAAACTCTATTTCGGTATTGGACTGCAAAATTACTTATTTTTTCAGGCTTGAAAAGGCATTTTATTTTTGATGTCGGGTTAAATTCAGTTTAAACTTGTTTTAATTTGCATTTTTTATGAACTTTATTAAACGAAAAAGAAGTTGTGGTGTAAACCGCATCAGAGTTGTATTTAAGAACCGCTCTTTTACTTTGTGTTTTACCGGTTTATCAGTACATTAGAAATGAGTGCGAAAAACATTACTATCAGTTTTTTGGTTATTTACAAACCTGAAGAAAAATTTGTTTTTCATTTTTATTAAGTAGTTTTGCAAGCTTTAACGCGAACCAAAGAGAAGTAAATTATGGCTAAAAACCTTGTTATTGTTGAGTCTCCGGCAAAAGCCAAAACCATTGAAGGTTTTCTTGGAAAAGAATTTCTTGTGAAATCAAGCTTCGGTCATGTGCGCGATCTTTCGAAGACCAAACTTGGAGTTGATATTGAAAACAACTTCGCACCCATATACGAAATATCTGAAGATAAAAAGAGTGTGATTAGTGAACTGAAAAAGTTATCCAGGCAAGCGGAAGTTGTGTGGCTTGCAACTGATGAAGATCGCGAGGGGGAAGCCATATCATGGCACCTGGCCGAAAGTCTTAAATTGGATGAAAAAAAATATAAACGCATAGTTTTTCATGAAATAACCAAAAATGCCATTCAAAAAGCCATTGAAAAACCCCGTGGCATTGACAATAACCTTGTAAATGCGCAACAAGCCCGCAGGGTATTGGACAGGCTGGTGGGATTTGAACTCTCCCCGCTGTTATGGAAAAAGGTAAAACCATCCCTTTCCGCAGGACGTGTGCAATCTGTTGCTGTAAGACTTATTGTGGAGCGCGAAAAAGAAATTCAAAATTTTCAGACCTCAGAGTCATTCAGAGTAACTGCACTTTTTGAAGTACAACACAATGGCCAGCCGGTAATTGTTAAAGCAGAATTACCTCAACGCTTTAAAGACAAAAAACAGGCACTGGCATTTCTTGAGAAATGCAAATCTGCAAATTATAAAGTAGAGAGTGTAGAAACCAAACCAGCAAAAAAGTCACCTGCAGCCCCTTTTACCACATCTACGCTTCAGCAGGAAGCTAGTAGAAAACTTGGCTTTTCGGTTTCGCGCACCATGATGGTTGCCCAAAAACTTTACGAATCTGGTAAAATAACTTACATGAGAACTGATTCGGTTAATCTTTCTGATACTGCCATAGGGATGGCAAAAGAATTAATCGGAAAAAATTTCGGAAAAGAATATATTAAAATAAGAAAATACGCTTCCAAATCAAAGGGTGCCCAGGAAGCACACGAAGCTATCAGGCCCACTTACATGAATAACACACAGGCAGGTGCTGATGAATCAGAAAGGAAGCTTTACGAACTTATCTGGAAACGTACACTTGCTTCGCAGATGAGTGATGCCGAGCTCGAAAAAACCAATGTTACCATTGATATTTCTACAACCGACGAAAAATTTACTGCATCAGGTGAAGTTCTTAAATTTGACGGTTTCTTAAAAGTTTATCTTGAGTCAACCGATGATGATGACGAAGAAACCACAGAAGGAATTCTACCTCCCCTAAAGGTAAACCAGCCATTAAAAATGAACGAGATTGTGGCCCAGGAAAGATTTACCAAGCACCCACCAAGATATACCGAAGCAAGTTTGGTAAAAAAACTCGAAGAACTGGGTATTGGTCGTCCTTCAACTTATGCTCCAACTATTTCTGTTATTCAGAAAAGAGAATATGTGGTTAAAGAAAGCCGTGAAGGAACAAAGCGGAACTACAACCACCTGCTGCTTAAAAACAATAAAATAGAAGAAACGATTAAAACAGAGATAACAGGTGCAGAAAAGAATAAAATGTTTCCAACAGATATAGGAGTTG
>SKSE01000020.1 GCA_007118135.1 Bacteroidales bacterium | reverse complement strand
AATTATGAAAAAAATTGCATTATCATTTTCACTTTTAGTCATAGCATCAGCACTTACAGCACAATCACTGGATATTCAAACCTTTCGTCTTGGTCTTAAAGCATCACCATCACTTGCCTGGTTGAAGCCCAATACAGAAGACTACGAGCGTGAAGGAATACGTCTGGGTTTTTCCTATGGTCTGCTTGCCGAGTTTTTAATGGCCGAACAATATGGCTTTGCAACCGGGGTGCACATATCCTATATGGGAGGGAAATTAAGTTTCCCCATTGAGGAAATAGTCGATAATCAGATTTTTCGTGAAAAGGAAAGGGTATATAAATTACAACATCTTGAAATTCCCTTCACACTTAAAATGAAAACAAGAGAAATTGGTTACAATACCTATTATGCAAAGTTTGGGTTTGGAGGGGCAATCAATATCAAAGCTACCGCTGATGACCGGTTTTATGCTCAGGATGGCTCAAGTTTTTCCCGGAATGATATAGATATAAATGATGAAATTCCGCTGATGCGGGTTTCCATGATACTTGGTGCGGGAACCGAATACTCGCTGGGAGGCAACACTTCACTGGTTGGAGGTATAACTTTCAACAATGGCTTCACCAACATTCTTAAGGGAAATGACAGCTTGTCGAACAGAAAAAAGAATGCAAGAGCTAATTATCTTGAAGTAACACTCGGGATATTGTTCTGATTAACAAATCACCCAGGGTTATGAATCCCTTTGCAAAATACTTTGATTGCCTTAATTGCGAAAACGAACTCATAAATCTCAGCGAACTTACATTTCGAACGCCCGATGAAGTGGTTTGTGATTTTTGCGGCCAAAAATATCCCGGTCTCAGTTCAAAGGTAAAAAGAACCAAGGTTTTCATAACCTTCATTTTTATTTTGCTTGCACTCATAATCTGGGCATCAGCATATACTGTCAGTGGTTTTACAGGAGCACTCTTTGCCCTGTTTCCACTATTTATTATCTATCTTTTTATACTGGGATTGAGTATAAGAAAATCCATAAAACTATAATATGCGAATTGCACTTGCACAATATAACTATCACATTGGCAACTTTGATTTTAACACTGAAAAGATAATCAAGGGCATTCAGGAAGGTAAAAGTAAAAAAGCCGATCTTGTGGTTTTTGCCGAACTATCGGTATGTGGATATCCATCCGGTGATTTTCTGGAGTTTAATGATTATATAAACAAATGTTACCTTGCCATTGATGAAATAGCTTCACATTGCCGGGGCATTGCGGCCATTGTCGGCGCACCTCACCGAAATTCAAACCCCAAAGGCAAACCACTGTATAACGCTGCCTTTTTTCTTGAAGATGGAGAAATTAAGCAGATTTACTGCAAGGGTCTTCTTCCCAATTACGATATTTTTGACGAATACCGGTATTTCGAGCCAGCTACCGAATTTAACATCGTTACTTACAAGGGAAAAAGAATTGCTCTAACCATTTGCGAAGACCTGTGGAATCTATACGACAACCCCCTTTACACTCAAAATCCTATGGACCGGCTTGCTGAGAAAGGCGCTGATTTCATGATTAATATTGCTGCATCTCCCTTTGCATGGGATCATGGCGGTGAGCGCAAAAATATGCTCAGCCAGAATACCAGGCGTTATAAAATCCCTATGTTATATGTAAACCAGGTAGGTGCTCAAACCGAACTGATTTTTGACGGGGAGTCAATGGCAATCAATCAACACGGAGAAATAGTTCATGAAATGAAATCCTTCTCTGAAGACTTTAGTATTATTTCATTGGAGGAAGTTTTCAGTAAACGGGGAGATATTCCTTCTTCGGAAATTGATTCAGATAGAAAAGCTGCCAATATTTATGATGCATTGGTTTTAGGTATCCAGGATTATTTCCGTAAAATGGGCTTTAAAAAAGCGATACTGGGGTTAAGTGGAGGCATTGATTCGGCTGTTACAATGGTTATTGCTGCTGATGCACTGGGAGCAGAAAATGTTACAGGTGTTCTTATGCCCGGGCCATTCAGTTCGGACCACTCGGTTAAAGATGCCGAAGACCTTGCAAAGAACCTGGGTTCACCTTATCAAACTATAAATATCAGTGACACCAATTCAGCCTTTGAAAAAAATCTACAACCACTTTTTCAGGATTTACCTTTCGACATTACTGAAGAGAATATCCAATCCCGGACACGGGCCATTTATTTGATGGCTATGTCAAATAAGTTTGGATATATTTTATTAAATACCTCGAATAAAAGTGAAGCAGCCGTTGGTTATGGCACACTTTACGGTGATATGTGCGGTGGATTGTCGGTACTGGGTGATGTTTACAAAACAGAAGTCTTTGACCTGGCAAAATATATAAACCGCAACAAGGAGATTATACCGGTAAATACTATTATCAAACCCCCCAGCGCAGAACTTCGCCCCGATCAAAAAGACTCTGATTCTCTACCTGAATATGATATACTTGACAGGGTACTGTTTCAATATATTGAATGCAGAAAAGGCCCGGATGAACTTATAAAAATGGGATTTGAAAAACCGCTTGTTGACAGGGTATTAAAACTGGTTAACACGAGTGAGTACAAAAGGTATCAGACACCTCCGATACTCAGAGTCTCATCAAAGGCCTTCGGCATGGGCCGTAAAATGCCCATTGCGGCAAAATATCTGGGTTAATCCTGTTTACTGTTAGTTGTGAAATCCCATACTCATTCCCACATTCACACTGGAATATCTTGCCAGAGTTGCATCAGCAAACATACTCAGAAAACCCAGTTTTAAACGGAATCCACCATTCAGACCTACATGTCCTCCATTCATGTTAATGTTAACCGGGTTGGTTAATATTTCACCTGTAGAGGCACCATTAGCGGCCACAGGATAGGTACCTGCCATTAATATACCTGTATTGGAAGTCATATATCTGAATCCACCGAAAAATGTTATAACCGACAGCTTTTTCGATATGATAAGATTGGCATTGAAAGCAGTGGCATTGATTTCCATTTTTTGTTCGTCGGTATCTATCTGGGAATTGTTTTCAGGGTTGTAATTTAATCCGTAATCTGCCTGAAAACGGGAATATGCCACAATTACTGATAAGTCAAAAGGTAAAAGTGATATCCCGGGAATATGTTGCTTTATACCATGTTTAATTCCGAATCCAATCATTCGGGTGCTGAAATCAGATACATTAATATTTGGCAGATACCTGAACATTAACTCAGTATCAAATGAAACGCCCAGATTTAATTGCAATGAAGGAGGTAAAACAGGAAAGAAGTTGATACCTGTTCCCGGAGGCAGCGCAAATTCTTCTCCTGCAAAGGAAACAAGCGGCCCTGATTCATTGTTACCAAAAATACTTGGTGCATTATCATCTGCCGGATTAACCAGTGACATGCCCTCAAAGTCCGATTCTACAAATCTGAACATCCTGGCAGGCTCACTCACAAGGGTTGCGGGAAAACCGATTCTGAAATCGAATCTACCCAATCTGTGTGCCTGGGCTGTGTTATACCAGCCGTTATTCATGTTGTTGCCCAGTGACTGGCCCAATGGTCCCAGGTATAAACTACTTAACTTACCTGCATTATCTGTACCAAATTGCAGAAAATCAGTTGTGCTGTTTTGTGCTTTGGAAACCTGGACGGAGAAAAAAAGAATAAAAACAGGGAGTGATAACGATAAAAAAAGTTTTTTCATTTTACTTGTGGTGTTGGTTTACATCAGGGCTAAAGATAAAGCACTTGTAAACCTGAAACCTAAGAGATCCCCTTAGTCACTACCCTGTGATTTCTACCTGTTTTTCCGGAAAAAAACCTTTAATTGCATTGATAAAAAAACCCGAAACTCAAGTGAGTTTCAGGTTTAGGTCAGATTTATTCATTTAATGATCTGTTTCAATGTACATTCACATTGATAGCCTCAACAGATTTGATTTCCGGAATAGCCTTTTTCATGGCCTGTTCAACTCCTTGCTTCAGCGTCATTGTGCTCATAGGGCATGAACCGCAGGCACCAAGTAATTCAACATTTACTATATAATCATCTGTGAGTTCAACAAAACGAATATTACCACCATCGGCCTGTAAGTAAGGCCTGATTTGGTCAATTACGTTTTCTACTTTTCTGATTAACTCTGCATTCTGTGTATTAGACATACGAATAAATAATTAGAGGGTGAATATAATTTTATGAATTTAAATTTACATTGTTATTGCATTCTCTACGGATATTTCACGTGCAAGCATTTCAGCGGCTTTTACAAAATAACGAACCGCAGGATTATCTTCGTCAAGTACTGCTGGCTTACCTGAATCTCCTGATTCGCAAACACTTTGCACTAAAGGAATTTGCCCGAGAAAGGGAACATGCATTTCCTTTGCAAGATTTTTACAACCATCTTTACCATAGATGAAATATTTATTTTCAGGTAATTCAGCCGGAGTAAACCATGACATATTTTCAATCATACCCAGTACTTTAACCTTGATATTGTTATTTTCAAACATGGAAACAGCTTTTTTTGCATCAGCAAGTGCCACCTGTTGAGGTGTACTTACAATTACTACACCAGCCAGCTT
>SKSE01000313.1 GCA_007118135.1 Bacteroidales bacterium | reverse complement strand
AATAAATTTCAGGGATGTCATCCCTGATTAAATAAAAATGTAATAACTTTGTAATTACAATATTTGCATTATGGAAGCACCCATTATTAAAATAGGCAACTCAAAAGGGTTGAGACTACCAAAGTCAGTTCTTGAGAAATATAGCATTAAGGACAAAGTAGAACTGGTTCTTGAAGAAGAGCAAATCATTATCCGTCCTGTTGAGACACCCAGAAAAGGTTGGTCTGAAGCCTTTAAAGAAATGCATGAAACAGGTGACGATGATTTACTCATTGATGATATATTTGAAGACGAAGACTTTGAATGATGAAAACCAATCAGTATGATATAGTCCTGGTGAACCTGGATCCGAGTCAGGGAAGTGAAATTAAAAAAACCAGACCCTGTCTTGTGATATCTCCCAATGAAATCAATTTCAATCTTAGCACAATCACCATTGCTCCCATGACCACAAAGAGCAGACAATGGCCCACCAGATTAAAAATCAGATTCAATATTACAACCGGATGGGCAGCAATTGATCAGATCAGAACCATCGACAAAAAAAGGGTTATTAAAACATTGGGAAAGATATCATCCGATGAAATCCATGAATGCAAAAGGATTATCAAAGCTACTTTTGTGGATTAATACTCATGGGTTGCTAATTTAAAGGGATGCCATCCCTTGTGCTTATTAAATTCCAGAGAAGATTCAACCTTCACAAAATGTAATAAAACTCAGGGATGGCATCCCTGAAATCAACTGCAACCTGAAAAAATCGTAATTTTGCACCATGCAAAAAAAAGTAATCATCGGGCTTTCCGGCGGAGTTGATTCCAGTGTTGCGGCGTGGCTGCTCAAGGAGCAGGGATATGATGTAACTGCCCTGTTTATGATCAACTGGAAAGACAGCAGCGTAACCCTTTCGGGCGATTGTTCATGGGAAGAGGATATTATCCTGGCCCAACTGGTGGCCCGAAAGATTGGCATTCCCCTGGAAGTGGTGGATTCAACTGAGAAATACAAGGCCAGCGTGGTGGAATACATGTTTTCTGAGTATGAAAAGGGCCGGACACCCAATCCCGATGTATTGTGCAACCGCGAAATCAAGTTTGATGTTTTTCACGAAGCGGCAGCAAAATTCAATGCTGATTTTATCGCCACCGGCCATTATGCCCGCACCGAAAAGGTACAAACCGAAATGGGAGAACTTACCCGTTTATTGGCCGGAAAAGACCCCAACAAGGACCAATCCTACTTCCTTTGTCAGCTTTCACAACAGCAACTGAGCAATGTACTTTTCCCAATTGGCGATATTGAAAAACCTGAAGTACGAAGGATTGCTGCAGAACTGGGACTGGCATCTGCTACCAAAAAAGATTCACAGGGAATCTGTTTTGTGGGAAAGGTTGACCTTCCCACTTTCCTGCAGCAAAAACTGGCACCTAAAACCGGTAAAGTGATTGAAATTGATACCATTGACCCATTGCTGTTACAGTACCATTCTTTGGTCGCAAAAATTTCAGATGATGACGAGTGGCTGACAGAAGCATGCAAAGCCTTTGACTTCAGCATAATGCAAGGCACTGTTGCAGGCGAGCACCGCGGAGCACATTATTTTACCATTGGTCAGCGCAAGGGTTTGAATATCGGAGGGAAAGCCCTACCCCTCTTTGTTATAGGAACCGACGTCGACAAGAATATTGTTTATGTGGGTCAGGGACACGACCATCCCGGTCTGAATCGCAAAGGTCTCTTCATCGCAAAAGAAGAAATACACTGGATCCGTCCCGATCTGAAACTCCAACCCGGACAAATCCATAAGTGCCGGGCCCGCATCCGCTATCGCCAGGAACTGCAGGATGCAACGCTTATCATGCGCGAAAACGGACTTTACATCCTTTTTGACCAGTTGCAGCGAGGCATTGCCGCAGGGCAGTTTGCCGCATGGTATTATGATGATGAGGTAGTGGGATCAGGGGTGATCGGATAATTCCTTATTAAGCCATTTTACCCGCGTAATCCTACGGAAAGTTTCAGCTTTGCAAAGCAGTATTTTTATTTGCAATCTTTTCTCCACAAAGCTGAAACTGTTATGAGAACTTATTTACTATTTGCATTGCTCATTTTGAGCAGCAAATTAATTCACTCCCAGCACGTTAGCATTGAAACGGCCGGCCAGATAGCTGAAAATATTCTGGCAGAATACAAATCAATACCCGTTGAAAATATCTCCTTTTCAGAAACTATCCGGTCAGATTCATCCGGAGAACAACCCTTCTGGTATATTTTCAATCATAACACAGGCGGGTTTGTTATGATTTCAGCTGATGAACGGGCCCATCCCATCCTGGCTTTTTCAGAAACCGGAAACATACCCAAAGACGAAGAAAGCTGGTCGCCGGCTTTCAAAGAACTGGTTGAAAATTATAATTTACAGATTGAATACATCATCAGGAATCAACTGGATAAATCTTCTGAAACTTTGCTGCTATGGGAAAAATTACTGGACGGAAAGCCGATAGGTTTTCATTCCGCAAAAAATATTTCACCCCTGTTGGCAACCACCTGGAACCAGGGTTGTGGATATAATGCACTTTGTCCACCTGATCCTGCCGGACCGTGCGGAAAAGTATATGCCGGTTGTGTGGCAACAGCCATGGCACAGGTAATGCGACATCTTGAACATCCTGTATCCGGAACCGGAAGCCATTGCTATACACATAACACTTACGGAGAACTTTGCGCTGATTTTGAAAATACAATATATAATTATGATGCTATGCCCAATAATAGCAGCAATACAGCTGTTGCGGAGCTAATCTATCACTGTGGCGTAGCGGTAAATATGATGTACTCTCCTTCGGGTTCCGGGGCTTACTCATTTTCGGTGGTAAATGCCTGGAGAAACTTCTTTGATTACACCAACATGCTTCTGATTGGAAAAAATAGTTACTCAGAAGCCGCCTGGAACCGGATCCTTAAAAATGAACTTGATAATGGCAGACCTATGTACTATGCCGGCTTTGGCAGTGGCGGACATGCTTTCGTTATTGACGGCTTTCAAAATACCAACCATTATCATGTAAACTGGGGATGGGGAGGCTACCTTGATGGATACTTTTACCTGAGTGCACTTAATCCGGGAGGCATGAACTTTACAAACAATCAGCAAGCTATTGTGGGTCTCATACCCAAGGGATTATTTACAGGACTTGATGTATCATCATCCATTGAATTGCCCTGCGGAACACCATTACCGGCAGATATTTCAACAGGCACAGATTATGTAAACTATTACAAAAACACCTGGCCTGCAGCCGTCGGCAAAGAACTGGTTTATCATTTTACCATCAGCAACCAGGGAAGAGTGAGAATTAAAATCTCTGACAATGCCGGAGGTGATGTAAATACTTTCCTGTTAAGTCATCCACATCCTGACTCTTTGATTACTCATGGCACCAACGGATTCATAAGGGATAATATGGAACCCGGCAACTATTATCTTGCAGTAGAAGGTGTAAACGGTGCCGAACCCCAGTTTACCATTGAACTGATATGCCCCACTGCAGATGCCGATCTTATTATTGAGAATGTTAAATCATCGCATCAGTTTATTGAATCGGAAACACCGAATGTTACTTTTAGCTCGAAAGTAAGAAATATAGGAAGTACAGCAGCAGATGCATGCTCCATAGAATACTTTTTATCAGTAAACGATCAGTTTGATTTTGATACCGATATTTACCTGGGAAGTGATTTGGTATCAGCATTAAATCCGGGTGAACATACAGATATTTCCACAACTTTAAATATACCTGCCGGACTAACCCCTGGAAACTACTATATAGCCTTTGTAGTTGACAGATTAAACGAAGTGCCTGAATCAGACCCCGACAATTTCGGCTTTTTAATGATGATGGTTCCTGCCTATGGTGAGATGGATTGCAACTCAGCCATTGCTCTCGAAGATGGTGTATGGCATTGGGGAAATACACTTAATGACGGTGTAAACAATATTGAGAATTACTGGAGTGGCACCAATATGACCGGCCCCGAAGTAATTCATTCTTTTAATTCGCCTTACAGTGGTATAGCTAACGTTACCTACGTGAAGAAATCGCCGGGAAGAATGCCGGCTTTCCTGCTGCCGCTTTGCAATGAATTTACCTATAAATCCAGTTTCTGGATGCAACAGATATATGATACCATAGTTAGTCAGGAGGTTCATGTTTATGGTGGTGTGGAATATTTTATTGTTGTTGATGGAGAAAACGGGGCATATGGTGACTACGGTATTCTTGTTGAGTTACCGGAGCAATGCCCACAGCTGGTTATTGAGCATTCAGGAACAATCAATTTGTGTGAAGGACAGCATTTGCCAAGTCTTTGGACTTCATACGGATATAACAACTATACCTGGTACAAAGATGGAGAGGTAATACCAGGCCAGATAAGTTCCTGGTTTAGTCCGGAAACCGTGGGGACCTACCATGTTGAAGTAGACGAAAACGGATGCATCGGTGCATCTGAACAACTTACCATTGCCATGGACTTTTATCCGGACACAGCCCACATTATTAGCAACGGGCCAACAGAATTTTGTT
>SKSE01000052.1 GCA_007118135.1 Bacteroidales bacterium | reverse complement strand
CAGTACGATGGTAAGTTTGTTGAATCTGTGGGAATGCTAAAGATGGACTTCCTGGGGCTTAAAACACTTTCCATCATTAAGGAGGCAGTGAAAAACATCAATACACGACATGGAATTGAAATTGATCCCGAGCAGATTCCTCTGGAAGATACCAAAACATTCAAGCTTTACCAGAAAGGCGATACCATTGGCACATTCCAGTTTGAGTCGGATGGAATGCGTAAATACCTTCGCGAGCTAAAACCTAATAATATTGAAGACCTCATTGCCATGAATGCACTATACAGGCCGGGTCCCATGGATTTTATTCCTGATTTTATTAATCGCAAGCATGGTATTGATAAAACAATTTATCCGCATGAATGGCTTGAAGAAATCCTGAAGCCTACACACGGCATAATGGTTTACCAGGAGCAGATTATGCAGGCGGCTCAGATTATGGCAGGCTATTCACTGGGTGCTGCAGACATTTTGCGGCGTGCCATGGGTAAAAAGAAGGTTGAAGAGATGAAGCGCCAGCAATCCATATTTGTAGAAGGAGCCGTGAAAAAAGGTGTTAACAAGAAAAAGGCTGAAGAGATATTCAACGTTATGGCGCGGTTTGCCGAATATGGTTTTAACAGGTCGCACTCAGCAGCTTATTCTGTAGTAGCTTACCGCACTGCATACCTCAAAGCCAACTATCCTGCTGAATATATGGCTGCGGTGTTGACTAATAACTTCAGCGATATTAAAAAGATCACCACCTTTATGGAAGAGTGTCACAGACAGAATATCCCGGTTCTTGGGCCAGATATTAATGAAAGTGCACTGAATTTTGTGGTAAACGATAAAGGGGAGATACGATTTGGATTGGGAGCCATTAAAGGTGTGGGAGAAGGTGCTGTTGAAGTCATTGTTTCTGAGAGAGAAGAAAACGGCCCTTTTAAAAACATTTTTGATTTTATGCAACGTATCAGCCTGAGAGCTGTAAATAAAAGGGTGCTCGAATCTCTGGCCATGGCAGGGGCATTTGATTGTTTTACAGATGTGCATCGGGCTCAGTTTTTTCACAGCGATGAAGATGGCGGGCCAACATTTATAGATAAGCTTATTCGCTACACCAACTCGGTAATAAACCAGAAAAATTCATCGCAGATGAATCTATTCGGAGATGCTGATGATAATGTAATTCCAGATCCTGAGATGCCCGACTGTCCAAGGTGGGATAAATTGGAAATGCTGAAAAAAGAAAAAGATGTAACCGGCATGTATATCTCGGGCCATCCACTTGACAATTTCAAAATTCATATTAACAACTTCTGCAGCCATAGCATTGCCGACCTGAAATTGCTTGAAAAACTCAAAGGGAGAGAAGTGTCATTTGCCGGTATAATCATGTCAAGCCAACATAAATATACCAAAAACGGTAAGCCTTTTGGTAGTTTTGTAATTGAAGATTATAATGATTCTATACAGCTGGCGCTGTTTTCGGAAGATTATCTTAAGGTAAAGTATTTTTTAGAGAAGGATAACTTTGTTTTTGTAAAAGCGATAATACAGCCGCGTTATAATAATTCAGATCAGTTGGAAGTAAAAGTCAAATCCATGATGCTACTGAGTGATCTGGCTGAAAAAAAAGTTTCTGACCTGTTGTTGGAAATTCCTTTATCTGAAATCAATTCTGAATTTCTTGACTTTCTGAAAACAAATATTACCGAACACAAAGGAAATTGCAGGCTAAAGATCAAATTACGTGATGATATTGAGAAAATCAGTGTTGATATGTTATCACGAAAGATTAAAATTGAACCTGTTGGGTTTCTTAATACACTATTAAAAAAGCATGATTTTACCTATAAGTTGAATTAATAAAGAGAATGATTACGTTAACAGGATTTAATTCAAAATTTTACTTCATGCAAAACCAATAAAAATTATATTTTTGTAAGCAAAACAAGAAATATAAAACTCAAAAAATAAAATTATGGCACTAGAACTGACTGATAGCAACTTTGATGAAATGGTCCTCAAATCAGACAAGCCTGTACTTGTTGATTTTTGGGCAGAATGGTGTGGCCCATGCCGCATGGTAGCTCCAATAGTATCTGAAATAGCTATAGAGTACGACGGAAAAGCCGTTGTAGGAAAACTTGATGTTGACAGCAACCCCGGTGTGGCAACACGGTATGGCATTCGTAATATTCCAACCATCTTATTTTTTAAAGATGGGGAAGTTGCTGACAAACAAGTAGGGGCAGTTCCCAAGTCTGTTCTGACAGCTAAAATTGAAAATCTGATGAAATAGTTTTTTTTAGAAAAAGATTACGGGGGTGTCTGAAGTTTTAGACACCCTTTTTTCTTCAATCCAAATAAGAAAAAAGTGAGCGTTAGTTTTGAACAATCCCGCTACAAAAAGTTTGAAAACCTTGAATTTCTTGCCAGGCAAGTAGTTGAAGGGTTTATTACGGGTCTTCATAAAAGCCCTTTTCATGGTTTTTCTGTTGAATTTGCTGAACATCGAATATATAATCCGGGAGAATCAACCAGGAATATCGACTGGAAACTATACGGAAGAACCGAAAAGCTTTTTGTAAAGAAGTTTGAAGAAGAAACCAACCTTCGTTGTCAATTGGTAATTGATAATTCTTCTTCAATGTATTTTCCGGTCTACAAAAATTCAGATGACACTGCTTCAAAAATTGAGTTTACTGCTCAGGCAGCGGCATCTCTGATTTATTTGCTGAAAAAGCAGCGCGACGCAGTGGGGCTAAGTCTTTTTACCGATCATTTACATGTACACACTCAGGCTCGCTCCAGTATTACACATAATAAATTATTATTCAGTCATTTGGAGAATGTTTTATCACCAGATGATGATGTGCTGAATCAAAAATCCAATCCTTCAAAAATTTTACATGAGATTGCTGATAAAATTCATAAAAGGTCTTTGGTAATCATATTCAGCGATATGATGGAAAATACTTCTGACCCCTCGGAAGTTTTTAATGCTCTGCAACATCTCAGGCATAATAAGCATGAAGTTGTGCTTTTTCATGTATTTGATAAAAACAAAGAATTTGAGCTTGATTATCAGAGTCGACCCTACCGTTTTATCGACATGGAAACTGGCAGGGAAATGAAGCTTAATCCATCTCAAATCAAGGAAAGATATAAAGAGGCCCTTGCCGGCTTTCATAACGAACTCAAGTTAAAATGTATGCAATATCAGATTGATTTTGTTCCAGCGGATATTCGTGCAGGTTTTGAAAAAATATTGATGTCTTTTTTCAGGAAAAGGTCTAAACTTTTCTGAAATAAGGAAATAAATAGGTGAATTCCATCTAAAGCCTTTCTAAATTGTCAATTATTAGCTGATTTTTTGTATTTTTCACAATTATTTCTAATGCAGATTTGAATGGTACTTTTCCCAGTAAGATTATTTTTTTTACATTTTTTGATTTTCTTATTTATATTGATTCCCCGGACTCTATCACAGGAAATACCGGGAAATGGGTTAACGGAAAATCAAAAGGAATCACTTATTAATGATTTAATTGAAAAATCTGGTGATCGCGTAAGATGGTCACACACGGCCCGCCTTGATTTTGCCCTTACAGCTTTTGAATATGCAAAGGGTTTGGAAAATCCGGACTTTAAAATGAGAGCCATGTTCAATATGGCCGAATTATTTTTTCAGCAAGGTAATTTTGATTATGCGCTTCAGTATTTTGATACTTTGCAGTTATATGGTAAAGAAACCGAAAATATTGATCTTGAAGTGAAGTCTAAATGCTTTATAGGCGCTATTTACAGATATAGGGGAGATATGTATGAAGCAATGAGAATTACTCATGCTGCTCATCAGAAAGTTTTGTCTGATGGTCATGAAAAACTGATATCACTTACATCAAATTATCTCGGACTGATTTACAGTAATCTGGGAGATACCGAAAACGCAATGAATTACTACAGGCAAGCCCTTGAAAATGCTCTGCAATTCAATGATACCTATCAGACAATTCTTGCCTATACATATATTGGAAACATCTTTTGGTTTGAAGGTAATATAAATACAGCTCACGATTATTACCTTACTGCTTTGGAATTGGCTATACAGAATAATGATATGCAGAATATTACATCACTTAATAATAACATTGGAAATGTTTATCGGGAAAGGGGTGACTTTGACCAGGCACTTGAGTATTACAATATTGCTCTTGGTATGCTTGATGAAGTATACCTGGCAAGTCTGGAATCCATTATTCTTAGAAATATGGGTGTTACTTTTCAACGAAAAGAAGACCTTGAACAAGCTTACGAATATGTTAGTAAGAGTCTGGAAAAAAGTTTGCAGATTCAACTGCTTTGGTTAATACGCGATAATTATAAAACCCTATCTGAGATTTATTATCAGCTTGGCAATAATTATGATGCTTATAGCTATCTGCTGAATTATAATCAGCTTAATCAGCAAATATTTAATGATCGGCTTATAAGCAGCATAAATTATCTGAATGAACAAATTTTTGATGCTCAACGCAAAGAAGAACTATATCGGTTCAGATGGCAAAGGAACATGCTGCTTTTAACCATTGTCGGACTTGGTTTATTACTTCTGGTCTT